>JAFXLS010000119.1 GCA_017530965.1 Fibrobacter sp.
CCGCAATTCCCACAAATAAAAAAAGGCGTGGAGTCGTTCTTGCGTGCTCACCAACTTCTGAGGCCCTAGACATAAGCCTTTTGACATGATAAGCACAAACGACCCACGCCCCAATCGGGACGTGAGCGTTCGCCTTATTCTCAGTCAATTGAAGTTGTCTAGGTTTCAGAAGTGAGAATAAGAGACGAATCTCAAAAATTCCGGTCGCCCCGAACCATTCGGTACGGGGCTATGTATCGTGTAATATAGATTATTGGAATGGCAAAAAATGCGAAAAAAATTGAAAACCTTGCTGAACGGGAAAAAAATGTCCATAACGCGACAAGTTTCCTTTTCAAGGGTGCTGTAAACCAGCTGCTGACAATACGAAATTGGGCCATCGGCTGCTATATAGTCGAATATGAGCAAGAGGGGTGCGACCGAGCGAAGTACGGGGTCCGCCTATTGCAGAATTTGGCGGACAAGTTGTCCATCAAGGGGCTGGATCGACAGTTGCTGAATGCATGCAGGATGTTTTATTTGAAATATCCACAGATTTGTGAGTCAGCGACTCACAAATTGCAGGGAATAGATTTTTTTCCCGAAAAAATGGCTTTTATTGAGAAAAAACTTAGGGGCTCAATTTGCGAGGCAGTGTCTCGCAAATTCGAAACGCCGCCAGAACTGCTTGTAACGCGGCTTTCATTCTCGCGCGTTAGCAAATTGTCAATTTTGACACAGGTTCACAGAAAAGTACACAGAAAATCGATGTAATTTGTCAAATTGGCTCTAAAAAACGCCCTAATTGATGAAAAAAATGCAAATGTCCAAGAAAAAGTCCATGAAAATGTCCAAGAAAATGACGGTATAAATGCCGGTGTAAACGAGTGAAATGAAACTGTCACTTTCTGACATCTGTTTGAATCTATATTTATAGGTGGCTCTAGAAAGGAGGCTCCTATGCAGGTAGATAACGAAAATAGGGACTTGAAATACTGCCGCTATTATCATGGCGAACAGCAGGATCCGTATAGGGATTCGTTCAAAGGCCGCGCCTGGATGGCGGAGCAGTTAGCGTGTGAACGCGCTTCGGGGCCTGCGAAGGACTTCTTGTCGTTTGTGGCGGCGCATATCAGTAAGTGGGAACCTTATGGCTATGAATCGAATGTCGCTCGTTACATTGCTTTCTTTGAAGGTTGCTCCTTTGAAGAAAAAATCGAAATTGCAAGGGATTATGCAATAGGGAGTGCGCTTCAATTCAAGAGACCGCGTGGTCGAACTATCTTTGAGAGCCATTCAGATGCGGGCTTCTATACTCCTGAGACAATCGATATGGGTGTTCTGCTCTATAGCGACGGGCGAATCTATATTAAAAATGCGGTGCGAAACTCTAGTGTTTGCATAGAATCATCGCGTGGAGAACCGGTTTGTTGCAATCGGGCGTATTTTTATGCAGGGAAATATACGGAAACAGCTGATACGATGAAACGGCTGATAGAGGAAAATTGGGAACGTATTTCTGCGTTGCCGTCAAAGATTGAAGACCTCGTTTGCGATGGAGGTTTTTCTCACTATAAATTTTTGAGCAAACATTTTAAGGGTATGATTTATGGTGACTCGGAGGAATCGAAGGCGGTCGAGTCTTTTCATAATCAGGTACTCAATATCTTCTACAGGATGAATGTTCCGTCTTACGATTGGCTTGATGTTACGAGAGATGTTGAAACTTTCGTCGAACAATGGGGTGCTTTGTTGGATGAAATTGATGCTGATGAAACCCATGCAAAGGTATATGATTTTATCGAAAGTGAACGATTTGCCGAAGACTGCCGAAATCTGGGCTTTGAAATGGATTGTTTTGAAAGTTTCACGAAGCATTGCAATCGTGATTCTGAAAATACTTCAGACAACTCGTATAAAGAATTGTTTGCTGTTTGCACGGATTATCATGTTTTAGGTAATGCGATTTTTAGCCAGTGGCGTTATTACAACCACTGGGCTGATGATGTAAAAGCGGAATTTGATACCGAATGGTTCAGGCTTGCTTTTAAGCGACTAATACAAATCGTCGTGGCGAGATGAATATCTCAAGTGGATTTGCGGCTTTGCCAATGCGCAGGGCGGCAAGCTGTATATCGGCGTCAGTGACGATGGGCAAGTATGCGGTGTGCAGAATGCCAAAAGGCTCATGGAAGATAGAAGCGGAAGTACAAAGCAACTTTTGCAGGGGCCTGCCCTTACTCATTTTTTGTTGGACAGAACCAGGACAAAATGGGATGCTATGCCGGTTGATGGTGTTGAATTTAGGGATTTGGATAAGGAAAGCTTTGATATATTCCGTCGCGAGGCAAAAAAATCCGGTCGAATGACTGTGCAGGATTTGGCGATGACGAATGAAGAACTGCTCGACAATTTGAATTTGACCGAGAATGGAAAATTGACTCGGGCTGCGGTCCTGCTTTTTCATCGTCAGCCGGAAAGATGGTTTGGCGGTGCTTATGTGAAAATTGGTTTCTTTGGCGACGGCCCTGATTTGCAGTATCAGGATGCATTCTAATTACGATTCTGGGGTGCAAATCCAAATAAGAATACATGAAGATCTCGTACTAATCAGCAATGATTGTGTTTTTCCTGCAAATTGGACTGCTGAAACGCTTATGCAGCGACACCGTTCAGAACAATACAACCCTAAGATTGCGAATGCGTTCTTTAGGGCTGGCTATGTGGAAGCCTGGGGACGTGGAATCGAGAATATGTGCAAACTTTGTGCCGATTATGGCGTAAAGACGGAATATACGGTGCATCCTTGCGATGTAATGCTGGAATTCAAAATTCCTCAATTGGATGCTTCTGATAAACGGCCTGAAAAGGTCACTGAAAAGGTCACTGAAAATCAAGCTATAATAATAAGAGAAATGGAGAAAAATCCCTTTGTTACGGCAATTGGTCTTGCAAAAATTCTAGGAATTTCGCTTAGAAAAACGAAAGAGAATATAAAGAAACTGCAGCAAAAAGGGCTTATCCGTCGGATAGGCCCTGACAAGGGTGGTTACTGGCAAATCACGAAGAATTAGCGCTTTGTAACGGGGTAATACGCTCCGTGTGCGGCCTTGCTCTGGACGCTGCGGCCCTTGAGGTCGGTGGCGCGGGTTTTGCCGAGGTTGCTTGCGTCCTTGCCCTTGGCGCCTTTATTCCAGCGTGTGCCCGTGATAGCTGTGGTTCCGTTTTCGTCTAGCAGGCCCGCGATGACTTCGGCGCTGGCGCTGAGGTTTGCCTTGTAGGGGATGGTCGCGTCTTTCAAAAGCTTGTCGCCGGTGATGGTGAGCTCGGGCGATTCGCTATCGCCGATTTGGATGCCTGCAACAGTAAAGGTTGCTTCTTTGCCGGGCAAGAGGCCCTTGAGCGATTTTTCGCTGCGCACGCCCTTTACGGTCACGTAGGCGTTGTGGTATAGTGGGGCAATGCCGATGTTTTTCACGCGGACGGCGGCTGAAATTTTGTTGACTGCGTAACCTGTGATTTCGAATTTGTAGCCTGCGTAGGAGCTAGCCTCGTACACACGATCCTTGGTGGCGTAACTGCCTTCGGGTGCATCGTTGCCGATGACGTAGGTCATGTGGTATTTGGCGGCGGCATCTTCCCAGGTGACGCCGTAGAGACCTGCTGGGTTCAGGAATTCGTGCTGGTCTTTGTCTTCGTAGTAGCTGATTTCACCGCCGGCGGGCGATGTCTTCCAGCGATTTTCTCCGATGGCCTGCCAGTTTTTCTCGTTGTCGCCATCGCCTTGCGAAATATCGTGTTCCGCGTGCATGAAGGAGTCGTCAAAGAGCCCGAAATTCAGTGCGAGCAAGGTCTTGTTTCCGGAGATGGGCGTGTATTTTTTATCGGCGGCGTCTATGGAAATGCTCCAGGGAGTTTCCTTGAACAAACTATCAATGTGCGTCAGGAATTCGCTCTGGTAACCTTTGCCCGCGAAGTTCGTGTCTAGCTTGAGTGTCGTGCCGTAGATGTGGTATTCGGCCCAGTGCCCAAAACCCGCCTGCACGAATGCAATACGCGGATCCTTGTCATATTTGGCGGCGAAGTCGGTATAGAACTGTTTGTAGAACCACTGGAGTTCCTTGTTGCTCCAGTCGGCGTAGTAGGTGGGGCCGTCGCCGCCCGGGTTTTCGGAATACGTCTCGGTGTAGGACTTGTTCGCCTTGATGTACAAGGGAACTGCGGTGGCTCCTTTCACGTTTTCGGTGCAGTTGGGAGCGTTTTCGATGGTCTCGTTCGGGTATTCGATGCGGAAGCGCACGATGGCCTGGTGCCCGCGGCTTGCGATATCGTCGAGCATCTTTTCGAAACTGCTCCAGTCGTAGTTGATTTTATCGCCGGTTTTGCCAGTTACTACAGCGCAGGGGAGGCAATAGGAAAATTCCAGCGAAATGGAACCCTGCAGGTCCTTCTGGCTTTTTGCCTGGTCGGGCCAGAAGACGATTCCCTTCATGGGCTCCAGCGATTCGATGCTTTTGTTGAGTGCGACGGAACGGCCCGTCGCGAATGTAGCGGTTGCCAAAAATGCAATCGCGCTACCTGCGATTATCCAGTTTTTCACCATACACACTCCGTTTAAAAACGTAACCTTTATTAATTTATCGTTTTGAACGCTTTGAGTCAAGTAAAATTATGGATTTTTTTCCCTGAACGCGGTGGTCGCGAATGTCGAGTTGGTCCTGACAAAGGCGGCTATTGGCAAATTATGAAGAATGTTGTTCCTTGACGCTCAGTCCTTGATGCAACGGATTGAGAGACCATCGGTTTTAATGGTATAGCCGCCGCATCTATTCCCATTGAGGTTTCGGAAACAGATCAATTCGGCGGACTTTTCGTCGTAGTTGTCGGATGTCCAGAAATTGGCTTCGGTTCCCAGTCCATTAAAAACTCTTCCTGCCAAAGAAAGGTGTGCCGACTTGCCTGCGGGGAGAATTCTCATTCCATAAAGATCTGTTCCTGCGCCATACGGGTTGTTCGGATCCACCTTTGTTTGGCTGGAATCTCCCCATGAGGTTGACTTTAAAGCCTTTTCTTTGGGGTCTTCTGTTACCATGTCAAAAAGGTCGTCCCATTCAGCATTTGAAGGAAGGTGCCAGCCAGAAGGGCAGACGTTGTCTTTAGCAGAATTCCAGGTGTAGAGGCGGCCGTATATTTCGCAGTTGTCGGCGTCATTGTCGTAACACCAGCTGTCGTTGGCTTTATAGTTGAGGTTTTCGGCCATCCACGTGGCGTCTCCAAGGGTGACGATTTTATAGGTCTGGTTGTCGCGAGAGTCCGTCATGGTGCCAAATTCAGGATAGATGCTGTCGTCATCGGTGCTGCATGCGGTAAGAATGGCTCCGCTAAGAATTGCTGCAAAAAGTGTTTTGTGTGTGAATGTCATAGTTTCCCTTTTCATTTTGTAATGGTGAAGTAGGCTCCGTGTGCGGCCTTGCCCGGTACATTTCGGCCCTTAAGGTCGGTGGCACGAGTTTTGCACCCGGAGGCATTTCCGCTGCGGCCGACGGAGCATATGTTCGCGTTGTCTCGCGGGCGGATTTGCTTAATTGCTGCGCCGTTGTCTTGTAGCGCAATGTAAATGCTGTCGAGGATTGGGTTGCCTGTACCTTCGATGTAGTCGTGCGAGACTTCCCACACCATAATACCCGCGTAGCCGTTGTCCTTTACCCAGTGGCTCTTGATTGCAGACGAATGGGGGTCTTCAAAAGTCACGTAGCTGGTTGCCGAAACGCCATAGGGCTCCACAGAAACGCTGTCATAGAAGTATTCCCATTCGGTGTTCGTGACAATATCCTTGTATGGGACTTGCTTTGCCGTTCCTTTTGTAAAATCGGTGCCGGGGCCTGTGGCGCCCTTGAATTCGAACCCGAAGGAGGGAATACCGAAGACCATCTTTTCGGTAGGAACGCCGCGTTTTTTCCAGTAATCACGGGTTTCTTCCCACGACCAGGTGGTGTAACCTTCGTGGGGGTAGAGCGGCGAGTCAAACATGGCCTTTTCGTCCCAGTCCCCGGTCATGTCGTAGGTCATGAACCCGAACCAATCCAAATTTTTCACGAGGACTTCGGGTGTGAACCATTTGCCGTAATAGGGCGAGCAGGGGAGTGCTGCCGAAAGACTCTTGCCTTTGGGAAGAGCCTCGCGAAGCTCCGTGAGCAGCTTGCTGTAGGCGATGGTGTCGGCGTCGGGCACCGGGTTGTATTCCCATTCCCAGTCCATGTCGAGGCCGTCCAGGTTGTGGTCGGCGACGAACTGCACGAGGTTTGTGATGAACTTGCCGCGCAGAGCGTCATCCGATGCGACGGGCACGAAGTTCTCACTTTGTCCGCCACCGCCGAGCGAGACGATGACTTTGGTTCCGACGGCATGCGCGAGCGTTACCATGGAATCAAGTGCGCTCGGATCGTCAGCGGCGTCGCCGCGCAATGTGCCATCCGTATTTGGCGTAATAAAGCTCCACAGTACGTGAGTCAACTTTTCGTATGGAACCTTCTCTACCGTGTAGGCGGGCTTGTGCCATTTTCCCCAGTCGGGATAATAGCCAATGAATAAGGGGGCAGCCCATGCCGTAGAAATTCCGGTGATGGCCCCAAGTAATAGGGCGATTTTCTGCATATTCTGAAAATAATATTTTTTTATGAATAGGGATAGTCTTTGTGCGAGATAATTCAAGTTTCTGCCTTGCGCTTATAGGGATCGGTCTTCTGTTTGGCGCCCTCTCTTACTATATTTACAATTGATGAAATTACCTGTCGTATGTATAGTTGGACGCCCGAACGTGGGCAAGTCCTCTCTTTTTAACCGAATCTTGGGGCGTCGTGCCGCAGTCGTTTCTGACCGCGACGGCGTGACCCGCGATAGGCATTACCAGACGGCCAATTACAAGGGCCATGAATTTACGGTGGTCGATACCGGTGGATTCTTGCCGGACGATTCCATCGACGTGCTCGCCGATAGCGTGCGCACCCAGATTTTTAATGCCGTCGAAGAAGCTGACCTGGTGCTCTTTATGGTGGATGTTCGCGTGGGCATTACCAAGCTTGACGAACAGTTTGCCCGCATGATCCGCAAGCTCGACAAGAAGGTGATTCTTGTGGCGAACAAGAGCGAAAACGGTGCTGACCGTCAAGAAAGCTACGAGTTCCTGAAGCTCGGTTTCGGTCTCCCGCGTACCATCAGTGCGCTCACGGGCTATGCCTGCCTTTCTTTGATGGACGAAGTCATTGCAGTGCTTCCGACTCCCGTTCGTGGTGAACGCCGCGAAGAACGCCCGATTCGCTTTGCTATTCTCGGCCGCCCGAATGCCGGTAAGAGCACGCTATTGAACCGCTTGCTGAACGAAGACCGCGCCGTGGTGTCCGATATTCCGGGTACGACCCGCGATTCCATTGACTGCGACTTTGCGGTCGATGGTCAGAAATTCGTGGTGACCGATACGGCTGGCCTTCGCAAGAAAGCCAAGGTCGAAGACGAAGTTGAAATTTTCAGCAACATGCGTACCCTCGAAAGTATCCGCCGTTCCGATGTGTCGGTGCTCATGGTGGACTGCACCCGTGGCCTCGAAGTCCAGGACTTCCGCATCATTACCGAAATCCGCAAGGCGGGCAAGGGCCTGGTGCTTGTGCTCAACAAGTGGGATATTTTCCCGGACAAGACCGAAAAGTCCTTTGACCACATGGTCAAGGAAATGCTGGAACGCGAGCCCATGCTCGAATACGTGCCGATTATTTCGGCCAGCGCCAAGGAAGGCCAGCGCGTCAACCGCATTGTGCAGGCTATTCAGACTGTGTATGCCAACTGCCGCCGCGTGCTTGGCCGCGACCGCGTTGCGACCGCCTTTGCAAGTTTCTTGGAAAAGAATCCGGTGCCGAGCCAGAATGCCCGTACCGTCCAGCTTACCCGTGCCTGCCAGATTATGGTGGAACCGCCGGTAATTGCCATCGAAACTCGCACTCCGGAACTGGTGGCCGATTCTTACAAGCGTTACTTGCTTAAACAGTTTTACGAAGAATTCCAGCTGCAGGGCGCACCCCTTCGCTTGAACTTCGACCAGAAATTAACCCTTAGAAAGGATGAAGATCTTGAACAGTTTACTGAGTCTTCCAATAGCGTACTTGCTGGGGTCAATCCCGAGCGCGATCTGGATCGCAAAAATCGCAAAGGGAAAATCGTTCGACATTAGAGATTACGGTTCCAAGAATGCGGGCCTCACCAACACGTTCCGCGTGCTCGGTTGGAAACCCGCACTCCCCGTGGTGTTCATGGATTTGATCAAGGGTATCCTTGGTCCGTGGATTGCTATGAAGATGTGCGAAGCCCAGGTGGCTACCGGCGGTGCCGACTATTCTCACTGGGTTCCGCTTGTTGCTGGCCTCTTGGTGATTCTGGGCCACAGCTTTACTTGCTTTGCGGGCTTCCGCGGCGGTAAGGGCGTACTCGCCGCTTTGGGTGTCTTCTTGGCCCTTTGCCCGATTACCGCGCTTTCTGCTTTCGGCGTGTGGATTGTTTTCACCTTTGCATCGAAGTACGTGTCGGTGGGCAGCATTGCGGCCTGTGTCGCTCTTGGCGTGTTTGCCGTAATGGGCTACCTCAAGTTGCCGTTCCCGCCCGACGACATTAACTTGGGATTGATGATTACCTGCCTTATTGTGGCTGTTTTCGTGATCGTGAAGCACAAATCCAACATCAAACGCCTCATGAACGGCACTGAAAACGGTTTTGGCAGCAAACGCAAGACCCCGAAGGCATAATTATTGTAGATTATAGGAAAAAGTGATAGGCGAGGATTTATTATGAAGGTTACAGTTTTAGGTACAGGTGGCTGGGGCTTGTCTCTTGGCCAGGTGGTGTACGAAAATAAGAATGAAGTGATGTTCTGGACCAATTCCCAGGCCGAAGTAGACTTGCTTTCTACGGAACACCAGTACAAGGATAAACTTCCGGGCGTTATCTTCCCGGCCGACTTTAAGTATACGACTGATATGAATGCAGCCCTGGAAGGCTGCGATATGGTTTTGATTGTGGTACCCAGCCAGTTTATGGGTGGTGTGGCCAAGAATCTTGGCAAGTGGACTCCGGCCAAGGGTAAGGAACCGGTGGTGGTTTGTGCTACGAAGGGTATTCTCGAAGGCACGAACCAGCTCATGAGCGAAGTCTTGCTCGAAAACGTTCCTTGGCTCACCGAAGACAAGATGGTTGCTTTCAGTGGCCCGTCTCATGCCGAAGAAGTCAGCCGCCACATTCTTACGGCCATTGTCTCTGCTAGCGTGAACGAAGAATCTGCGAAGCTCGTGCAGAAGGCGATGAGCTGCTCTTACCTGCGCGTTTACACTTCCACCGACATTGTGGGTGTGGAACTCTGCGGCTCCGTGAAGAACGTGATTGCAATTGCTTCTGGCGTACTTTATGGTCTCGAAGCCGGTGGCAAGTTCAAGATTGGCGACAATACCCGTGCAGCCATTCTCACTCGCGGCCAGGCTGAAATGTGCCGCCTCGGTAAGGCTCTCGGTGCAAAGCCAGAAACCTTCGCTGGCCTTGCCGGTATGGGTGACTTGATTGTGACTTGCCTTTCTCAGCATAGCCGCAACCGCTATGTGGGCGAACACATCGGTAAGGGCGAAACCATCGAACAGGTCCTCGGTGGCATGAAGATGGTGGCCGAAGGCGTTCCCACTTGCAAGAGCACCAAGGCTCTCGCCGACAAGTTGGGCGTCGAAATGCCGATCGTGAATGCCGTTCATGCCCTCTTGTTCGAAGGCAAGAAGGTAGACGATGTCATCAAGGAAATGTGGGGCCGCGAACTCAAGACGGAAGTCTGGGAATAAGGGTATCGCGAAAATATTCTTGAAAGCTCCGCTGGATTCAACTCCGGCGGATTTTTTTGAGGTGCGGCTGTTACGCTTGTTTCTTGCTCGCAACGAGTACGATAGCACCTTGTACGGCCTGGAATACCAGCGGGAAATATCCCAGAAGTCCTGCCGATAAAACAACTGGTGCAGGAATCCCTAAAATTCCCGTGAACAAGGCGACCTGAATGCCTTCGCGGACGCCGATGCCGTTCAGCGAAATGGGAAGCATGGAGACGATGGTGGTTATGTAGGTGAACACCACCAGAATGCTGAGGTCGATGCTTTGGCCGACGGCCTTAAAATAGGCGTAAGTCATGAATACGGCTAAAAACTGCAACCACAGGGAATCCAAAGATGAAAGTAGGACTTGTTTCTTGTGCTGCCTATAAATAGACAGGCTCTTCTGCAACTTTGGAATAAAGGTGAGTTTGTTTAAAACGATTTCCGGGATGGGTACTTTGTCCGAAAAAAGACAAAGTACTACAATTGCGGTACAGACCAAAAGGGCGATGGTCATGATGACGGTGTAGATAAAGGGAATTTCTGCCTTGTTCAGGGCGAAGGGGAGTGCCGCAAAAAAGCAGAGGAACATGGCCAAAAGCCCTTGGATGCGAGCCAGGAATACCGCTGAAACCGATTGGCTTGTTTGGTTGAATTTTTTTCCGAAGGCCAGTGATTTTACGGCGTCACCTCCGAAACCGGTGGGGAGCAGGTTGTTGAAGAAATACCCCATGGCGGTAAAGGCGTAATATGTCTTGAAGGGAATTTCTGGACCCTGAACCGAAAGACCTTTCCAGCGATTAGCCTGGATAATCATGGTCAGGTTTGCGGCGACGAGCGTGGCAAGGACCCATGGAGTCATTCCAAGGCTCCAATTGTCCATGACGCTTGCCAGCGGAATTCTGTAGAAAATGTAGGCAAAGCCGCCCACGCTAACAACGAGCTGGAGAATTCGCTTGACAAGGAGCTTTACATCTGTCTTATTGTCTGCCATTGGACCCAATATAGCATTTATAGGCTTTCTGCAACTTCCCGGATTTTTCGGGCGCTTTCTTCCCAGGAGAATTTGGATACCCAGGCGTCGATTTCGGCGTCGTATTTGCCCTTGTCGTCAATGGAAGTTTCGAGGGTGTTGGCGATGCTTGCCGGATCATTCGGATCAAAGTAGTTGGCGATGTTGCCACCCACTTCGGGCATGGACGAAGTCTTGGAGCAGGCCACGGGGGTTCCGCAGGCGAAGGCTTCCAGGATTGGCAAGCCGAATCCTTCGTACAGCGAGGGCAGTACGAATAGGTCTGCCAGGTTGTAAAAATTCACCAGGTCGTCTTGGCTGACCATGCCGGCGTGAATGGTCAAGTTCTCAATTCCCAGTTCTTTTTCTTGGGTGGCCTTGGTGCGTCCGTCAAAGGCCTTGCCCACAAAAATCAAACGGCAATTTTCCTTGTCCTTCATTTGGGCAAAACCCTTCAGCAGACCGTTCAAGTTTTTGTGGGGGAGCAAGTTCCCTACGTACAGCAGAATTTTCTTGTCCCGGGGAATGCCGTATTTTTCGTATAGGTAATCGTATTCTTCAGGTGATTTGCGCACGAATTCCTTGCCGACTCCGGATGGAATGACGGTAATCTTGGATTCGTCGATTTTGTAGAAACGCAACAGGTCGCGCTTAGTGCTTTCTGAAACTGTAATAATCCGGTCGGCACGTTTGCTTACGAACCAGAAGATAAATTTGAAGTACAGGTGCACCAGCTTGAATGGCAAAAATTGGGGATAAATCAGGTGGGTGAGATCATGAATCGTCACCATCATTTTGCCTCGGTAGAACAGTGGCACATTGCAGTGGGGAATGTGCAAAATATCGGGTTTTTCTCGATAAAGGGCTCGGTAGGGAAATTTTAGCTGTTCCTTGTAACCGTAAATACTGCTGATAAATGGGATATGCTTGGGGATCATCTTGTAGGCTTCCAAGTCTTTTGGGTCCCCAAGGGCAATTTTATAGCCTACGTCCTTGAGCCAGTGCTGAATGCAGGTGCCGATGCCTGAACGGGAGACCATACGGGCGTCAATAGCGATTTTCAGATTTGGATTTGGAACGTTGCTTTTCATTTTTTTTGCGAAATATGGCTTTATTTTTTGCGAAAAATACATTTTTTACAAAAATAAAAGAATTGAACTACATCTAAAATAAAAAAATTGCAAAAAAAAAGAAGGTTTTTGTTATATTATTCTTACGAATACTAGTGGAGGACTATATGAGTCGAAAAATGGTGAAATGGCTCTCGGCGTCTTTGGTGGCTATGGGTGCTTTCTTTTGGGGGTGCTCCGAATCGGATACCTCTGCGGAAAAGTTTGTTTCTAACGGTGAACCCGTGTTTCAGAAGAACGATGCTACACAAATGTGGGCTCGTATCGATGAACTTGGAATTGCCGGTTATTTTGATTCTCTTTCTCAAGATCAGGGATCTCCCGTTATTGGAGGCTCTGCCCTTGTGAACGGTCGCTGTGGGGCTCCGGCACTCGCCATGGACGATAATACTCGCTACATGGACGAACTGGAATCTCTCTTCGATGAAGGCGAATTGGTCGAAGGTGTTTGCGGCAAGGGCCTTAGACTGCAAGATGGCCAGGTGGCGCCTCTCGGAGTAAACCTGATTGATTCCATGAAGGTCGGAACGGTTGAATTCTGGTTCCGCCCGAACGAAGACTTTTACGACAAGGCTCGTACCCTTATCGGTAACGATGGCGCCCGAATTCATTTCTTCTATAAAGATGGCGAACTTTACTTCCAGAAGAACCATCATAACTTGCATTACTACGTAAATGGCAAGGCCAAACTCAAGGACGACTGGAACCTGATTGCAGGCCAGTGGGGTGACGGCTACATGGGCGTGTGGGTTAACGGAAAGTTGGTTGCCAAAGTGGAACATGACAAGGGTTATGCTCCGGCTATGCGTGGAGTACCGTTCGAAAATCTGGTGGTAATCGGTTACAAGTCTAGCTGCTGCATGGAAGGCCCCGGCCAGTATGCGGCAATGACCACTTCGGGTTCCTTCGACCAGTTCCGCATTTCCAATATTACGCGATACAAGATGGCTGATGATGCCGTTGTTGAACCTGATACTTTAACTTCCGATACGGCTGTTGTTGATACTTTACCGAAGGATTCGTTGGTGGATGACACCTTGGTTAACGATACGATTGTTGACGACACGATTTTGAATATCGATACGGTGCCCGCGCCTTTGGAACAACCGTTGTGGTCGCTGTTGGCGGCTCAGGGATCGCGCTACTTTGAAAATGCTACGGCTCCGGTGGCATCGGCTGCCGTTAAGAAGTGTGTTGCACCTGCTCTTGTAATGGACGATTCCACTCTTTATCTAGATGAACTTGAAACGGTCTACCGTGAAGGTGAATCGGTCGATGGCGTTTGCGGCAAGGCGATTTCCTTAAAGAGTGGTGAAGTCGCTCCGACAGGAATCAACCTGGTCGATGCGATGGCTGCCGGTACGGTTGAATTCTGGTTCCGCCCGAATGACGATTTCTTTGAAACCGCCCGTACGCTCCTCGGCAACGATGGCGCTCGCGTGCATTTCTTCTACAAGAATGGCGAACTTTATTTCCAGAAGAACCATCATAACAAGCACTTCTTTGTGAAGGGTGCCGTAGAACTGAAGAAGGATTGGAATTTGATTGCGGGTCAGTGGGGCAACGGCTCTATGAGCCTTTGGGTGAATGGCGAAAAGGTTGCCGATATGGTTCATACAGAAGGTTACGAAGCTGCCAGCCGCAGTAATCCTTACGAAAATTTGTTCGTAATTGGATTCAAGTCGGACTGCTGCATGGAAGGCCCTGGTCAGAATGAAGCGATGACCACTTCCGGTGCGTACGACCAGCTGAGAATCTCGAATGTGGTTCGTTATGTTGACGAAAGCGAACCCTTGGTTCTTGTTCCACAGGATTCTGTCACATTCGATACGGCATTTATTGGACAAACAGATACCTTGATTGTGATTGATTCATTGTATCCGCTACCGATTGTGGATACGACCTCTCGTCAGTAATTGAAATCAATAATTGGTTTGAAGAATCCCGGTTCCACCGGGATTTTTTTAAATTGCAGGTATGGCTTTTGTTCACCTGCAAGTTCATTCTGAATTTTCTGTTTTACAGTCTTCTGCTCGTCTAGATGGTATATTGGCTGCCGCTGCCGATGAAAATGCTCCTGCAGTCGCTTTGACTGACCATGGTGCCATGTTCGGTATTCTAGAAATTCAGACTCGCGGAAAGGACATGAACAAGGCCCGTAAAGAGAAGGGCCTCCCGCCGGTAAAGACCATTTATGGTTGCCATATTTATGTAGACACTTCTAGCGCCAACCAGAAAGATCCGACCACATTTGAACGGTTGACTCTCCTGGTCGAAAACGAGGCGGGGTATTACAACCTGCTCCGCATTGTCAGTTACCGTTACGAAGACGGTGACCGTTGGGCAGAAATTCCCTCGGTTCCGCTGTCGGTGATTGAAGAACATAAAGAGGGCATTATCGCCATTGCGGGTGATTTCTTCAGTAAGTACGGCCAGAGTGTGGTGGCGGGGCGCAATAGTGTTGCCCGCGAATACATGGAAGCCCTGGACAAAATTTTTGACCATGACCACCTGTATATTTCGGTGTGCGATAATGGTGTTCAGGGACAAAAATTACTGAACGAATATAACGTTAAGCTGGCGGGCGAGTTGGGCCGTGAAATCGTGGCGGTGGCAGATGTACATTACATCAAGGCCGAAGATGCCCAGGCCCACAAGATTCTGCGTTGCATTTCTTTGAAAGAAACCCTGAACGGTTTTGACGATAAGCGTTTCCCGTCGGACAAATTCTATTTCCGTAGCGAAGCCGAAATGGTGGAACTGTTCGGTCATATTCCGGGAGCCATCGAAAATACGGTGAAGATTGCGGAACGCTGTAACTATACGGTCAAGACCGGTATCGGCGACGAATTCTGGCCCCGTTTCAAGATTCCTGACGAATTCCTGGCATCTGAAGAATACCAGAGCATCAAAGCCATCATGAAGGCGGAATACGATGCGGAATATCCGGTAGTTCGCGAACGTGAACTCAAGGGCGTCATCAAGGATAAGAAGAAAAAGGTGCAGGAATCCTATTGCGCCGAAAAGGGAATTGAACCCGATGCCCTGACCGATGACGACAAGGCTGAAATTGAACGTCTGTCTCAGCCGGAATTCTTTGATGAAAATGACAACAAGGCCTGGGACAAGGCTGTCCATCGCTGGTGCAAACCGGGCTCTGATTCGGATATCTACATTACCCATCTTTGTAATCAGCGCCTCCAGTGGCGCTTCCCGAAAGAGGACTTCAAGTTCCCTGCCCATGAAACCGATGTGGGCAAGCGCATGTACAAGGAACTGAACTGTATCCGCAACATGAACGTGGCGGGTTACCTGCTTATTGTGTGGGACTTTATCAACTGGTCTCGTGAACACGGAATTCCCGTGGGCCCGGGCCGTGGATCTGCGGCAGGTTCTTTGGTCACCTACATTATCGGTATTACCGACATTGACCCGCTGACTTTTGACCTCCTTTTTGAACGATTCCTGAACCCCGAACGTGTGTCCATGCCGGATATCGATACCGACTTTGCGGACCGAGACCGCGGTCGTGTGATTCAGTATGTGACGGACAAGTACGGCAAGGAATGCGTGGGCCAGATTATTACCTACGGTATGCTCAAGTCCAAGGCGGTGATTACCGACGTGGCCCGCGTCTTGGGACTTCCCCCTGCCGAAGCAAAGCAGATTACCAAGCTGTTCCCCCAGCGCACCTTGAACTTTAGCCTAAAGCAGGCTTGGACGGGTAAAGACAAGAAGGGCAACAACCTGGAAGACGGTTATAGCCCGGAACCCTTGCAGGCAATGATTAATAGCCGCGCCAGCTACCAGAACTTGTGGGATGTTGCTAAAAAGCTGGAAGATTTGCCCCGCCAGACGGGTGTGCATGCATGCGGTGTGGTGATTACGCCGACTCCTATTTATAATCTTGCTCCGTTGTACCGTGCCGCCCCCGAAGATACTCCGGTGGTGATGTACGATAAGCATTACGCCGAAGACATCGGACTTTTGAAGATGGACTTCCTTGGCCTTATCAACTTGTCGATCATTCAAGACACGGTGAACATGGTCAAGAAGAATCGAAAGATTGAAGTGGACATGGGCCATATTCCCTTGGATGACAAGGAAACGTTTGACTTGTTGGGCAAGGGCATGACCACCACGGTGTTCCAGTTCGAATCTCCGGGTATGCAGAAGTACCTGCGCGAACTGAAACCCACGCGAATCTTTGACTTGATCGCTATGAACGCCCTGTATCGTCCAGGGCCGATTGACCAGATTCCGCACTTTATTGCCCGTAAGAACGGCCAAGAAGAAATCGACTGTTACCACCCCGACTTGGAACAGGTGTTGGGTGAAACTTACGGCGTGATTGTGTACCAGGAACAGGTGATGAAGCTGGCACAGATTCTGGGCGGATACACGCTGGGTGGCGCTGACAACATCCGCCGTATCATGGCCAAGAAAATGCCTGAAAAGATGGCGAAACTCGAACCGGAGTTTTTCCAGAAGTGCTTGGACAAGGGCTACGAAAAGGAAATGATTCAGAAGGTGTGGAATGCGGTGCTTCCGTTCTGCGGATACGCATTCAACAAGAGTCATGCTGCGGCTTACGCTTACGTGGCTTACCAGACGGCATACCTTAAGGCTCATTACGGCCCCGAATACATGGCCGCTTCCATGACATCTAAAATGGGCAAGACCGAAGATATCGTGACGATTATCTTGGAATGCAAACGTCTGGATATCGAAGTGGTGTCGCCTAATATTAATGCCTCTATGGGTGAATTTGTGGCCAATACGGAGGGCCAGATTCTGTTTGGCTTGGCGGGCATTCGTAACGTGGGTATTGCTGTTGTCGAAGACATTGTGGCAGAACGCGAACGTCGCGGCAAGTTCAAGGATATTTTCGATTTTTGCAAGCGAGTAACCGAATACCAGGGTGAACAAAAAGAAAAACGTCCGCCTATGAACAAGCGCCTGATTGAAAGCTTGATCATGGCCGGAGCCTTGGATGAACTGCCTGGCAGTCGCGCCGTATTGATGGCGACCGTGGACCGCGCCATGGAAGTGGCGTCCAGATTCCAAGAAGATAAGGATCGCGGTCAGATGTCCCTCTTTGACATGGGCGGCGGTGCTCCTTCTATGGATAGCTCTGCTGAGGTTCTTGAAGAAGCTGAAGAATGGACTGCCATGGAAATGCTCAACAAGGAACGCGATGTGTTGGGCTTGTTCCTCTCGGGCCACCCGCTGGATGAATTCCGCCCGGAACTGCAAGGCTTTACCTCTTGCTCGCTTGACGAAGAAGAATTGTCGCGTCATGTGGGCGGAACCGTGATTGTAGGCGGCGTGGTGACCAAGCTTCGCTCCATTGAAACCAAGCGTGGCGATACCATTGGCGCTGGTTCCATTCAAGATTTCCATGGTGACTTGGAAATGTTCTTCAAGAAGGATCTGTGGGAAAAATTCCGCGATACCGTGGCGCTCGATGACCGCGTGCTGGTGAAGGGTAGCCTGGAACAGCAGCGCATGGGCGATGGCGTCCAGATTGTGGTTGAAGAAGTCATTCAGCTGGACCGCGTGCGTTCGGACATGGTGAGCCACATTCACGTGGTGCTCTATTCTTCAATGGTGGACGATGCCTTTGCCGACAAGCTTTTGACGGCCATGGAAAAGTACGAACCCTTTGAAGGGGAACGGGGTTGTGAAATTGTTGCTCACGTGGAAACGGAATCGGGCAACGTTCATGTGCTATGCCTCAAGAACAAGAAAGTGGTTTACACTCCCGAATTGTTGCAGTATCTGCGCAAGGATTTAGGTGCCTTGAAGGTTTGGGTCTCGAATCGTGCCAAACGATAAATTTGTTCTTTTTTGTGCCGGCGAAGATTCCGGGGATAGCATCGGTGAACCTCTGGTAAAGGCCATTGCCGCTCGTTTTTTAGTAAAGGGTTCCGGTGGCACGCGTATGCAAAATGCGGGACTGGAACCTTTAGTTCATTATGAAACTTTGCCTGTGTCTGGCTTTGGCGATGTGCTGCCGAAGTACTTCAAGTTGCGCAAAAGTTTTAGCGAACTGAAGTCCGCGTTGGAATCGCCAAATTGTGTCGGGCTGGTTGCAATTGATTATCCCGGCTTCAATATGAAGCTGGTGAAGCGGGCTGGCGAGTTGCATAAGCCCGCACTGTATGTGGCGCCTCCTCAGGTATGGGCCTGGAAAAAGAAACGTGCCGCAGAACTTGCGAAAAATCCATTTGCGAAGTTAGCGGTGTTCTTTGATTTTGAAGAGGCTGTGTACCACGAAGCCGGCTGCAATGTAGTTCGCGTTCGCCATCCGTTTGTTGATGTTAGAAATGAAAACGGTCGTAGCGATGCAGCAATCCAGGTGCTGCTTCTTCCCGGGAGTCGAAAGGCGCAGGCGCTACGGAACTTGCCCCTATATTTGAATGCTGTGCGGAATGATGAGAACGTTGTTCTGGTGGCTGCACGGCAGGACTTGGTTTCCGCTTTTGAAAGGACTCTACGTCGAATGGGTGGTGATTCACTTTTGCGAAGGGTTCAGATTAAGGTTGCTCCATCAAGTGCCGAGGAGCGAATGGCTTTTTACCGAAGCGCGGAAAACGTCATCACCGCACCTGGAACCGCCACCTTGGAACTGGCCTTGTCTGGAACGCCTTTTACGGTTTGTACTAAGCCGGACTTGTTGACTTATTGCTTGGGACGCTTGTTTATCAAGACTAAATTTTTCGCATTGCCCAATATTATACTGGATCGTCTTGTGTTCTTAGAACACATCGTCCCCCCGTGGTCGGGGCTCAAAACAGGGTCGATGGCCAATGGGATTAAAGAAAATGTTGCGCAAGAGCTTTCTAAAAAGCTCGCTGTCGGGAGATCTTTCGACCAATTAGCGCTTGAATTTCTTGGCCAGCTCGTCGAGTGTAAAACGGAGTAGGGTTGGGTGCCCGTAGGGGGACTTTAGGGGTTCTTCGGTAAGCATGAGTTGGCTTACTAGGGCGGCCATTTCTTCGGGCTTCAGTTTGTCGCCGGCCTGGTAAGCGTTGGTGTTTGCCCAAGCCTTGGCGATGGTGTCTTGGATTTTAACCATGTCGCCTTCGCCCTTGCCTTCGTCACCGATGCTATCCAAGAAATCCTTGACTGCCTTGATGGCGCGGGAAAGGGGGAGTGCGCTGGGGATGGCTCGAATCTGGTAGGTTTCGCCACCAAAATGCTCTATGTAAAAGCCCAAGTGCTTGAATTGGTCTTCTACACTTTTGAGTGCTTCCACTTCCAGTTTGGAAAGTTCCAAAAGTTCCGGGAACAAAAGTTCCTGACTGTCCAGGGCGGAACCGTTTCTTAAGGTGTCCAAAGCCTGTTCGTAAAGTACGCGGGAATGGGCCGCATGCTGGTCTATGACCAAAAGTCCGCTGGAATCGTCGCCCGCAATGTAAGTGTTGGCAATCTGGAAGAACGTAGGGGGCACCCACTGGGTCGTTGGTTCTGGGGCCTCGTTTACATGCCCTTCCAGTGAAATGACCTTGCCCGCTTCGGGGGTGCTGAAGAGGTCTTGTGCTAAGTCATTGAATGACGCTGTCTTACGGGGTTTGTCAAATGTAAAGGACGCCGTAGGGCGGTTCGACATTTCGGGGATGTCGCCGTTGGACTCCTTGGTCGTAAAACTGGGTGCGGGCGTGGCTACCGGCTTAGAAAGGGGTTCTTCGAATCCGTAAGGAACCTTGGGGGCGCAGTCCTGTAAATCGTTGACCTTGTCTAGGCCTGCAATTTCGTCGCTAAGGTCTATTAGGGGCGATTTTGCCTCCATGTCCTTTGTAAACGTGTCGCGAAGGGCGTGGGATACCACCAGAAAGACCAAATTTTGGTTTGCAAATCGAACTTCGCGCTTGGCGGGGTGCACGTTTACGTCGAATTCCATATCGGGCATGTCCAGGAACAGTACCGAAACGGGTTTACATTGTGCTCCATAGGGCTCGTAGGCCTGTTGCACCGCCTTGCTAACCATCTTGCTTTCGATGGGGCGATTACGGATGAACAAAAACTGGTGGTTGCGCTTGCCGTTTGTTTCGGTGGTAGGGGAGACATACCCCCAAACGTGGACGCCCGCTTCGGTATAGTCTACCGGCAAAAGGACTTTGGCGATTTTAGAGCCAATGGCTTCGGCGATCCTGTTTCGCAGTTCCCCGGGAATTCCTGTAAACACCGTTTTATCGCCAACTTTGTAGTCAAAACGGATTTCGGGGTGGGCTATGGCTGTTTTTAGAACAACATCGAAAATACGGGTGCCTTCGGCGGTGTCGCTGCTTAAAAAGGTGCGGCGCACGGGGGTGTTGTAAAACAGGTCTTCGACCAGGAACGTGGTGCCTCTGCTAGCTTGTATGTCTTGCTTTCCAACAACGTTTCCGCCTTCCAATTTGATGCGACCGCTATCACCCTCGTCGGTGGCGCTGGTAATGGTTAATTTGGACACAGCGGCAATAGAGGCCACGGCTTCGCCTCTGAAACCATTTGTATGCAAATGGAATAAGTCGTCTGCACTAAAAAGCTTCGAGGTGGTGTGGCGTAAATAGCATAAATCCAAATCGGCGGCATTCATGCCTTTTCCGTTGTCAATAACTTGGATTTTTTTCTTGCCGCCTTCCTCAATGGCGACCTGTATACGGGTCGCTCCGGCATCAATTGCGTTTTCAATCAGCTCTTTTACAGCCGATGCAGGGCGCTCTATGACTTCGCCCGCAGCTATTTTATTGATGATTTCATCTGATAAAACGTGTATTTCAGCCGATTTCATGCCCCAAATATAGCCTTTTGGGGTTTAAATCGTATTTTTTTTGCTAAATTAATTGTACGAAAAGGCTGAGTGGCGTTTTTCAAAAATACCATTCAATAGAGTGAGGTAAAAGTGCTTTCTAACCTATTCCTTCAGTTGACTCACATTGAGTTGCTCATCTCATACCCAGTCAAGGACATCTTGACTCTAATTAAGCGTGATCCTCGTTTCAATGTCAAGTTGCTAAACGACATCTACTTCGAAGATTCGTTTGTAGACGAAAGTGTTCACCGCCTTATGATGAACAATGTGGTAAACTGGCTCTATGAACGAGGCGAAAATCCGGACGAATTCGTGCAGCGCATTATGGATCGTTGCGCAACCTTCGAAGCGATTCCTGCTCGTAGCGTGCTTCGTTCTTACCTCCCGTACGTTTCGCAGTTCTACGCAACTGAAGACGTCCGTCAGCTCTGCCTTGATATTATTCCGAAACGTTATCCGCTGCTTTCCAATGCGAAGTTCCTCCACCGCGAACTGGTCGATGGCTTCCGCAAGGAATACTTCACCTATCGGTTTGACTCCCCGGGCATGCTGATTACGAACCCCATGCGCTGGTTCAACGGCCTGGTGCAGATCGGTGCAATTCTATTGAACACACCGCCTTACGAAAAGATCGAATACAAGGCTTGCCAGACCTCTTTTGCTGAAGCTCTCGAAAATCGTGCTACAGCAGAAGTTCGCGATAACAAGGTGTTTGTGAATGGTCGTCAGGTTGGCGAATACAAAACCTTTGGTGACTGCCTTGCTGAATATGGCCTTGATTGGGAATTTGACGCTGAAAAGAAGATGGCTTGCATCCGCGCAACTGAAGATGTCGTTGACGAAAAGGTTGGCGCAGTCCTGATTCAGAAGGGGTGCTATTACGGCGCACCGGCTAGCGTGGTCTACTTTGATTATAAGGCCAATGTGGTGGCTCCGGAACCGTTCAACAAGCTCATGAGCGCTGTGGTTAAGCAGGAATTCGATTCTTGGGAACCGATCCAGAAGGCTCAGGAACAGCTGCTTGAAGCAATGAACGACTCCGTGACGATCATCTACTACAAGAGCGATGATTCTATCTCGGTGAACAACAAGCACTTGATGCGTAACGTGCCTGCTCGTATTCTCCGTAACTTGCTGCGTGAATACAGCGCCACTGGCCGTGAAGAATTTGAAAACCGCGAATTCAAGCGCGATCCGTCCATTTGCATGGACCCGCTCCGTCCGAACTTCGAAAGCCGTTTGAACCGCGTGATTGCTCATATCAACGGTTCTGACGATCCTGAACATCCGTCCGAAGGTGTGAAGAAGTTCTTCGAAATCGAACGTCACCGTCGCGGTGGATTCCGTTTTGTTCCGAAGTGCAAGATTATTTTCCACGAAGAGTAAACACCAGTTTACTAAATCCAAAATGTAATCGAAACGGATTTAGAAAATAAGCAAATTGGTAGTTCTCAAGGGCAAATAAAAGGGTATATTTGGAATCGTGAACGGTAGAAGGGTAAATCCTGAAACAACTCTATCATTGCTCCCCTCCTGGTAGGTTCAAGGTTCCACATACCGATTCATATTTTCTCCTTCTTAGGAAAGGGTTCCCGTAAGGGAGCCCTTTCTTTTTTCATTGACCATCCGGTCAATGAAAAAAGAAAGGCCTTCGGCTCGGCAATGTCGGCAAACTTGTTTGCCGCCGCTGCGCTCGCCTTACGGCCTTTTCTACGCCTGTTCTGGACCTCGGTCATGCCCGTGCAAGCACGGTCGCGACGCTCGGTCTGCGAACATGTCTTTCAGCCGATTAGCGGCTCGGAAATGGCAATGCAAGCATTGCCACGGCTCGGTCTATTTTTGAGAGATAACTTCGACGGTTAATTTGTTGAAGGCGAGTTTGCCGCCGTCGCGGATCTCCAGAGCAGCACGGAAGGTGGTGTCGTTCTTCTTGAACGGCTCGAGGACTGGCGTTAGTTTGTTCTTTAGCAAACCTTCCACTTCTTCGTCGGTGAATTTCCGCTGGTAGAATACCTGCGGAATGCCAAAACCGCATTGCGGGTTCATGCACACGTACGCGGCGTGCGTAGCCTCGTTGTTGCCCTGGCCCGATGTGCCGCTGCGGAATCGTAGCTGGTCTCCGCAAACGGGGCAGGGGAAGTTCCTGCGCATAAATTCAAAGACGGTGCGGCCCTTGTCGGCGCCTTCGCCCCATTTAAGGCGTGCGGCAAAATCGGAGCCCTTCTTACTTTTGAAATCTTGAATCAGAGGCGTTTCGCCGTTGGTAAAGAGCTCGCTTATTTCGGCGACGGTGAGCGTGTGGCCTGCGACGGTCTTGAATAGAGTGAATTTGCAATCAACTCCATCGGTTGTGCCGGTACAGAACAAGGCGTTCTTGTTTTCTTCAAGAACGGCTCCGCAGAGTGGACACTTGTATTCTGTCTTTTGCCCGTGGAATTTGCCATCGCTTTCGAATTCAAATTGAATGTTGAAATCTTTATCGACGGAGAGCTTCGCTGAAAATTCGGAGCCCTTCTTGCTTTTGAATCCAGAAACCGGTCCGACAGTTTCACCGGCAAGTAGCTTCTTGATTTCGGCATGGGCAAGCATCTTGCCTGCCACAGTGTGCCCGAATCGGAATCCGCATTCGGCTTTGGGGCACACGTAGCCCCAAGGGGCTACTTCGAGCGCGCCTCCGCATTTGGGGCAGGGTATCGCCTCGGTCACGGTTTCGCGCTCGAACTGGCAGCCGTATCGCGCATGCAAATCGGCGAACAGCTGCTTC
>JAFXLS010000120.1 GCA_017530965.1 Fibrobacter sp.
CAAGATTCTTCTGGGCGAGCACGAGAGCCATTGTACCACCGATTTGACCAGCACCAACAAGTGCAATCTTCTTTCTAGCCATGATTTAACCTTCCTTTTAAGGTAATTAGATTTTTACGCATCAAATATAGCACTTTTTCGCGTTTCAGACAATGAAAAAACGCCCCAAAAAGCCGAAAAACGGAAAAAATAAGCTACTCCTCCCGCCCTAAAACAAGTCCAACGAGCTGTCGAGGTAGATTTCTTCGCGGACTTTGAGCTGGTATTCGGGTTTGGTCATGTAGTAGAGCAAAAATTCCAGGATGACGGCGCTGCCGAGGCTGCGGCCTTCGATTTTAAAGTGGCGGAATCCTTGCGGGCCGTACATGTTTTGAATGTCGTCAATTCCGATAAATCCGGGATTTTTCATAGCATCGGAGAAACGGTAGCCCCTTTGGGCATTCGGAGAGACGCAAACGTGGTCCTCGCAGTTTTCACCGAGGGTCTTCCGGCTCACATTCTCATAGCAATTATTCCGGTCGGGGCACCCGAACCAGCAGCATTCATTGCACAGGAATTCGACTTTTTGCTTTTGCGCGGCCGACAGGGCATTCAACTTGGCAAACTGCTTGTTGAGCCTGAAATCCGGCACCACGTAACTAAATTCGTCGCGGTTCAGTTCTGCTTCGAAGCGGCTAAATTCCGTCAGCACCTTCGTGGTCGAAGAAACGAAATAGAATCCCGGATACTTCGCCTTGATGTAATCGAGCAACAAATCCGAATGAATGATGACGCCGCTCGGAGCCGCTCCGTTTTTCTCAAAGAGGGCGCACAAGGCGTTGCATTTTTTGTCGACAAGATGTTCTTCCTTGAGCAAGGAATTGCTGAAGGTCAAGCGCGCAGAAATGCCGTATTCCTTCATAAGAGCCGCCACCTCATCGGGATCCGCATCGCCAAATCCGACGCGACCACCGCCCCACAGGCAATCGTTGGGAGCACCATAGATGGAACCGATTTCACACCATTCATAAAAGTATTCCCGATGCTCGCGGAATAGCGGCAAAAAAGCCTTGTAAAGGTCGTAAAATTCAAACAGACCGGGAAAGTGGTAGAAAACGTTCATCGCTCCAAATATACCTATTTTAAATGAAGTCTCCCCCATTTTATAGCTATATTATGGAAAACGGGATTTTCTTTTATGCGTACTCTTGTTCTTTCTGATATTCACGGTTCTGCGTTCGCCTGCAAGATGGCGCTTTCTTACCTCGACAAGCTCAAATGCGACCGCATTTTCCTATTGGGCGACCTTCTTTATCACGGGCCGCGGAACCCGCTGCCGGGCGGACACGACCCGCAAGGCGTTGTCGAACTTTTGAGCCCGCTCAAGGAGAAAATTACCGCCGTCCGCGGCAACTGCGACGCCGAAGTGGACCAGATGGTGCTCGGATTCCCCTGTTTAGCCGACTATGCCGAATTCGAGGAAAACGGACTGCGCCTGTTTTTGAGCCACGGTCACCTGTACGACCCGTACCTGTTCAGCCACTACAAGGCCGACGTCTATTTCTCGGGCCACACGCACATCTTTACCGCCGAAAAGAACGCCGATGGCGTCTACTGCCTGAACCCAGGCTCCACGAGCCTGCCCAAGGGCGGAAATCCGCCGACTTTCGGACTTTACGAAACCTTCGGCAATGGCGAAGACGGCTCCACTCCCCCGCGATTCAGTGTACACCACCTAGAAACCGGCAAGGAACTGGCAGCTGTCGAGATTGTGCGCGAGTAAATAGAATTATCACTTGCATTACCCCCAACGAAAGACTATATTTAATACCGAATTCAGTCTTACGCGAGGTTTTATGCCGACCTATAAAGATTCAATGCAGAATAAAGCCTCAAAAATATTAAGACTTTTGGCTCAAAGTGAAGACGATTTTTCAAAGGGAAAATCAACCCGTCAAAAAGACCTCTTTGATTCCTTGGAGAAGGAACTAAAAAAGAGTCAATCTAGATGACGCCCTCTGGACACGTATGATGTTCCCGATTGTATAGCCCTATTTCTTCAATGCCGAGAGAAATTCCTTGAGGCGGGAATCTTTCGGATTGTCGAAGATTTCTTCGGGGGAGCCGTCTTCCTTGACGTAGCCGTCGGCAAAGAACAGCACGCGGTTTGCGACCTCGCGGGCAAAGCTCATTTCGTGCGTCACCACGACCATCGTCATGCCGGATTTTGCCAAGTCCTTCATAATCTTGAGAACTTCGCCGACCATTTCGGGGTCCAGGGCGCTTGTCGGTTCGTCAAAAAGGATTGCCTCGGGCTGCATGGCCATGGCGCGGGCAATCGCCACACGCTGCTGCTGGCCGCCGGAGAGTTGTGCCGGGTAATGATCCGCCCTATCCAAGAGACCGATACGGTCCAAGAGTTCCTTCGCACGCTTTTCCGCTTCGGCTTTGGTCATGAGCCCCAATTTCACAGGAGCGAACATGATATTCTTGAGGGCAGTCATGTTCTTGAACAAGTTGAACTGCTGGAACACCATACCCACGCGCTTGCGAATGTCCGGTTTCCACACGCCCTTCGTCAAAATGCTCTTGCCGTCCAATAGAATGTCGCCACCCGTCGGAATTTCGAGCAGGTTCAGCTGGCGCAAGAATGTCGACTTGCCGCACCCCGAAGGTCCGATAATCGCAATCACGTCGCCGCGGTGAATGTCGAGCGAGATTCCCTTGAGAATCTGCTTGTCGCCGTAAGACTTGCAAAGGTCCTTGACCTGGATTAAAGTTTCTGCATTAGCGTTCATTTTTCTTCAACCTCTTTTCAAGCTTTGCAACACAGGCCGAAAGCCCGGCAACAATGACAAA
>JAFXLS010000121.1 GCA_017530965.1 Fibrobacter sp.
AGAAATGGACAATGCCGCTGGCAAACTGGTCCTTAATCGCTCAGCAACTATGTATAAGGTTCGAGGACCGGTTTAAAATTTTATAACTTTTACTAAGGAATCAAACAACGGACGATGACACAGTTTGATTTACACTACCCCTTGATGTCAAAATAGGCAACCCAGTAATGTCTATCGCTGTTCTTGGATATGATATCCTTGATTTTATGGAAAAGGATTTCTTTTGTGTACAATCCCGTTAGTTTGTCGTGTGTGACGTTGTATATCTCGCGTTGACGCTTGATTGCCTTTTCTCTGGCGATAGTAGCTTCTTTCTGGAACTTTTCAATCCGTAAAATAGCGAAGATAATCAAAATAGCGGCTGAAAGGTCCATTATGATATAATTTCCAACAAAAAGCTGGAAAACCAGAAGTCCGGTGGCCACAAAAAGAAATGCAAACGATAAGGCTTTACTCATAGATATTTACTTTGTTCTATGAGTTGAATATATGCAAATAAACTTATATTGTTTGTTACAAATTTCTGTCCAAAAGATTATTTGTCTTTATTTTAGCTCATATGGAGCTTTTTTTGTCTGAAAACTGTTCGTTACAGAGTTTTTCATAATCTGTAACAGACATGGGTTTTGCAAAGTAGTAGCCTTGGAACAGATTGCAGCCCATACCGTTTAGCATTTTGTACTGGTCTTCGGTTTCTACGCCTTCGGTAAGGGAGAAAAGCCCAAGATCGCTGGAAAGCCTGAGTACGTTGCGCAGAATGGTTTCGGCCTTGGCGTTGTCCTGGGCCTTGCTCAGGAACTTCATGTCGATTTTCAGTACGTCGAGAGGCATGTCCTTGAGCTGGTTCAGCGAAGAATAGCCGCTTCCGAAGTCGTCCATTTCTACAATGAATCCGGAGTCGCGGAACTTGCTGAGAATGGCCATGCGGCTTTCGGCTTCGGTCATCATCACGGTTTCGGTGATTTCGATGCGCAGGCGCGAAGGCTCTATCTTGTATTCGTCGACCAAGTTCTTGATTTCGGCATAGACGTCCATGAAGTAGAAGTCCTTGGGGGAAATGTTCACCGAAATAAAGAGCTTCGATTTTTCGTCGGTCCAGGAAGAAAGAATCTCGCAGGCGCTTCGCCAAATGTACTTGTCCACATCGGCAATCATGCCGTTCTTTTCGAATATGGGAATAAAGGTGAAGGGGGGGAGGAATCCTTCGGAAGGATGTATCCAACGAACCAGGGCTTCGGCCCCGATAATTTTTCCGTTGTTGTTTACGATGGGCTGCAGATAGGGGACGATTTGGCGTTGCTTAAGGGCTTCTTCCAGTTCTGCAGAAATCTTTTGACCCCAGAGCACTTGGTCGCGCATTTTGTCGTCGTAAATGGCGATATGGGTATTGTATTCATTCTTGATGCTCTTTTGGGCCAGGTGGGCGCGGTCGAACATGATGGATATGTCGATACTGGGATCCGTTATGTGGTAAATGCCCACGTGCATCAAGATCCGTTGATCGATGGTTCCGTTGGAAATAGCGAATGCGGAGAGTCTTTGCTCGACTATTGGCAGCCGGACGCCATTTGTGGGGAAACAGATACCGAAGGCATCGCCGCCAATGCGCCCGTAAGTCCAGTTGTCCTGGGCATTTTCCTTGATCCAGTTTGCTACTCTTATAAGAACGTTGTCGCCGACTGCGTTACCAAAGATATCGTTCACCATTTTAAAGTCTTTGATATCGAAGTAGGCGATGGAATAGGAAACGTCCTTTTCGTTGACAATCTTGTTCTTGATGACATTGAAAAGGTGCTCCTTGGTGAACAGTCCCGTGAGCTTGTCGTGGGTGGCTTCGTAGATTTCCTGTTGTTGCCGATGGACTTCCTGGGAGTTGTCCAAGATTGTCAAGAACGAACCGATTTTTTTGTTGTTGGCGTCTGTCACATGATGTCTTTTGAGATCGAAGTGCCTGGCACTCTTGCCTGAACCTACGGTTTGCTTTGAAGTCCAGTTATATTGGCCTTCTCCTAGATCGTCAAACATGGCGGCAAGTCGATGCTTTACGCTGTCGAGCTTGTCGGAGTTGATTTGTAAAAGCTGGCTGGCATTGTTGTTTACCCAAATGCAGCGGTCGCTGGCGTCGAAAAACAGGACTGCTTCTGGAATTTTAGATGCGATATTGGCGAGCATCCGGTCCAAAAGCTTGAATGGCCTGTAGTACAGTGAAAAATAGAAGATGAGGAGGGCGCAAACAGCAAGGGCAAGCATGGAGCGGTCGATGGGTGTCCTAGAGAAGATGTAGTAGGATTGCCAAAGACCGGCCAAAATCATGGTGAAAAGAATGACGTAGTATTTTTCGGAGTAAATGCGGGGAACCCTTATGGTTTTAAACAGGAAAATGGCCAAAGAAGTGATGTAGGCGATGTAGACGACGATGCGGTGTACAGTTTGCCCGAAATAGGGAACGAGCCGGTAGTAGGGAGAACCATCTACCATAATAGCTTCCATGCCGAATGCATGACCGAAGAAGGGGTTGAAGAAATATTGGATGATGTCTAGGGTAAGAATCGCATATATGATATAGCACTTTTTACGGTGCGTTCGCCATGGAATGTTGCAATAGGACAGCGTGAAGTCGAAGAGGCTGAAGGCCATCAGGTCCATGCCGATAAAGTAAGTGTAGCTACCCAGGGTAGAGAGAAGCTCGTCTTGGGAAAGGACGATGATCAGGTTTCCGATAATAGGGACAATGAATGAGTATTCAAGATATGAAACAGATTGGGCGACGGTCCTTTTCGAACGTCGGGAAATCATTCCGAATAGCCCCAAGAGGAGTATTAATACGGAATAGATAATGGCAAACGCTAATCTCATGAATATGGAGTCCTTCTCTTTTACATAATATATTCAATATAAGTGAAAGTTTTCATTTTTTTACGGAATTTATACTCCAAATTGGAATATCTTTGACCTCGTAAGCGGTTTTTGGGCTTTTTTGCTTGTTTTGAGCTTTTTTATAGAGAAATCATTTTTATCTTTCGCTTTGAAGTGCAGATTACAAAACTAAAGATTTTTGGCTTTAAGTCCTTTGCCCAGAGGACCGAAATCAACTTCCCCACGAAGGGTCTTACGGCCGTGGTGGGGCCTAATGGTTGCGGTAAATCCAACATTACCGATGCTATCCGCTGGGTGTTAGGCGAACAGAAAGCTGCATCGCTCCGTATGAGCAAGATGCAGGACGTAATTTTTAGCGGTACCGAAGAACGTGCCGCCATGAGCCTCGCTGAAGTCTCCATTGTGATCGATAACAGCGACGGAACCTTGAATTCTGAATATTCCGAAGTGATCGTGACCCGCCGCGTGCATCGTGACGGTTCTGGCGAATACCTGATTAACAACCAGGAATGCCGCCTTCGCGACGTGCATGCCCTGCTTTTTGACTCGGGCCTCGGTTCTAGCACCTATTCCCAGATGAACGCCGACATGATCAAGGCGGTTCTCTCTGACAAGGCTGACGACCGCCGTGTGCTGTTCGAAGAAGCCGCCGGCGTGAGTAAGTACAAGCAGCAACGTAAGGAAACCCGCCGCCAGCTGGAACGCGTGCAGATGGACATGGAACGTGTGGAAGACAACCTGCGCAGCGTGCGCCGTTCCGTAAAACTTTACGAGACCCAGGCCGAAAAGGTGAACGAGTTCAAGCGCCTCAGTAAGCGCCTGCGTGAACTGGACCTGTCGGTGAGTATCGACAAGTACGAAGATATGAAAGAGGGCCTGACGACCCTCGACACCGCGACCCGCCGTCTGAACCACGATGTGGAAAACTCCAAGACCAATGCCACGGTCCTTCAGACGAAAATCGACGAAAAGAAGCTCCTGATTGCCGAAGACGAAAACGCTTACCGTGACTTGGAACGCGATGTGCAGAAGGCGACTATTGAGCTCAACGACTTGAACAACAGCATGGGCCGCCTCCGCGACGTGATTTCGAACTTGGAAGCCGCCAACGAAAAGGCCCAGGAAGAAATCGACCGCAACCAGGGTAAGGTTCAGGAACTGTTGCAGGAACGCGAACGCCTGGAAGAAGAAAATGCGGTGCTCAGTTCCGACAACGATGTCGATGAAATGAATGCGCTTTTGGAGCGCGAACGCGAAATTTTGCAGGTCATGCGCGACAAGTTGGACGACTTGCGGAGCAGGTCGAGAGAGCTCGCCAACGAACGTCTGCAGGCCACTAACCGTGCAAACTCCTTGAAGAGCCGCTTTGAACGCATGGACGCGGAGTCCACCCTTTTGCAGGCGAACCTGGAAAAGTGGCAGAGCGAAATGGAATCTGTCCGCGGCCAGAAGGAATCGGCCCAGACGACTCTTGATGAAATTAATGCGGGCGTTGAATCTGCCGACAGCGATTTGGAACGCCTGACGGAACAGCGTGCCACCCGCGAAGAACGCTTGGATGGCGAGCGCGCCGAACTTCTGGATGCCCAGAAGAAGTTCCAGGATTTGAAGAACGAAGAAGCACGCTTGCAGTCGAGAATCGATGTGCTCGAAAGCGTGGCGAACGAAGGAACCGACGCTAGCCGCTGGCTAATGGAGCACAAGGCGAACCTGGTGGGCGGGCTCCTTGCCGAAAGTATCGAAGCCGCTCCCGAATATGCCGCCCAAGTGGAGGCCGCCCTCGGTGACTTGATGGATGCCGTGGTGGTGTCCTCGGACGATGCGGCCATCGAAGCGATTGAGTCCATGAAGGGTGAAAACGTCGGAAAGGCGATTTTGGCCCTGGTGGGCGAGGCATCCACGGCATACGCCGGCTCTGTCATGGGCGAAGGCGTCGTCGGCTGCCTGAATGACTATGTGAAGGCCGAGGGCGCCGTTTCGGAATGGCTCAAGGCGATTCTTTCTCGCTATTACCTGGTGGATAGCCTTGCGACGGCGGTGCGCTTGGCTCGTGCCATGCGCGGCGATGACCTGTGCTTTGTGGCGCCGGAAGCCATTGTGCGTACCAGCGGCCTTGTGAGCAGCGGTACCGCGACTTCGGGCACCCTTAGCCGCAAGAATGAAATTGCCGAGGCGAACGGCCTCTTGGAAGGCGTGGTCGCCGAAGCGGCCCAGGCCGAAGAAGAAATTTCTCGCCTCCAGTCCCTGGTCGATGAAGATGCCCAGATGCTTTCGTCCATTGACGACGAAATCCGCGAAAAGCAGGATATGAAGCGTGGCGCCAGTGCCGGTATTGCGATTCAGAACAATATTGTTGCCGGTTGCGACCGCCGCTTGGCCCAGTTGCAGACCGAAGTCCAGAACGCCGAAAACAAGATTCGTTTGGCACAGGAATCCAAGAACAGCGACCAGGAATTGAACGAAGCACTTGCGACTTTGGAACGCACCGAAGACGAATACGCTCGCGTGAATGAAGAACTTTCGGAGCAAGATACGATGTTCCGTGAAAAGGAAGAAGAAGTTCGCGAATTGGAACGTTCTGCGCAGGATAAGAATGCAAAGTTGACGCAGAATACGAACCGCCTGGCCTCTATTGCTGAACAGGTGGACTTCCTCGAAAATTCTGTGCGCAGTCGTGGCGAAGAAATTGAAAAGAACCGCGCAACCATCGAGAAAAACGAAGAAGACGCCAGTGGCGTTGCCGACCAGGTGCAGAGCAAGGATTCGGCCTTGCGCGAACTGGAAAACCAGCGCGACCTGGCCCGCGAAAAGTACGAACTTGTTTCGGGCGACCTCGAAGAATGGCGCAGCGAAGTCAACCGCCTCCGCGACGACATGATCGAGAAGATGAAGGAATTGAACGATGTGGGCCGCAGGCAGGAAGCCTTGCAGGCAAACCTTGACCGCCTCACCGAACGTATCACCAACGAATACAGCGTTGACCTTGCGAACCCCGAAGACGTGGAACGCGTTGAGTATTCGCAGCCCGAAGCCGACCGTGAAATCCGCGAACTCCGCGGAAAGATCAAGGAACTGGG
>JAFXLS010000122.1 GCA_017530965.1 Fibrobacter sp.
AAAAAAAGATCCGTTCCGACGTTCGTTTCCTAATGGTGAAAACGCCGCCGGAACTGGATACTTAACGCAACCAATTAAATTGCTGCAAAGCCGTTTTCAAGGTCGGCAATGATGTCTTCGTAGTGTTCCGTACCGATAGACACGCGGATCGTTGCCGGAGTGATTCCGGCGGCGGCCAATTCTTCCGGAGTAAGTTCCGAATGCGTGGTGGTGTACGGGTGAATCACGAGGCTCTTCACGTCGGCAACGTTTGCAAGCAGGCTGAAAATCTTCAGGCTATCGATGAACTTGAAGGCTTCTTCCTGGCCACCCTTGATGTCGAAGGTGAAAATAGAACCGCCGCCATTCGGGAAGTACTTCTGGTAAAGCTTGTGGTCAGGATGGTTTTCGAAGCTCGGATGGCTCACGCGGGTAACCTTCGGGTGCTTGGAAAGGAATTCCAGAACCTTCTTGGTGTTTTCGACATGGCGATCGAGGCGGAGCGAAAGCGTTTCGACACCCTGCAACAGGAGGAATGCGTTGAACGGGGAAATGGCAGCGCCTTCGTCGCGGAGGAGAATCGTACGCACGTAGATGGCGTAGGCAGCAGCGCCGGCGGCCACAAACGGGAAACCGTAGCTCGGGTTCTTTTCGGTGAACTGCGGGAACTTGCCGCTCTTGGTCCAGTCGAACTTACCGCTATCCACGATGACACCGCCGAGGGTCGTGCCGTGACCGCCGATGAACTTGGTCGCGGAATGCACCACGATGTCGGCACCGTGTTCAATCGGGCGAATCAGGTACGGAGTACCGAAGGTGTTGTCGATGACCAGAGGAATCTTGTTCTTGTGAGCGATTTCGGCGATAGCGTCGATATCCGGAATGTCGGAATGCGGGTTGCCGAGAGTTTCGATAAAGATGAGCTTCGTGTTGCTCTTGACTGCGGCTTCAACGCTCTTGAGATCGTGAGTGTCGACGAAGGTCGATTCAATACCGAAGTCACGGAGTGTGTGCTGCAACAGGTTGAAAGTACCACCGTAAACCGTGCGCTGGACAACCACGTGGTCACCACTGCGGGCAAGAGCGGTAACAGCGTAAGTGATGGCAGCCGCGCCAGAAGCGACGGCGAGAGCGGCAACGCCACCTTCGAGGGCAGCAATACGTTCTTCGAGAACACCTTGAGTGGAGTTGTTGATACGGCCGTAAACATTACCACCGGCCTTCAGGGCAAAGCGGTCTGCAGCATCCTGGGAGTTGTGGAAAACGTAAGAGGTGGTCTGGTAAATAGGAACCGCGCGGGAATCGGTTGCGGGGTCTGCCTGTTCCTGGCCAACATGGAGCTGAAGAGTTTCAAAATGGAGCTTGTTCTGAGTCGTCATGATTAAAATTCCTTTTAGGTTGTAGCGGGCAACCGGGTCTAAAGAGACCCGTACTCGCGATATTTGGTTTTGGAGATATCCTTAGGCTTGTTTTTTCTAACCTGCAAAGCCTTAAGGACAAAGGCTTCCGGCTAGTTCGTTTTCAGAATGCCTCTCGGCATTCGACAGTCACTTATCATATGCGCTCCTTCGAATGCTTAGGGATCACAAACCATTTTGTTATCCCTATCAATCTTGTAGGAAAGAAGATAGAATAAGATTTTGCCCCTGTCAAGCCATAAACGCATACTATTTAACTATTGAAAGTTATAGGTTTTGATTATAACCAAATCTTCCCCTAGTACGTCTTATTTTTCCTTCGCCACTGCGATTTCTTTAATGCACTTCTCAAAGTCATCGAGTCCCTTCGTGTTTACGATAGTTCCTCTAATGGTAAGCGTGTCCTGGAAGTTTCTTTCGGCATCGTAGTTTTGCAAGCCTTCTGTAGTCTGATCCTTGCAGTTTTCCTTCGTCACGTTTACCTGACGCTCTTCGTATGAACATTCCTTGTCGCCCGACTTTACGCTGATGGCGACCTTGTAGTCCAAGGAATCGCGGTCGATATCTGTTATCTTGACGTCGTAAGTCTTTCCATCCAATTTGAACTTCTTTGATGTTTTAGTTTGTTCTAAAACTTCGATGTCGCGATCTTTTTCGACGGCCTTTATGTCGGATTCCCGTTCGGGAGAAAACAGGGATGTGGATGAGCCTACAGTGAGCTCCGTGAATTCATTTCCAAGCACTCCATAAAGATTGAGCAGGTATTCCGAATTCATGTAGTCGTTGTATTTGAAATAGGCCGGCTTATACACAAGCTCTTCTTGAAAGATATTTTCGGAAATAGTCAATACCAATTCCTCGTATTGTTCTTCAAAGTTGCGCTCGTCTTTGGACGGGCAACTTACTTTATCTTGGTATTTGTAGCAACCGATGTTTTCCCATTCGCCATAAATTTTTTCGGTAGAACCGCCAAGGTAGTAATGGGGATCATCCGTATTGCCGTTGAAGAAGACGACAAGTGTGTCGCCATGAATCTCGTAGGTCGTTACATCGGAGCCCTGATCCGCTTCGGAAGGAATTTTACTCCATTTAAAGACGTTTTGATATAGAGTACAGAATTCTTCGGTGTGGGCGTCCTGTTTAACAACGATGCGGTGCTTTTCCTTGTCTATAGACACATGTTGGTACTCTGTAGTTCCGGAAATTTCCGATGAACTAGTGCTGTTGTCGCCAGAGCAGGCGAAAAAGAACAGGGCCGAAGCCAACAAATAGAAATAGCGATTCAAGGTAATCTTCCTTTTTTTTACTAGAAATATAAACAAATTATACAAAAAAACTCCACCAAACTGGTGGAGCCTTGAAGGTATATGACAAATTCGATTAGGAAAGTTTATTCGTACAGTCCTTTGCTGAAGTAACGGTCGCCGCGGTCGGGGGCCACGAACACGATGTTTCCGCGGGCGCCCGAAGCAATGAGCTTCTTCGCCGCCGCAAAAGCCGCACCCGACGAGGAGCCTGCAAAGATTCCTTCTTTCTGGGCGAGTTCACGGGAACCGGTAAAGGCGTCGTCATCGTTGATTTTGATGACCTTGTCCACGAGCGACATGTCCATGGTATCGGCGATAAAGTCGTTGCCGATTCCTTCGATGTTGTAGTCGCCGTGTTCTCCGCCGCCCATGGTAGAGCCGATAGGGTCCGCAAGCACGCCTTGGATTTTCGGGTTACGTTCCTTGAGCGCCTTCAGGATGCCGCTGTAAGTACCGCCGCTCCCTGCGCCAGCCA
>JAFXLS010000123.1 GCA_017530965.1 Fibrobacter sp.
AATACAAGAACTTCGGTCGGAAGTCCTTGGTGGAACTTAACGAGGTGTTGACCTCCATGGGCCTTTCCTTTGGCATGGACGTCGATGACTACTTGAAGGATTAAACATGAGACACGGTGTAAAAAACAAGAAATTGGGCGTTAACGCTCAGCACAAGCGTGCCATCCTCCGCGCTCTTACCACTTCTATTCTTGAGAAGGGCATGGAAGCCGAGCAGAGCAACCGCTACGTGCGCACTACTCTCCACAAGGCTAAGCTCGTCCGCAGCTGCGTGGATCGCATGATCACTTATGCAAAGAAGGGTGACCTTTCTGCACGTCGTGAAGCTTCCCGCTTCGTGATGAGCCCGAAGGCTGTGCAGGACCTGTTCGCAACGATCGGTCCGCGCTATGCCGGCCGTAATGGCGGCTATACCCGCATCATCAAGCTCGGCCCGAACCGCGCTGGTGACGCTTCCGAAATGGCTCTCGTCGGTCTCGTCGAAGACGAAATCGTCGTGAAGGCCAAGAAGGCTAGCGAACCTGCCAAGTCCGAAGCTGTGAGCATGGTCGAAGGCGAAAGCAAGGCATAATTGATCTTTGTGAAAAAGATTGAAAAACAGGCTCGACTTAGGTCGGCCTGTTTTTTTATGGTGTCGTTATTTTTGTATTTTATACAGACATGCGCTATCTAATTTTATTTGTCTTTTTCTTGTGTTCGTCCCTTTTCGCCGATGACGACTTGTTTAAATCTGTGGATATGGCTGGTCGTAGCGGTCTTTCGTCCCGAAGCTCGATTGCATTGGAACCGGCCTTTGCCGAAGTCCCGGTGGATTCCAGCTACGTAATCGGTCCAGGTGACTTTTTGGACCTGATGCTTGAGGATAATTACCTTTCGGTGCAGGTGGCGCCTGATGGCTCTATTGCTATCGAGGAATGTGGTGTTGTCTTTGTAGGTGGAAAGCCGCTGTCCGAAGCGCGGGAGATGATTCTTGATCTTGCTGCGAAACGTTACAAGCGTGATCAGTGCTATGTGCAGCTTTCTGCTCTTAAGAGGTTCAGGGTGAATGCGATGGGCGCCATTGTCGTGGTGGGTCAGCAGCTGGTGGATCCGCAGACGCGCCTCAGTTTCTTCATTCGTCAGCTGGGCGGTTTTCTGTCGAATGCAAATACCGAAGACGTGCTGGTGATTCGCGGCAAGGATACCTTACATGTGAATTTTTCGGCGATGTCAAACAAGGGTAATTTTGAGGACGACGTGATGCTGGAACAGGGTGACCGCGTGTTTGTTCCGTACGTGAATATGGGTGATAACATCACGATGATTTTCCCTGGGTTTAGGAGCAGTGTCGCCTATAGCAAGGACCGTACGTTGCAGGACTATTATGAACTGTCGGGTGCAGCACGCATGCACAATTTTGGCTACAAGGCCGCATGTGTCCGTGAACCGGGACAACCTCCGCGTTGGATTTCATTAGCTGAGATGAGTGAGACCAAGGTCGCTCCCAATACCGAGGTGGAATTCTCTGTGCAGGAGATGCTTGTGTATGTGGGTGGGGCCGTGAACTATATCGGCAGGTACCCTTACAATCCTTCGTGGCATGCATTGGATTATATCGCCGCGGCCGGTATCAATACAGTTACAGGAACGTGGAACCAAGTGAAGGTTTGGCGTGGCAAAAAGCCTGAGCCCTTGAATTTGAGCGTCACCGAAGACCAGATTGTGCCGGGTGACTACATCGAAATTCCCAAGAGTCACTACGAATCGTTCAAGGACTTTACGCTTTTTCTTGCGTCGCTCTTGACCGTGATTTCTTCTGCGTTCATTATTTACGTTAACTATAAGTAGCCTATGCAACAGGAATCTGCTGGAATTATTGAAGTCTGCCTTCGTCTGGTGAATAACAACTTGAAGCATTTCAAGCTGTTCCTCGCCATATTGCTTTTACCGACACTTTTTGCATTCGTGCTCGTGATGTGGGTAATCAAGCCTGCCTATTCTGCTACGGCGGTTGTGACTCCGCCGTCTTCGTCGCAGGGAAGCTTGAGTGGACTCGGCTCTATGTTGAGTGGTGGTGCGGGAATGGGTTCGCTTTTAGGTTTTTCTGGAAACGACGAAGAAGCGAATGCGGTATGGACCATATTCAATTCGTGGGAACTGCATGATATGGTCATCAAGGAATTTAACCTGGCCGAGCATTACAAGTTCGATGGGCACTTCCATGCGGACTTGCTGAAGCTGTTCCGCAAGAATTTCGGAATAGAGATGAACAAGGAAGACATGTTCGTCATTTATGTCGAGGATAAGGATTACAAGCTTGCGGCGAAAATGGTGTCCTTCATGCTTGAAAAGGCGGATTCCGCATTTAACGCTTTTAAGACCAAGCAGGCCAGACAGTCCAGAGAATATTTCCAGAGCAGGCTCGATTCTTGTGAGCAGAAGCTTGATTCGCTGTTGCGGGATTTCGTGAAGTTCCAGGTGGACAACAACTTCTATGAACCTACAATTCAGATGGAATCTACGCTCAAGTACCTGAGCGCCTTGCAGGCGAAGCGCGAGGAAGTTTCTATTGAGATGGCTTACGAAAAAGCGGACCGTGGTGAAAAGAGTAAGCGCTACGATGAACTTTCCAAGCGCTACCAGGGCGTGAATACTGCTCTGAGCGGAACGTTGAAGGGCCGTCACGAATCACTCGGTATGGTCGCTCTCAAGAAGTCTCCTGAACTTTCCGCCGAATACTTCCGTCGCGAAGCGGAAATTCGTATCCAGGAAACCCTGTACAAGATCCTTCGTCAGCAGAATGAGGAAATGCGCCTTGAAGAAGCGAAAATGCTCACGAATCTGCACATCCTTGTTCCGCCCTGGGAAAACGACAAGAAAGTCTACCCGCTCCGTGGCGTGACGTTGCTCTTTGCGTTTGCGGTTTCATTCCTGTTGGCAACGATTGTCTGTAACCTTCTCGGATTCCTGGAAGTCGAGAATGCGCGTGGTTCCTCGGTTGCTGGAGAATGGAAGTGCTTTAAGAGATTCTTCAAGAAGTCTTAGGGATTGCGATGTTGTCGTGGATAGTCGAATATCCGGTAAGTTTCACCCTTTTCCTGGTCGTCTTTTTTTGCCTTTTCCAGGCTTGGTGGTTGAAAAAGGATTTCTTCAGTCCGCCAACGGTCTATTGTTTTTCGCAGTGCATTACGCTTGGCATAGCCTATTTCCAGTTGGATTATGCCATGTCGGATTTCAAGCCGATGACATGGATGATTTGGCTTGGGGCCATGGCGGGTTTTTGCGGGGGCTCGTTTCTTTCGAAACTTGTTGCTAAGCAGAAGGGGCTTCCGACCCATATTGCTTCTGTAACTGAGGCTCGTGACTACAACTGGACGATTCACATCATATTGAGCTTTATTCCGATTGTATTGTTCTTGATAGGAATATACGGCATTGTCCAGGTGGCGGGAAACCTGCTGCTCTTGACGGGGAATCCGGCGAAGTACATGACAAAGGAGACGGACTACGGTTTCTATCCGGTATTGTTCGGTTGCGGTCCGCTGATTGTGCTGATGTTCGGCGTGGCTGCCTTCAAAAAATTCAATCCGAGGAAGGGGATTAGGATTCTTGCGCGCGTGGTCATTTTCTTGACGATAGCTTTGAACTTGCTTGCCTACCCGAGTCGTGGAACGCTCTTTTTCAGTGTTGGTTTCTTGGTGATTCTCTATAACTATCTGCACAAGCGGATTTCGGCGATGTGGATTCTGGTGTGCCTCGTGCTAGCGGTGAGCGCCTTTGTGGGAATCAGTAGCTTGCGTGACCAGTATGGTGGGAACCAGGTCGAGAAAATGGCTGCTGATGCCGTAATGGAACTCCCTTACAAGTATGTGTCGAACAATTACTGGAACTTGGATTACGCCGTAAATCCGCCGCCGGATCGCGAGTATCATCCGCATACCTACGGAATCGATTTTTTTTTCGGGATGTTCGAATTCCTGAAGGTGTCGTCTAGTTTCAGGAATAGCTTCCATTGGGATGGGCTTTTCAACGAGCGCATCGAAAAGATTAGGGGGTTCAATACGGCGAGCTACCTGTGGGAAGTCTACAAGGACTTGTATTTCCCGGGGGTGATTCTTTTGCCATTCTTTTGCGGGCTGATGCTTTCGGTGTTGCATTTGCGGCTATGCCTTCCATTCACGCCGCGCCAGATTCTGTTCTATGCGTTCTTCATTTACTTTATTGGCTGGTGGTTCTTTACGCCGGGTTACAAGCAGGGAATATACTGGATTTGGTCGCTGTTTATTTTCTTTGTGTCGACGGTGTGCAAGCAGCGGAAAAAATTGGCGGAGGCCTAGTTTTCTATGAAGGGTACGTTCGACAATGTTATACTCGGCGCCGGGCTTTACGGGCTTTATGCGGCTCTTTTTTGTGCAAGGCTTGGTCGCCGTGTTCTTGTGCTGGAAAGGGACTCTGCCCCCTTTATGCGAGCGACATACATTAACCAGGCTCGTATCCACCAGGGATACCATTATCCGCGCAGCCTTTCGACGGCGATGAAGTCCGCCTATTACTTTGACCGTTTCAACAAGGATTTCGATTTCTGCATTCATCGTGAATTCGAGAAGGTCTATGCGACGTCTGCGAAATACTCCTGGTCTGACCGTGAGCAGTTTATTTCGTTTTGCAGGGCAGCAAACATTCCCTGTCGTGAACTCCATCCGGGACAGTTCTTTAAGCAGGACATGTGTGACGGTGCGTTTCTGACTCGTGAATATACTTATGATGCGAAAATATTGAGGGATTACTTTGTGGAAGAACTCGGCAAACTTTCCAATGTCGATGTTTGCTACAATGCCGATGTTTGCGCTATTCACTTGGATGGCGAAAATTACACCGTGAATTTCAAGTTGCCAAATGATGCGGAATGCATTGCTACGTCACCTTTCTTGCTGAATGCGACTTACGCATCGACGAACCAGATTCAGGATATGCTTGGTTTCGATGGGTTCAAGATAAAGTATGAACTCTGCGAAATAATCCTCTGCAACGTGAATGAGCAGTTGCGACAATATGGCATTACCGTGATGGATGGGCCGTTTTTCTCGATTATGCCGTTCGGGAAGACGCCTTATCATTCCCTGACATCGGTGACCTTTACTCCGCATGTGACCTGCCATGGAGAAAACTTGCCCAAATTTGGTTGTCAGGAAAGAAGTGGCGGATACTGTTCGCGCGAAAAGCTGGGAAACTGCAACCAGTGTGCAGCAAAACCGAATACGGCGTTTTCTTATATGGCAAACCTTGCGCATAAGTATCTGCGTGACGAATTTTGCTTTGAGTATGTCGATTCGCTTTTTTCCATGAAGCCGATTCTCGTGGCTTCTGAAATTGACGATTCGAGGCCGACTGTAATAAGGGTTCAGTCGAAGAAACCGACTTTCGTAAGTGTCCTTTCGGGAAAAATCAACACCGTCTATGATCTGGATGAGGTACTGAGCAATGGCTAAAGAAAAAAATTTTGTTTCGGCGGTCGTGTACGTGCGTAACGACGAGACGCAAGTCTGTGAATTCCTTTCAATGCTGACTGGTGTACTCGAAGAACATTTCGAACATTCGGAAATCATTTGCGTGAACGATTTTTCGTCGGATGGAAGTCTTGCAAAAATTCGGGAATTCTGCCAGTCCGGTTCATCGGTCAGTATTTCCGCTTTAAACATGAGCTACTTCCATGGGATTGAACTTTCCATGAACGCTGGCGTGGACTTGTCGATTGGGGATTTCGTATTTGAATTCGAATCGGTCGATGTGGATTATGAGCAGTCCAGGATAATGGAGCTTTACTACAAGACCCAGGAAGGTTTCGATATCGTGAGCCTTATGCCTGACAGGGGGAACGGACTCTTTTCGAAGGCGTTCTACAAGTTGTTCAATAATTTTTCGAACTATCCGCAGAAGATTTCGACGGAAACAGTGCGTATCCTAAGCCGCCGTACTATTAATCGTGTCAGTAGCATGAGCAAGACGATTCCTTACCGCAAGGCTATTTATGCTAGCAGTGGACTTCGCACGACGCAGCTCGTTTATGCCCGGACGCAGTCTTGCAGAAAGGTTGACAGGGGGGAGAAGCGCTATAAGCGAGGCCTTGCCATTAACTCCCTGATTCTCTTTACGGATGTGGGCTACAGTTTTTCGATATACATGGCAATGATCATGATGTGTATTGCCGTATCGATGGTTACCTATTCGGTCGTCATCTACTTGACGCAAAACCCGGTGGAAGGGTGGACGACTACGATATTGTTCCTTTCGTTTGCGTTCTTTGGCCTGTTCAGTGTTCTTACGGTAATCATTAAGTACTTGCAGATAATTGTGGACCTGATTTTCAAGCGCAAGACGTACAATTTCGAAAGCATCGAAAAACTGACCTAGGGGTGTTGAAATGATGAAGAGGGCTATTGTCGGCTATACCGGATTTGTCGGGAGCAATATCTATGCGTCGGGAGACTTTGACGGAGCCTACAACACCAGGAATATCCAGGATTCTTTCGGGACCTGCCCCGACTTGCTCGTGTATGCGGGAATGCGAGCCGAAAAGTTCTTGGCGAATGCAAACCCAGAGCGGGATTACGACCTGGTGCTGGAAGCGCAAAACAATATCGAGCGGATATGTCCGAAACGCTTGGTGCTGATTTCGACGATTGACGTGTTCAAGAATCCCGTGAATGTAGACGAGAATAGCGAAATAGAGACGGATGGTCTGAACGCTTATGGTTATAACCGTTACCGGTTAGAAACCTGGGTTCGCAAGAACTATCCTGATGCTCTGATAGTGAGGCTTCCGGGCCTGTTCGGGAAGAATATCAAGAAGAATTTCGTCTTTGATTTGATCAACGTGATTCCTTCGATGCTGAAAAAGGAAAAGTTTGAAGAGCTTTCGTTGCGAGAAAGCGCCCTGAAGGAATGTTACGCCCTGCAGGATAACGGATTTTTCAAGGTGAAGCCGCTTTCCGATGACGCCCGCGCCGCATTGAAGAAGAAATTCCTGGAACTTGGTTTTAGCGCACTGAACTTTACCGATAGCAGGGCTTGTTACCAGTTCTACAATTTGGCGCGTTTATGGAGCGATATAGAAAAGGCCCTGGATTCAGGAATAACCTTGTGGCATCCGGCGACAGAACCTGTTTCGGCGGGGGAACTGCACAAGTTCATCACAGGAAAGCCGTTTGTGAACGAGCTGAACGGTGTTCCAGCGAATTATGATTACAGGACCGTCCATGCGGCTCTTTTTGGCGGATGCGCCGGATACATTGAAAACAAGATGTCGGTCATGGAACAGATTCGGAATTTAGTAGAGGGAACGGGGCGGTGATTCGTCAGAGGATTGTTTCACTGATATCGATGCGTTCGCCTTCGGCGCAGTCAATTGCCATCGCCGTTCTGATGGCTTTGTCCGTGCTGTTCTTTTATGATCCGCTTTCGGGAATAGGGATTACGTCTTGGGACCGTTCCTTTTGCGAGGCGTCTCTTGCGGGAATTGATCCGGCTAGACGTGTTTTCAATTTCTACAGGCTTTACCTAGTTTACTTTCCTCTCCTTTGCGTTGCTTTTTCGGTGATTGTTTCTTTGTTGCTGAAAGAAAGGCGTGTCCTGCATCTCGGGGTATCGTGGGTAGTTTCTTTTTTGGCTCTGTTGGCGGCATATACGTTACGCGAGGGAGCTCCGGTATGCAACATTGTGGCAAATGCCGTTGCCGTTGGCTGTTTTGTGTGGCTGTGGGTTTTGGTGGTGTTCGCGTTTCGTAGGCCGGATTCTTCAAGATGCTCAAGGGCGGGGCCGCTTTGGAAGAGTGTTCAGGAGAAAATTTCTGCTTGTGGGCTTGGGAAGGTTTGCGTTATCGCAGCCTTTGGGGGAGTCCTTGCGGTTACAATTATCTATTCGAAATTTGCGATTCCCTTTCTTGCCGGTCATTCAGTCTGGTTCGAAAAATATGCCGAAAAGTTCGGTCTCGTGTTGTCCGATGTGTCGGTGTTGTTTCTGGTTCTGTTTGCGTTTTTGTACGTTCTGTATTTTGCGCGGAAATCGTCTTGGGATGTTTACCGGGCATTTGTCACGTTCATCTTCGTTTCGATAACCCTGTCGCTGTTGTTGCCGATTCCGGTTGTGTTGAGTGGTGTAATTGTCTTTGCATTATTTGCATTTTTACAGAAGAAAAAAATAGATGCCGGCGTTCTTGAATTTCTGGTATTTTTTCCATTAGTATTTTGCCTGGGCGCTGAACTGTTTTTTACCCTGCTTGAAAAGGGAATGGTGGACTTTGCCCCTATTTACGGAGTGTATGCCACATCGGTTCTCTTTTTCTTTTTGGTATTTTTCAAGAAGGGAAATGTTCGTTTCTTTCCGCGTGAAATTTCGGAGCGCGGATTTTATGCCGGAGCCCTGCTAAGCTTTGTAGCGTTGGCCTATTTCAAGGTTTCCTATTACCACGTATTGCCATACATCTTGGAGAATTACCAGGGCTTTTATGAATATGGAAATTTCCTGGGTGCCATTGATTCGCTTGCAAGAGGGAAGATTCCTGTTGTCGACTATTTTTCGGCTCATGCCTTGAGTGAAGTGTTCTCGAAGATAATCCATGGAGTAATTCACGGGAGCTATGTTGGTGCTCTTGCCGATCCTTATCGTGCCTTTATCTGCTATTCCTGCGGCGGACTCGCCCTGTTCCTTGTGCTTTCGAAACTGTGGGGGACGTTTTTTGCGTTTTCGCTGGTGTGCCTTTTCCCGTTGAATTCGAATGCGTTCTTGTTTGTCGATGTATGCCTGGTGGCGCTTCCCCTGCATTTTTGGCTGTACCGTAAAAATAGCGTCGCAAAATTCCTTTTGTTCTGGTTCCTAATGGCACTTCTTGCGTTTTACAAGTACGATACGGGGATTGCGTTTGGCATTGCGGCCATCTTTGGCGTGTGTGTTCTTTTGATGTGTCGCCGCGACTGGAGGGGATTCGTCAAGTTTATCCTTTCTGGCATATTGGTGAGTATCGCATTGCTTTGCTTCTATTTCATTTGTTGCCGCATGAACGGGATTGACGCCGTGGCAAGAATGAAGGAATGGATTTCACTGACGTTGCATTCCAATCCGTATTGGGCTTTGGAGCAGCTGTCGCCCATGAATATGAGTCTTTCGTTCGTGGCAGCCTATTACTTTTTTCCCCTTGCGGAATCGTTTGTCGTGTACTATGTCATTATCGATAGCTTCAGGAAAAGGAACCTGGAAGTGTCGGCGGCGCTTTCCCTGCTGTTTTCGGTAGTGGGGCTTTTCCTGTTGATGCGAACCTTTATCTTTCATACTCTTTTGAATACACAAGGGCGTGGCTCGCTTATTTTCTGTTATGGCGTATTTGCGCTACTGTTCTTTGCCGCTCATCTGTTGAAGAATTTCCTTTCCGCCGGTGTGACGAAGATGGTGTGGCTTCTGCTAACCGCAGCGGCTGTGTGGCTGTGCAATCTGCCGAATCACTTTTTACCCGATTCGACAAATGTCTTTGCGAGCAGGGCCGTTTCAAGTATAGCGTCTGTCCGGAGTGAAATACAGAAGGACGTACCCCGTGTGGAGCGTTTTTCGCTGGACGATACCTTGAGCCGATATGCAGTGGAATGGAATACGGTGCTTTCGGCGATTTTGACGGAACGGGAGACGTTCCTCGATTTTGCCAATGTTCCGTTGCTGTATGCCTTGACTGAAAGGGTACGCCCGTTTTATTCGGCGCAGAGTCCCGGACTCCTGACGGATCTTTATTCGCAGGAAATGTTCCTGAAGGAAATCGAGGCGCACGAGGTTCCTGTTGCCATTACGGGATTTAACGACAAGGAATACCTGCAGTCGGTCGCGAAAGTTCCGCACCATGTTCGCTATTATAAGATTGCGGAATATTTGTATGCCCATTACAGGCCGCTTGTACGATTTGGCGACTTTGTCATTTGGTGTAAGCCGGAACGCTATGAAGACTATGTACGTAAATTGGGAGTTGTCAGGGATGTATCCCTGGAGCTTGAAGATGACGGTTACGAACCGAATGGGGCGTATCACTTTTTTGACTTGAAATGGAATCCGTATATCTGGGCGAATCTGGACAAGTTCAATGCGGCCGGAAATGCGGTTCTGGAAAATGCGCAAGGAACGGATGACGGGCGCCTGCAATTTAGGGGATCGCAGATGTATCCGGTTTCGCTTGGAAACTATGTCGCTGTAGAAATTGAAAGCCCGGAAGAATTTGCCAGGGCGAGGATTCTGTTTTCTGAATCGGGTGGGGAGCAATCGCAATACGGCTATGCGTTCGACTTGAAGAAAGGACTTCAAAAATATTTGATTCGATCGAGCCAGGATTATAACTGGTTTGCGTACAACATCAATACGGTTCAGCTGGAATGTGGCGCCTGTACGATTCGCAGGGTGCAAATCTTGCAAGGAGATTAACTTGAAGTTATCGATATCGAATATCGCCTGGGCTGTTGAAAATGATTCCTTTGTCTATGCGTTGATGAAGGATTTGGGATTCGAGGGATTGGAAATTGCACCGACCCGGATTTTTCCGGAGTTGCCGTATAGCAAGTTGCTGGAGGCTGCGGAATGGCGCGAAAAGATATCGCAGGAACATGGCCTTTGCATTCCGTCGATGCAGTCGATTTGGTATGGACGCAAGGAATGCCTTTTTGGCTCTGCCGAGGAAAGGGCTGCTTTGGTGCGGTATACCGAAGCTGCCATTGATTTTGCCCAGGCGATCGGTTGCAGGAACCTGGTTTTCGGCTGTCCGAAGAACCGTGCGGTTCCCGAAGGAATGAACGATGCTGATGTCCGTCGAATTGCTGTTGATTTCTTCAGGGAACTGGGCGAGTATGCCGTGGCCCACGGGACCGTTGTCGGAATCGAGGCGAACCCCGCGATATATGGGACGAATTTCGTCAACCGAACGGAAGAGGCTCTTTCGCTGATCGAAGATGTCGCCTCGGATGGTGTGCGTCTCAACCTGGATGTGGGAACGATGATTGCAAATGACGAGTCCGTAGATGTCCTGTGCGGCAAGGTTCATCTGGTCAATCATGTACACATAAGCGAACCGTACCTGAAACCGGTTCAGCATCGTTCGCTTCACACAGAACTGCTCTCGATGCTTTCGGGAAATGGGTATGCGGGCTTTGTCTCTATCGAGATGGGAAAAGTTGATGACCTCGAAGAAATAAAGAAGGCGATGAGTTACGTCAAGGAAATGGTATAAGATGCTGTATCAGGATATTTCCGGAGTGCCCGATTTTGAATGCGAGGAATTTAATTCGCGCCAAAGGGATTACGTTGTCTTGATTCCCATCATTAACGAAGGGAACCGTATTCTAAACGAACTGAAAAGGGCGCAGGCTGCAAACGTGAGCGCTGTCGCAGATATTGTCATTTGCGATGGCGGCAGTACCGACGGTAGTACCGAAAAGGGAGTGCTTGTTTCGCTGGACATCAATACGCTACTTGTCAAGAAAAGTGCGGGCAAGCAGGGGGCTCAGTTGCGCATGGGATTCTGGTGGGCGCTCAAGCGTGGTTATAAGGGAATCATCACCATCGACGGAAACGACAAGGACAGCATCGAGGATGTTCCGCATTTTATCGAAAAGCTGGAAGAAGGGTTCGACCTGGTTCAGGGTTCCCGCTTCGTGAAAGGTGGCGTTGCAATTAATACTCCCCTGAGTCGCCTTGTCGCGGTACGCCTGTTGCATGCGCCGGTGATTTCTATGACGGCCCGTCAGTGGTTTACCGATACGACCAACGCCTACCGCGCCTATTCCACGCGGTACTTGCAGGATGCCCGCGTCGCCCCGTTTCGCGACGTCTTTAACACCTACGAACTGCTGGCCTATTTGTCGGTGCGTGCCACACAGCTCAAGTACCGCGCCTGTGAAATTCCTGTGACGAGGGCTTATCCCAAGAACGAAAAGACTCCGACGAAGATCAGCCCGTTCAAGGGAAATTGGCTGTTGCTCAAGATACTCTTCAGGAATCTGGTGGGGGCTTACAATCCGTAATGCTTGAATCGCTAAAGAAAAATCGCAAGGGCATCTTGATGATGCTTGCCTCTGCCCTGTGCGTATGCTTGGGGCAGCTGTTCTGGAAACTATCCGTTGAAGACGGCTGGCTGTTTCTGGTGGCGGGATTCGCCCTTTACGTGGTCGGTGCGCTCTTGATGGTGGTGGGGTACCGTTTCGGGAAACTTTCCGTGTTGCAGCCTGTGTTGAGCATCAACTACGGCCTGAGTGTCGTACTTGGTTTCTTTGTGCTGGGCGAAGCCGTGACCTTGCAGAAATGCATCGCGATTGTAGTCATTGTGGCAGGGGTATTCCTTGTGGCGGCGGGGGATGAGGAATGATGCTTTACGTATCGCTTGTTCTCATGACCTTGCTCGGTGCAGTCGCCTCGCTTTTACTGAAGAAGGCGTGCGTCAATTTGAACCTGCGCCATATCTACAGGAATGGCTGGTTCTTTGGCGGAGGTGGCCTTTACTTTATAACGGCCCTGATGAATATTGCGCTCCTCAGGTACTTGGACTATTCCGTGGTACTTCCCTTTACGTCGCTCACTTATGTGTGGTCCGCGGTACTGTCAGCGGGCTTTTTAAAGGAGAGGATTTCGCGGAAACAAAAAACGGGTCTCGCGTTTATCGTTTGCGGAGCCTTTATGCTTGTGATGTAGATGGCCTGCGTCTACCAGCGGAGTCTTTGGTTTTTCACGAAGTAGAAAAGAAGGAAAAAACTCAGGCACAAATCGCCTGTGAGGGTGAGCATCGGGATATAGGGCGCCTTGAGCATGGTGGCGCCCCCGATGCATACGGCAATGTTGATGATACCGCCGGTTGTAATCATGGCACCGTAAAGCCAAGTGCGTTTCTCCTTGAGTAAAGTCGAAATCATGCCCATGCGGGTGGCTTGCAACACCAGGGAGCAGGCGAGAATACGCAGGCAGTTACAGCTGGTTTCGAGGACTTCCTCTGTCCACGGCGCGGCAAAGAAAATGATTCTAAGCGTGTATTGCGGGAAAAGCCAAAAGGGAGAAGACGCTGCCACGATAAAAAGCGTAAAGACGGCTTGGTCGCGCAGGTGGAGAATGTGGCTGTCAGTCTGGTGAAGCGTAATCAGACTAGACGAAATGAAATGTACCATAAGCCCCGAGGCAAGAATAATCAGCTTGTGCGAGAAGTTATAGGCTCCTAGGAATTCGGGGCTTGCAAAATGGGCGACAGTGTAAAGTCCTACGGGCAGGTAGGTAAAGCTTGCGATGCTGGAAAGTGCATAGGGGCATGCCGACTTGAACATGAGTTTGAAAAATTCGACGGTATGTCGACCAATGCAGAAAATCTTCAATGTGAATGCCTGGCCGACACCGAAACCGAAAGCAGGGAGGGCTGCAATCACCATGGCAAGGGCAATTGCAGGGATGGAGTCGAGCTTGAGCACCCAGAGGGCAATCCCCATAATCGTGCAATAAGACAATGTGTGGAGCACTTTTGAAATCAGGAGTTTTTTCCAAAAGTTCCCGCAAATGAAATACCAGTCAAAGAACGCATGCTGGAAGAGCAATCCTAGTGCAAGTACCAGTTCGCCTTCGAAGATGTCACTTGTCCGTCGGACGGTGAATGCGAATACAATCATGGCTATGGCCGTCAAGGTGGTCATAAAGAGCCGTAGTTGCAGGACATTGGTAAATAGCGTACCTTGGGTGGCCCGCTTTCCGAAAAAGGCGAGAATAAGCGTTGCCATGCCAAAGTCGGCAAGGGCGCAGAAAATGGTGTAGTCGCTTTGTAGAATCCCGAAGGATCCGAATTTTACGACGCCGAGATTGTTTGCGATAAGATTCTGTACGACAACCGAAACTCCCTGGATGAGAATGTTGACCAGGGATATGAAAACGCCGATTTTAATGTTCTTAAGTGCTTGCAACGTGCCATAAAATAGATGTTTCCGCAATCAATGTCTTCGAGATTTTGTATCTTTGGGTGCAAAATCGCGAGAGTGGCGGAATTGGCAGACGCACCAGACTTAGGATCTGGCACTTCGGTGTGAGGGTTCGACTCCCTCCTCTCGCATGTTTTTCAATACTTTTTAACCGACTCTCGGAGTTCATATGAGCGTAGAAATCAAAGAAACAAGCGCAACCGTGCGCACCCTCGAAATCACCATCCCGCAGGCCGACCTCACTGCCCCCTTCGAAAAGAAGCTTGGTCAGTACAAGAAGCAGGTCTCCATGAAGGGTTTCCGCCAGGGCATGGTGCCGAAGGCAATGATCCTGAAGCAGTTCGGCGGCGCTATCCGTCAGGAAGCCGTGGACGAAGTTGTCAACAAGCTCGTTCAGGACGCTCTCAAGAATGCAAATATCATCCCCGTCGGCCAGATGAAGGTCGTTGATTTCAAGGACGACAAGGAAAACGACATCGCACTTAAGGTGGAAGTCGAAATGGATCCGGAAATCGACATCAAGGGCTACGCTGACACGGGCGTTACCGTTCCGGAAACTGCCGTCCACGAAGAAGAAGTCAAGGAAGAATATGACCGCTTGATCCAGATGTGGAGCAAGGACGAACATGTGGACCGCGCTGCCGCCAAGGGTGACGTGGTTGTGGGCAACTACCTCGAAGTGGTGATCGACGGCGAAAAGCAGGAACTCCCGGAAAACAAGGAATTCCGTAGCCTCCTCGGCCAGTCTGCTTCTCCGGGATTCGACGAAGGCCTCACCGGTGCAACTGCCGGCGAAACCAAGGAAATCAACTTCAAGTACCCGGATGACCACAAGGACGAACGCTATCGTGGCAAGACCGCCCAGTTCAAGGTGGAAATCACCGACGTGCGCGCCATTGTCCCGCCCACCATGGACGAAGAATTCTGCAAGCAGATCGGCGTGAAGGACGTTGAAGAATTGAAGAACAACCTCGCCGAAGGCCTTGCTAGCCAGAAGCAGGACGCCGCCAAGAACAAGGCTATCAACGAAGCTCTCGACAAGATTATCGAAGCCAACCCGTTCGAAGTGCCGAAGTCCCGCGTCTATGACCTCATCAAGTGGACCCTGAACCGCAACGCCCAGAGCGAAAAGGACGTGGTGGAACCGACCGAAGAACAGCTGAACGGCCTCACTCCGGAAGCTATCCGCGAAATCAAGAAGCACCGCATTCTCGACTTCATCGCCACCAAGGAAAAGATCAAGCCGTCTCAGGCCAATGTCGACGAACGCCTGAAGCAGATGGCTGCCGCCTACCATGTGGACTTTGAAACCCTCAAGGGCCACTTCCGTCAGTCCGGCCGCATCAACCAGCTCCGCGATGAACTCCGCGTTCAGATGGC
>JAFXLS010000124.1 GCA_017530965.1 Fibrobacter sp.
CCGCGGCGTGGACCTCGGGCTCTGCCACGGCGAAGACCGCACCATTGTGGCCGCCTTTACAGGAGTGGTTACCAAGGTCCGCAACCAGGGCCGCCGCAGAGGTTACGGCAAGTATGTCATCCTCGACCACGGGAACGGCCTCACTACTTTGTATGCGCACCTCGCCAGCTGGCAAGTGAATGTCGGCGACACGCTACAAGCCGGTGATACCATCGGCGTAGGCGGCAACACAGGTCGCTCCTTCGGCGCCCACCTGCACTTCGAGATGCGCTATAACGGCACCTATATTGACCCCGCCACGGTATTCAACTTCAGCGAAGGCACGTTCATCAACGCAATGACGGAAATCGACGAAGGAAACCTCCAGGTCGTCGAAGCCGGATACCAGAAAGAACTTTCGAAGCACCGCTACTACAAGGTGCGCCGCGGCGACTGCCTCGGCAAAATCGCGCGCAAGTACGGAATATCCATTACTCGACTCAAGCAGCTGAACGGCATCAAGGGCAACATGATCCGCCCCGGCCAGGTGCTGCGTTGTTCGTAGTTAATCGTCTACCGCAACAAGCCGCTTATAGGTCTTGTCGATAAATATCGCGCCGAGGGGTGCGGTCACCATAATAGCCACCGCCGCCAAGGTAAGCACATTGTTTCCGCATGCAAGCCCAAAGCTCAGGGGCACGCCCCCGATAGCCGCCTGCACGGTCGCCTTCGGCACATAGGCTAGCATGCAGAACAGGCGTTCTTTGTAATTCAGCGGAGTGCGCCACATGCAAATGGCCACGCCCGCCATTCTAAAGAACATGGCTCCGAGCACCACAAAAATCGCCCCGATTCCCGCCGTAAACGCGTAGGCCACATCCAAAGTGCTACCCACCAGTACAAACAAGATAATTTCGGCCGCGACCCAGAACTTGGTGAACTTGCCGCTGATGCGCTTCGCAAGCTCCGGATGCTTTCCGTAAATGCAGGCCGCAATGGCAACCACCGCAATCATGCCGCTGAAAGGTACCACATGGCTAATGTCGTGTTCCAGCTCGTTGAGCAAGAAGGCGAAGCTTAAAATAATCAACACCTTCACCGTATCGCGCATGTGCTTGTGCTTAAAGAACCACACCAGGGCGTAGCCGCAAGCCACCCCCACCAAGGCACCCAGCGCAATCGAGATCGGCACCGAAAGAAAGCTCGTTGCCGAAACGGATTCGCCCTTCAAAAGCGCAAGGAACGCCGCAAAAGTCACCAGCACATACACGTCATCTAGCGAAGCGCCAGCCAGAAGCATCTGCGGAATCCCCCGCTTCACGCCGCGATTTTCCTCGCGCATCTTGAGCATGCGCGGTACCACCACCGCAGGCGAAACCGCCGCAATGGTAGACCCCATGAGGGCAGCCTCCCAATAAGTCACCCCCATCAGTGGCGGCGCAAGCAAAACAACGCCCACAATTTCAATCGAAGCGGGCACAAAGCACATCAAGAGGGCTGCGCGACCTATCCGCTTGAATTCCCGCATATCGAGGGTCAGTCCCGCACGCGTCAGGATAATCACCAAGGCCAGCTGCCTCAAGTCAGCCGAAATATCCAAAAAAGCCGGCCGAAGCAGGTTCAGTGCATGGGGCCCGAGGATAATCCCCGTCAGAATCATCCCGAGAATGCTGGGAAGACGAATCCGCATAAAAAGCGAACCCAATAAAAGTCCCAAAAGAAAGATTAAGGCGAGAGAAGTGAGCATTTTCGGGCGACAAATATAGCTTTTTTATCATTTATCTTCATATTTTTGTAAAAAAATGTATATTATTAGTATGCATAGCAATTCGACATTCAAAACAAGAAAACATGGTTTCACCCTCATTGAAATCATGGTCGTTATTGTGATTATGGGCGTTTTGGCAAGTGTGGCCACACCTAAGCTTCTTGCGTATAGCGAAAGAGTCAAAGAAAAAGCAGATATGATGAAACTGTATTATCTGCGCGATGCCTTGAACAGGGCTCTAATAGAAAATGAATCAGCCTTATACCAAAGTGACTTTGTCACCAAAGGCAACAATGCTGCCGACAATCTCAAAAAATTAAAAGACAAATTGGCAAGCGAAACTGGCGTTGATTTATTCGTTATTGAGATGCATCCAAACAGGGAACAAAATATTCAGCATAACCACCCTAGCATTAATAGCGGCTCGGAAATGAGCAAAATTATTGGAAGCACCGGAGTGTGGTACGATGCTTTGGATGAAGCGGGATTTGAAGGAGTTGCAGATATTGTCGCATTAAGAAATGGTACTCGCAAAGGCAGTTTGAATAAAGATGGCGAAACATACCGCGCATATTCCTATACCGATGATAATGGGCAAACTCAATACCGAACCACCCCCAAAAATCCCATATTCATGAGCAAACTGTTGAATAGAGGAAAGAACGACGACTTGAAGAATATAACAAGTCAAGGTTCTAATAAAACCAATTATCGTCTAACATTGAATTTTCAGTGGACAGGCGGAGATGAAAGCAGCCATTCTGTAGAAGTCGCACTTCTTCCTGCCGGCGCCAAAATGCGCAAAAAATCAAATAAAAAAGGCGGCGCCATCATGTCAGATAACGGAGTCTGCTTCTCGACCTATGGCGACATAGGTTGCGCAGAATACCAGTACTAACCTTTACACGTACAAATAATCGTTCAACACCGGCTGCAGGCCTTCGCCCGAAATGTCGCTGTACATGGCGTTGAAGCTGCGGCCGTCATTAATTTCGAACTGTTCGTCGCCGCCTTCCCCATCATCGTGACCGCTGTACTTGCTTTCGTGGTCGCCAATGCCCGTAGAAACACCTGCAGAAACCTTCGTTGCAGCAATCTTCACGATTCCGTTGCGGAATTCCTTGCTTTCGCGGCTCGAAACCGTAATGCCCACGTACGGCAAGAAAATTCGGTAAGCGCAGAGCACCTGGCAGAGTTCCTTTTCATGAACGTCGAGCGGGTCAATCTTATCGTTGTTGATAATCGGGCGGAGTCGCGGGCAGCTCAAGCTCATTTCGGCATGCGGATACTTCTTTTGCAAGAAATAAACATGGAGTGCGCTAGCTAAGGCGTCGCGGCGGAAGTCCGAAAGTCCGAGCAATGCAGAGAATGCGACACCACGCATTCCCGCCATCAGGGCGCGTTCCTGCGAGTCAAAACGGTATGGGAACACGCGCTTATGTCCCATCAGGTGAAGTTGTTCGAAACGCACTTTGTCATAAGTTTCCTGGAAGACCGTCACGTAGTCTACCCCACACTCGTGCAGGTAGCGGTATTCGTCGGTATTCACCGGATAGACTTCGACACCCACCATGCGGAAATACTTGCGGGCAAGCTTGCAGGCTTCGCCGATGTATTCCACGCTGCTTTTGGCGCGGCTTTCGCCAGTGAGAATCAGGATTTCTTCCATGCCACTGTCGGCAATCACCTTCATCTCGTGCTCGATCTGCTCCATCGTGAGCTGCATGCGCTTGATGTGGTTGTAGCAGTTGAATCCGCAGTAGACGCAATAGTTTTCGCAGTAGTTCGCGATGTAGAGCGGCGTAAAGAAATAGACGTTGTTACCGAAATGCTTGCTGGTTTCGATTTTCGCCTTGGCCGCCATCTGTTCCAGGTACGGGGCGGCAGCCGGAGAAAGGAGGGCCTTAAAGTCCTCGAGCGTGCAGCGTTCGTGTTCGAGCGCGCGCTTCACGTCCTTTCCGGTGTACTTGGAGTAATCGTAGTTCTCTGATTCGGAGAGGACCTTATCGGCAATATCCGACTGGATGACTTCCATGCCGGGCAGATAGTCCATTATATTAGTACGTGCACTGGGGTCGTTTTCGATTCGGTGCTTTTTTGCCAAAGCGCCTTCCGAAAGGTTGCCTGAATCGAACAGGTAATTATTGTCTTTTCTTTCCACGGCCCCAAATATAGAAACTCTTTTTCTATAAAGCGAGATATCTGTTCATAATAAAAAAACTGGCAAACGGCGACAAAAATAAAGCGTCGGCCAAGGATGGGGTGGGTGCAGGGAGGGGCCCGTGCGGCCTTCGCAACTCCGAGCTGGGGCCCCTCCCGCATATAAAAAAGCATTTTTAGCCCTCTAAATGGGTGATTTCATTGAAAAAAACAAAAAATCTTTAGAAAAACTTTTCTATATATACCCCCAAATTGCATTTTTGCCTGGGTCCTGTGACCAGATTCGCCAATTCCACTGGTGCAAGAGCAGGGAAACTCGGACAAAAACATGTAATGAAACAGGTCGCCATGGTGGTGACCGCAAAAACAACAAAAAAAAGGAATGGCTATAATGGCTACTATCACTAAAGAAAAGGCTGCAGAAATCACCGCTAAGTTCGGAGCAAACGAAAAGGACACCGGTAACGTCCGCGTTCAGATCGCTCTCCTCAC
>JAFXLS010000125.1 GCA_017530965.1 Fibrobacter sp.
CGCTTCGATGGCGGCCACGTCTTCGTCGCTCACGGAACTGTCGGCGGAATCGATCATGGCGTCAATCAGGTCGAGGGCGCGGTCCTTGCCGTCCTTCGTGGTCACGTGGCCGGCTTCCATCGGGCCGCCGCTCACGAAGATGGCGGGGATGTTGAGACGCATGGCGGCCATGAGCATACCCGGAGTCACCTTGTCGCAGTTGGAAATGCACACGAGGGCGTCTGCGCGGTGGGCGTTTGCCATGTATTCGGTGGAGTCGGCAATGAGGTCGCGGCTGGGGAGGCTGTAAAGCATGCCGTCGTGGCCCATGGCGATACCGTCATCGACCGCGATGGTGTTCATTTCCTTGGCAACACCGCCGGCGGCTTCAATCGCGCGGGCGACAACCTGGCCCAAGTCCTTCAGGTGAACGTGGCCCGGAACAAACTGGGTATAGCTGTTCACGACGCAAATTACCGGCTTACCAAAGTCTTCCACCTTGGTTCCTGTTGCGTGCCAAAGGGCGCGTGCACCGGCCATTTCACGGCCTTCCATAGTCTTGAGCGAACGAAGTTTCGGCATAATAATCCTCTTTTGTGTCTTTAAATATTACGGCGCCACTTGGGAAAGTGAACGCCATTTTTCGGCAGAAAATGTAGAAAATTCTATTTTTACGCGTGCTATGTTTCACCCGATAAAACATTTTATAACGATTACCAAGCACCGTAACGAGGTCATTCGCCTGTGTTTCAAGGCTGGAATCGGCTTTCAGGGCCTGTTCCACGATTTGTCTAAGTACAGCCTTACAGAATTTATTCCTGGGGCCAAATACTATATGGGTGACCAGTCGCCGAATAATGGCGAGCGTAACGACAAGGGATATAGCCTTGCTTGGATGCACCACAAGGGCCGAAACAAGCATCATTTTGAATTTTGGTACGATTACGAAATGGCGACAAAAAAATTGGTGCCAATTGATATGCCAGATCGTTACATCAAGGAAATGTTCTGCGACCGTGTGGCTGCTTCCAAGACATACAATAAGGCGAATTATACGCAAGAATCGCCGCTTTTGTATTTGACAAAAAGTACGGCACATGAAAAGATGACGGAAAAAACGTACCGCAAATTAATTTATCTGTTAAAGATGCTTGCCGAAAAAGGTGAAAAAGAAACTCTTGCCTTTATGCGACGAACCAAGGTGTTGCCCGAAGCGGAATAAAATCTATTTTAAAGGTTTTGCTATTATTGAAATTATGGGATTTGTTCTGAAAAAGACCGATTTACATCTCTGTCGCTACAAAGTGGCGGGGCATCTGATCGAAGTGTCTCAAAATATCGGTGATAATTTTTTCACTGAATATATGGACAATTATATCCCTTTTGTTGAAAATAGGGGCGAAACAGATGAATGTCTGTTCTCGCTGGCCGTGGAATACGGCGAATCCGTCCTGGAATATACAGAAGAATTGAGACAGGACGAAGATGGCGCTCTGATTATTTGCGGGGTTACGGCAAAGCAGGAATCTGTTTTTGATTTCCGTTTGTCTAACGAGGCTGTGGGCCTGCTTGTTTGCGCGGTTGATTATAAAAGTGCGCGTCTTTTTGTGCCCCGGAATCAAAAACAGAGTGCACTCAAGTTTGCGGTGAATAACGCCATCATGGTGCTGTATGCCATTGCATCGGCTCCTTATGATACGGCGCTGTTCCATGCGGCGGCGGTGAGTTACAATAATCGGGGTTACCTGTTTTTGGGTGTAAGCGGTACAGGCAAGAGTACCCATGCGCAGCTTTGGCTTAAGCATATTGCGGGCACGGACCTTTTAAATGACGATAACCCGGTGGTTCGCGTTTATGACGAAGCCGGTCAAGTTCGAGTTGTTGTATACGGCTCGCCATGGAGCGGCAAGACTCCTTGCTACAAGAATCAGGAATTTGTTCTGGGTGGTTTTGTGCTGCTTTCTCAGGCTCCGCATAATAAGATAGCCCGTTTGCGGGGAGTGCAGGCTTTTGCAGCGCTTGTTCCGTGTATTTCGGGTAAACGCTGGGAACGCGTGATTGCTGATGGGCTTCACAAGACTGAAAATGCGTTAGCGATGAATGTGCCGGTGTGGTATTTGGAATGCCTGCCTGACGAGGCGGCTGCGAAATTGTGTTGCAAGAATGTTTCGGCGGAAGAAGAATGAGTACTTTTGAAAAAAAAGACGATGAGACTGTTCTCTCCGAAGCGATTCGCCTAGTGGGAGAGGGCGTCGAAGTGACCTTTCCGGTGAATGGGCGGAGCATGCGCCCTTTTATCGAGGGTGGCCGCGATAGCGTGGTACTTGTTCGTCCAGATCATGTAAAGCCGTTGGATGTGGTGCTCGCCAAGACTGAAGATGGTCGGTATGTGATTCACCGTGTTATAAAAATTACTGGCAATCGTGCAACACTGATGGGTGATGGCAATTTGGTGGGATGCGAAAGTTGCGAATGTAAAAAAATTTATGCTAAAGTGGCGTATGTGGTGACTCCCAATGGCAAAAGGCGGGCGCTTAACACGCCTTTTATACATTTTGTTCAAAAAATGTGGGTGCGAGTTTTGCCTTTGCGCCGTTATTTGCTTAAATTATATAGAGCCTACAGTTGCATTCGGAACTTTTAAGAAGGAGAGTACCACCATGCACATCAAAAAAGGATTTGTTCTGCGCGAAGTTTGCGGTGAACAAGTAATTATGGGCGAAGGCGTTGGTGTACTTGATTTCGGGAAGCTCCTATGCTTGAACGAAACGGCGTCTTGGCTTTGGACGCGCGCAAGCGAACTCGGCGAATTTACGATAGTGGCTTTGGCCGAAGCTCTGTGCGACGAATATAATGTTGCTCTGGACGATGCCTTAACCGATGTGATGAGCATTGTTGAGCAGTGGAAAAACGTGAATGTAGTCGAATGAAATATTTTTCGTGGTTGTGGAAAAATACGGGCGGATTTCGCCTGAATATAGTGCTCCGGATTATTTTTGGCGTGGGGCGGATTTCGCTTGGACTGTTAACGGTTTGGCTCAGCAAGCGTTTTATTGACGAAACCATTCGCACGGGTAGCCAAGACGACATCGTGCGAATGATTGCGTTGCTGGTGGCAACGGTTGTGGGGGCGATAGTCCTTCGGATTTTGTTCTTCTACATGACAAATGTGGCGTTGGTCCGTCAGTCGAATCGTTTGCGTTTGCAGGTTTTTGAGGGACTTTTCTCTCGCAAGCTTTTTGCTGGGGCTGAACTGCATTCGGGCGATGTGGTGTCCAGGCTTTCTAAAGATATAGATTCAGTGTCGAATACGACTATGGACACCTTGCCGCAAATGCTGGTGACTGCGTTACAGTTGGTGGGTGCGTTCCTTTTGATGAGGTGGTTTGATCCGCGGCTTGCCTGGGCCTTGTTGTTGCTAACGCCGGTTGCGCTTGTCCTTGGAAAATTGGTATCGCGTAAACTTCGGGATATGACGCTTGCGATTCGTGAACGAGAATCTAAAATACAGATGCAGGTGCAAGAGGGTGTAGAACACAACGTGCTCATGCGTTCGCTTGAAAGTGAATGTTGGGTGACGGGCCGCCTGGGCAATATGCAACAGCGCCTGGAAAGCGATGTTCTGCGCCGTACGCGTTTTACCACGATTTCGAGATTCGCGCTGGGGTCTGCCTTTGGGCTCGGTTACTTGCTTGCTTTTATTTGGGGTGGCCTTGGGCTCCGCGATGGGGCGATTACCTTCGGCATGATGACGTCGTTCCTGCAACTGGTAGGCCAGATTCAGCACCCGATTCTTTCGATTTTGAATATGGTGCCGCAAGTGGTGCATGCCACCGCAAGCATTGACCGTTTGGAAGACCTTGAAAAATCTAAGGAGCCCGAAGGTGACGGAATGCCTGTGTCGCTTGAGGGGTCGCTTGGGGTGCGACTCGAAAACTTGCATTTTGGCTATGCGGCGGGGCGGCATGAAGTTCTGGAAGGATTTTCTCATGATTTTGAACCAGGCTCCAAGACGGCGATTATGGGCAAGACCGGTGTCGGAAAGACGACACTGTTCCGGCTGTTGCTAGGCTTTATTAAGCCCGATAGCGGTCGCATGCTGATTTATTCAAACTCCGAGGTGTGTGCAATAGGCAAAGAGACTCGCACGAATTTTGTGTATGTGCCGCAGGGCAATACTTTGCTGAGTGGGAGTGTCCGCTTGAATTTGCAACTGGCCAAGCCCGATGCGAGCGAGCAAGAGATGTTGCAAGTACTGCATGCGGCGTGTGCTGATTTTGTGCTGGATTTGCCCGATGGTCTGGATTCTGAAATCGGGGAGCGGGGCCGCGGTCTAAGTGAGGGGCAGGCTCAGCGTATTGCCATTGCCCGCGGTCTCTTGCGGCCAGGAAATGTCTGGCTGTTTGACGAGGTGAGTTCTTCGCTCGACGAATCGACGGAACGGGAACTCTTTGAAAGACTTTTCGCAACGTACCCCGACAAAACCATGATTTTTGTGACTCACCGTTCGGCGATGTCCGAAATTTGCGACGAAATCGTTAGACTATAAGAAATCCATTCGAATTCCCTGACGCTCGTTGTATACCGAGAAATCGGTAAAGGGGCGTTTTTGGGGGAATTTTAAGGGTGTTGAAAAGCTAAAAACGGATTTTTGCCGCATAAAGTGATTTTTTCGCCGTTTTTTGCCCCTGAAATATATTTTTGAATTGGATGCATGGGCCTGTTGTCCATGGTTGTTTAGGGATGAATTTATGAAAAAAGGATTGTTTGGTGCTTTTGGACTTAGCCTGGCCGCTATCATCGGCATGCAGGCGACTGCCGCATACTCTGCCGAAAAGGCGGCAGATTTCAGTTGGAGCAACGTGAGCATGGGCGGGGGCGGTTTCGTCTCCGCCGTGATAGCGTCTCCGGTCGACAAGGGACTGTTCTATGCCCGCACTGACGTGGGCGGCGCTTACCGCTGGAATGAATCGACTTCTCGCTGGGAATCGATGATGGACTGGGTCGATGTTTCCGAGCGAGGCCTTTTGGGTATCGAGGCCATTGCCGTTGACCCGCAGGAATCGGGCGTTGTGTATATGGTGGCGGGAACCAGTTACTGGAACAACGGCCGTACGGCGTTCCTCCGCAGTAGCGACAAGGGTGAATCTTGGGATGTCCTTTACACTTGGGACGAAGATGGAACCAAGGGCTCCAAGGTGACGCGCTTTGGCGCTCACGGCAATGGCATGGGCCGCGGAAACGGCGAGGCCCTGGCGATTGACCCGAACGATTCCAAGATAATGTTTTATGGCTCCAAGAATAAGGGGCTCTGGAAATCGACGGATAATGGAACGAATTGGAGCCATGTGGATGCCTGGAAAACCGCTGCAGGGAGCGATACGACTTGGAATGGTTCGGGATTCAGCTTTGTTCAGTATGCTCCGGGAAGTTCCAAGGTGATGTACGCGGGGTTCCTTCGCGAAGGGACTACAGCCAAGGGAACGTTCGAAAACGTGTTCACCTCGACCGACGGCGGTGCAAGCTGGAAGGCGCTCCCGATTCCGGATTCTCTGCGTCGCACGGCCGGCGGGAGCATTGTGCGCCTGATGCCGCAGCGTGCGGTGATTTCGGGCGACGGAAAAACGATGACGGTGACCTTTGCCGATGGTGCGGGGCCGCATTCCATGATGTGGGACGAAGGCTGGGGCATGATTTACGACGGCTTTGGTCGTGGCGCGGTGCTGCAACTTGATGTGGCGTCGGCGACTTGGTCCGACGTTTCTCCGGAAAACTTCCTGGACGAAGGCGGCGATGCCAAGTACGACAAGGTGGACGTGAAAGGCATGGTCGACTGCGAAGCCGCAGGCGGCACCGGCAAGACTTGCGAAGAATATTACCCCTACATTGCCCCTTATGGTGGTATTGCTATCAATCCGAAAAATGCAAACGAAATGGTGGTGACGACCGAAGGTTACCGTGGTCCGCAGTTCTGGTACACGGCCACGAGCGATACCAGCGGCAAGTGGAGCGATCAGTGGGGTACTAACATTTACCACACGACCGATGGCGGCAAAACCTGGATTGCAAGCTTCAAGTATTACTGGATGGAAGGCGGTGTGTATCCGACGACCAAGCAGATGGATGCCAATGGAATTGGCTGGATGCATAACGGTTCTATTCACTGGTCCGGTAGCGTTGCCATGGATCCGTTCGACAACAACCGCGTCTTTGTGACTTCGGGTAACGGCATTTTCCGCTGCGACAACTTGAGCGATTACATTTATAAGGATGCTGAAAATTCTTGGGAAGAACCGCAACTCACGATGAATCAGGTGTGGCATTTTTCGGCGCATGGTGTCGAAGAAACGGTGCCCTTTGAAGTGGTGAGCATTCCGGGCGGCCCGATGGTTTCGATTATCGGTGACTACGACGGATTCCGTCACGATGACATCGCAAAATATCCGGCATTCAGGCACAAGACGAATGTTGGCGGCGATTATGTATCGTTGGGTACGACGCAGGGCCTTGCTTATGCTCCCAAGAGTGGCAAATTGGCCAAGGTGGCTGACAAGCGAGCCTACGAGGGCCTGTACAATGACATTCCCATTGCTCCGGTGCAGTATTCCCTTGACTCGGGCAAGACTTGGACGGTGGAAACTTATACAGGACCTGACGAAAAGGCTGCTAAGGGCACGGTGGCTCTTTCGGCAAAAGGTACTTACACTATCTGGGTTCCGATGGAAGGAACGACCGATGTCTACCGCAATTACAACGGCACGACTTGGGAAAAGGTTTCGGGAATCGATAACACCGCGTATGTGGTGGGCGACCCTGAAAACGACGACGTGTTCTACGCCTACACCAAGGCGGATGGCAAATTCTACAAGAGTTCCGATGCGGGCGCAAGCTTCAAGGCAGTGAGTACGCCTGGTGAAAGCGCGTTCAAGAAGTTCCGTGCCATTCCGGGCTACGAGGGCGATTTGTGGTTGCCAGTCGCTATTCAGGATCCGTCGAACGGTACGCCCGCTAGTGGAAAGCTGATGCATTCGACCGATGGCGGTGCTACCTGGGCTGCGGTTGAAGGCGTCGGCTATTGCGAAGCGGTGGGCTTTGGCGCTCCCAAGGAAAAGGGCGGCTATCCGGCGATTTATGTGTTTGCAACTGTCGGTAAAGTGACGGGTGTATTCGGCTCCGATGACAAGGGTAAAACCTGGACTCGCGTCAATGACGACGGTCACGAATACGGCGGCCTTGCCAACGGCGAATTCGTGATGGGCGATATGAACACCTATGGCGTTGTGTACATGAGTACGGCAGGTCGTGGCATTGCAGCCCGCGTGCCGAGCAACTGGAACATGGGTTCCTCGAGTTCCGAAGGAAATACGAAGATTGCTCCGTCTGCAAAGGCGATTGCTTCGGCCTCGGTAACCTATGCGAACGGTAACTTGGAACTTCGCCTGAATGCAACTGTTGCTCGCGTGAGCGTGTTTGACATGCGTGGCAAGAAGATTTCTAGCCGCTATTACAGCAGCTCTGCCTCGGTGCCGCTCAAGGAACTGGTGCGTGCCAAGGGCAGCTATTTTGTTCGAGTCGATAACGGCAAGAAGGTGCTGTTCGCAAATCGCGTGATTGTGACGCGATAAAGAATTCTACGTCCCCAATTCCGAAGTTCCGTGAATATAGGCCGCGTTATGCGGTGTAATTGATTAAATTTATATTTGGAATAAAAAAGAGAATTGGAAGAGAATGAAGAACGTTTTTTTAGGTAGCGTGTTTGCTATAGCGCTTGTATTTTCTGCGTGCGACAGCAGTTCCAGCAGTGCCGATCCTGACCCGGTAGCGGAAGTTTCGTCTTCTAGTGGTGACGATGCAATCTCTTCGAGTTCTATTACGGACAACGGAACGTCTTCCGGTGGAAGTTCGAAGTCTTCTAGCTCTGTAAGTGGCAAAAATAGTAGTTCCTCAGTGAACTCTGGCTCGGATACATCTAGTTCAGATGAGGGTCCTTCTGTCAAATCTTCGTCAAGTAGTCTTGATCCTTGTAAAGAAGAATATGAAGGACGCGAAAAGATTTCTTTAGATGAAAATCGCCAACGTGTTGAATTTGTATGTCATGATGGCTTTTGGATTCCCTTGCCTAAATCTAGTTCGTCAGAAATTTCAAGTAGTAGCTACTACGATATGTCGAAACAGTATAATGAAAATGTCAAGTATGGTGAGTTTACGGACCCTCGCGATGGAAAAGTCTACAGAACTATTACGTATGCAGCGAAGCCTTATATATCGTCGAATATAGTAGCTATGGCAAGTAACCTTAATTATGGCGAGATGGTTCCCGTAGACTCGGCAACGAACGCCGACGGCGTTGTCGAAAAGTTCTGCTACAACGATGATCCCTGGTATTGCGAAAACGGTTTCGGCGGGCTTTATTCCTGGAGCGAAGTGATGAATTTCCACCGGGCATGCGACACCCTTTTTCTAGGGGCATCTGCTGATTGTCCGAATGTCTTTGATGATGAAAATTCAGAAAGACGTCAGCATCAAGGAATATGCCCGGAGGGGTGGCATGTTATGAACGAATTTGAGTGGCGTAGACTTCCGTCGACTAATTTTGGAGCCAGCCAGATGCTTTCGAAACTTTTTTGGGGAACGGATAAGATTGGATTTTCTGCACTGCTTGGAGGCGGGTACCTTAGGGGTAAATATAAAAGTATGGGTATGTATGGTGAATATTGGGTCCCTGCTGAAAGAGGCGATAAAGCCTTGTATGCGCAAACAACACTTTTAGATGAATATGAAGTTGCGTTTCGTGATTCGGAACAGAAACCGAGTAAGTTACCCATCCGCTGCGTAATGAATTATAGTGTAGACTAATGTCCATTGCTCAGTAGTGCTAAAAAACTTGAGACGGTTGCGTAATCCTTCGCAACCGTCTCGAGCTGATTTACAACGTGAGTTGTTTTTATCTAAGTTCAGCTAACTATTTCTTTTTCTTCTTGCTTTCGAGCCATTCGTCGAAGGTGATGCTGCGGTCGATGACTCCGTTCGGAGTCAGTTCGAGCACGCGGTTCGCGATCGTCTGTACGAATTCGTGGTCCTGGGAGCAGAAGATAATCGGGCCCTGGAAGGCGGTGAGGCCGTTGTTGAGGGCCGTGATGGCTTCCAAGTCCAGGTGTGCGGTCGGTTCGTCGAGCAAGAGGCAGTTCGCGTTGCTGAGCATCA
>JAFXLS010000010.1 GCA_017530965.1 Fibrobacter sp.
GTCGGAGAACGTCAGCTTGCCCTTCCGGCGAGAATTGCCGTTGTAAACGTCTTCTACGAATCCAACAAAGTCAATCTTGGCCTTGCGGAAGCCTGACCGTCCGGATAGAAATAATATTTGATATTGTCTTCATCGTCGTAATTGTCGTCCTCCGGCTGCCAATCAATGCTTGTGGACAGATCGTAGGACGGCTTGGCGGAGATGTAGAACGGCTCGACGCCGTCGTCCTCCGCTTTGGACAGCGCGCTGTTCGCCGGCGGAACCCACGTCATCGCAAGATTTTGCTCCGACTCTTCCACCAGAAACTGGTTGTCGCCAGGCATCAGCTTCAACGAAAGCGCCTTGCCCGTCGAGCGTGCGCGCATGCCCGTCTCCGTCACCGCGCCGCGAATGGAAGTCAGCGCATTTTCAACTGTCATCCGCTTGGATTCGCGGTTGATGCGCGGCACCGCGATGGTCGCCACAAGTCCGACGACCACCAGCAGCACGATGAGTTCTATCATCGTGAACCTTCGATGATTCATGTTTTCCTTAAAAAATTATTACTGTTGTTCTTCACCCCGCAAGTCAGATGGCAGTAAGCGACCTCTTCTTCGGAACCGACTACCATTCACACCTGGGAACCCACCGTGGCGGTTTGGCGGTTCTCAAATCCAACGGACATTTCCATCGTTCGATCCACAACATCCAGAACACCCCGTTCCGCAGCAAGTTCGAACATGACCTGCCTTCGTTCGCAGGCAATGTCGGTATCGGTGTTATCTCGGATACGGACCCGCAGCCGCTCGTTATGACCTCCAAGCTCGGCACGTTCGCCATCGTGACTGTCGGCTTGATTACAAACATCGAAGAAATCAAGAACGAGCTGTTCAAGAACAACTGCATGCAGCTCCAGTACTCCACAACCAGCGGAATGGTCGGACCTACAGAAGTGGTTTCCGCCCTGATCGCCACGCAGGATTCCATTGTCGATGGTCTCAAGTACGTACAAGAGAAAATCAAAGGTAGCTGTTCCGTTCTTTTGATGGACGAAAACGGCAAATTCTACGCAAGCCGCGACAAATGGGGCCGTACGCCGATCGTGCTCGGCAAGAAAGACGGAGCCATGATTGCCCTGCAAGAAAGCTGCGCTCTCCACAACCTCGGCTTTGAATACGTCCGCGACATGGGCCCGGGCGAAATCGCCGAACTCACACCCGATGGCGACAAGACGCTCGTTGCCCCGGGCAAGAAGATGGCCATTTGCTCCTTCCTCTGGGTTTACTACGGCTACCCGGCATCCACTTACGAAGGCCGCAATGTGGAAATGACCCGCTACCGCTGCGGTTCCGCCCTCGCCAAGCGCACGCCCACCGAAGCCGACGCCGCCTGCGGCATTCCTGACTCCGGTACGTCTCACGCCCTCGGTTACGCCCACGAAGCCGGCATCAAGTTTGCCCGTCCGTTCGTGAAGTACACGCCGACTTGGGCCCGTTCCTTTATGCCGCAAGACCAGAAACAGCGTGAACGCGTGGCTTCCATGAAGCTGATTCCGATTCCGGGACTCATCAAGGACCGCCGCCTGGTGTTCTGCGACGACTCCATCGTGCGCGGGACCCAGCTGGGTAAGCAGGCTCTTAAGCTTTATTCGCTTGGTTGTAAAGAAACCCACATGCGTATCGCATGCCCGCCGCTGGTTTACCCCTGCAAGTTCATCAACTTCTCCCGTTCCAAGAACGAATACGACTTGATTACCCGCCGCTACATTCGCGACCAGGAAGGCGAAAACGCCGATATCGAGAAGTACACCGATCCGGATGGCGAAGCCTACAAGGGCATGGTGGAATATATCCGCCAGAAGCTGAACCTCACGACCCTCGCCTTCCAGCGCATCGACGACGTAATCCAGGCTATCGGCCTCCCCGAAGACCAGCTCTGCACCTACTGCTGGAGCGGTAAGGACTACGCCGAAACGGGTGACTGCTACCATTGCCCCTGTTGTAAAGAGACCGAATCGGCTAAAGAAGATTAAGTAACGCACGCGCACTCAAAAATCACCGATTTTAGCCCAAAAACGACGTTTTTGGGCATTTTTCGTGTTTAAAAGCCCTTAAATTTCAGTTAATTTATCTGTAAAGAACGGAAAAATTTTACATTCCGTCCTTTACACACAAGATTTTTTTTGCTATCTTTGGCCCAAAACAATAAAACAAACCCCATTTTCCCTGAAAAACGGGAAAATAAACATTAAGAGGTTAAAATGGCAACCGTTATCCGTCTCGCTCGTTTCGGCAAGCGTCACAACCCCATCTACCGCGCTGTGGTCATCGACTCCCGCAAGGCCCGCGACGATAGCTTTATCGAACAGGTTGGTTTCTACAACCCGAACCAGAAGACCCCGGACATCAAGTTCGACCAGGAAAAGGTTCTGAAGTGGCTCCAGACCGGCGCACAGCCGTCTGACACCGTCCGCAGCCTCCTCAAGAAGGTCGGCATCATGGATCTCTTCCACGAAATCCGCGCTGGCCGTTCCATCGAAGGCAAGACCGCTACTCCGCGTGCTGAAAAGGCCAAGAAGGCCAAGCTCGGTCCTAAGGCTCTCGCCAAGATCGAAGCTGAAAAGGCCGCTAAGGAAGCCGCCGCTGCTGAAGCCGCTGCCGCCGCAGAAGCTCCTGCAGAAGCACCCGCTGCCGAAGCATAATTTTCGCTTGAAAAGAAACCTCGTGCCTAAAAGCACGGGGCTTTTTTATCTAGCAAAAACCGCTTGAACCAAGGTAATCACCTTCCGCTGATTCAAAACCCCACTAAGTCTTTCATGTCTGAATCCGAAGAATACATCACCGTATGCCAGCTCATGCGCACACATGGCGTCAAGGGCTACATCAAGGCGATGCCGTTCACTCATGACATTAACCGTCACGAGATGCTTAAGGATGTGATGCTAAAGAAGACCAATGGTGAGACGGTACAATTGACTCTGGAAGATTCCAGGCTTGCAAACAATCTGTGGTTATTAAAGTTCAAGGGGTACGACACGCCGGAATCCCTGGTACACTTCGTCAATGCAGACGTAATGATCCCCGAATCGGAGAGGCTCCCCGCCCCCGAAGGCGAATATTACTTGGACGATTTGGAAGGATTCCGCGTAAAACTGGAAGACGGCCGCGACATTGGCGAAGTTCTTGAAGTCCAGGAACTGCCTACCGTGAACGCGTTTCACGTCAAGTTCGACAAAGCCTTCCAGAGCGAATTTTCCGCAAAGACAATCCTCGCCCCCTGGATAGACGACTGTGTCTTGGACATAGACGAAGAAGGCAAGAGCATTACATTCAGCGCAGACTACCTCAAGAGCCTGTGCCCGGAGGAAAGGTGAAAATCGACTGCATCACCATTTTCCCCGAGATGTTTACTCCCATGAAGCAATCGATCATGGGTCGCGCCCAGAGCAAAGGCCTGATGGAATTCAACACCATCTACCTGCGCGACTTCGCCATCAACGACTACGGCCAGGTGGACGACGTGCCCTATGGCGGCGAACCGGGAATGGTCTTACGGCCGGAACCCCTCGCCAACGCCATCCGAAGCACGGGAGTCAAGGAAGACGGCGGCAAGGTTATCTACCTTACTGCAGACGGAGTGCCCTTTACGCACAAACTAGCGAAAGAACTTTCCAAGGAAAGCCATCTGGTGCTGGTCTGCGGACACTACAAGGGTATCGACGACCGCATCCGCCAGTCCGAGGTTGACCTGGAGATTTCCATCGGCGATTTCGTCGTGAGCGGGGGCGAACTGCCTGCCATGCTCGTGACCGATGCCGTGGTGAGACTCCTGGACGGAGCTCTCGGTAACAAGGAATCCGGCGAAACGGACTCTTTTGCCCAGGGCGTACTGGGGTGGCCGGTCTATACCCGCCCCGAAGTTTTTGAAGGAAAAAAGGTGCCCGAAGTGCTCTTATCGGGTCATCACGCGAACATTAAAGCCTGGAGGCGCCAAGAATCGTTAAAAAGAACGCAAGAAAGACGCCCAGACATCTTTAAAAATCTTGAAGAAGATACTAAATTTGGCATCAAATAAAAACGAGGTACACAAATGTCCCTGAACATTGAAGCAATCCACAACGAAAACTTGAAGACCGACCTTCCTGAACTCCGCGCTGGCGATACCGTCACCGTGAACGTGAAGGTGATCGAAGGCACCAAGGAACGTATCCAGCCGTTCAAGGGCGTCGTGATCCAGAAGAAGAACTCCGGTATTTCTGCAACTCTTACCGTCCGCAAGATGTCCGGCAGCGTGGCCGTGGAACGTATTTTCCCGCTCCACTCTCCCCGCATCGATTCCATCGTGCTCGATCGCCCGGGTAAGGTCCGTCAGGCTCGCATCTACTACATGCGCGACCTCCGCGGTAAGGCTGCTCGTATCGACGAACGTCAGGCTTAATCAACTTAGCACTCGAGGAACATGGCCTCGCGTCAACAATTAATCCCGCCCACGCACCAAAGCGTGAAGGCGGGGTTTGTTGTTTATTCGCCCAAGAGCGAAGACAGGAGTATCGTCCTTCTCGAAGAAGGCGAACTTATCGCCCGAGAAACCACTCCCCCCTATTCCATCGTCTTTACCATGCGACCGGGTGACCTGGTCGGTGTTGCCGCTTTGTTGGAGCGCGAACCCTTCAAGTACGAACTTTCGGCAAGCAAGGATTCCCACATTACCATGGTAACCGAAGAATGCATGGAATCGGAACTCAAGCGGCTTCCCCTCTGGCTATTGGCCTTGATCCGGAACCTTTCTGCAAAGACACACCTGCTAAAGCGCGCCGCCATGGAGACCCGCGTCCAGAATACCCTCAAGAGCCTTGCCGAATACCTGAGCCACAAACCCCAGGACACCGAATTCAACCTGGCAGAACTCATTCGCGAATTCTGTTTCTTGACCAAGATTTCGACAGCCACGGCCCAGGAAGATTTCAAGTCTCTTTTGCGTAGGCACCTAATCAAGCTCTCGCAAAAAGGTCAACGCATATTCTGCAAGATTATCGACCCGGAACTGTTGCACATTTTTACGGACTACATCCAGGCTCAAGAACGCGATACGGCATTTGCGCCTTACAAATTAAGCATCGTCCAAAAAAAGATTCTGGTCTTTTTGTCGACCTTGGAGGAATCTCCCGAAAAGACCGGCCCCGACTGGATTGCATACATTCACGAAAAGTTCCCCGATGCCGACGTATCGCAATGGATTAATTTGTTAAAAATGGAATGGTTTGCGAAAAAAGACGCAAGCGATCCCGACTGCGATTTGTACAGCATCAACAAGATCAAAATCCAGTATTTCTTGAAAGCGCTACGCTACGAAACCAACATTCGAGGGGTGCTATGACGCTGGAAGAAGGACAGATTCTATTCCGCGAAGGGGACCCCGGCGAAAACCTTTATGTGGTTCGCGATGGGGAGCTGCAAGGCAAGAGTACCTTGGGCACGGCAATCAACACCTACGGTCCCGGAGCTTTAATAGGCGAATTGGCTTTTCTTAAACACGAGCCATACACCGAAACCATTACGGCAACGGAAGATTGCGAGCTAATCGAAATTACCCCCGATGCGCTGGACAAATCCTTGGAGCAGGAGCCGGCCTGGTTTAAATCCATTATTTCCTTCCTCACCGGCAGACTGCAGATCGCCGGCGAGAACAAGCGGAAAAGCGACAAGATCAAGGCACTTCCAAGCCTGCTCTATATTTTGGATTCGGACCATTCGATCAACGAAATTTTCAACAGCGTTCACAACCTCTTCAATATTTCAAAAGACTGCATCAATGAATTGCTCCAAATTCTCGATGATCTTGAAATCCTGAAAATCCAGGGAACGCAAGTCCATGTCAAGAACAGAAATGTCGTGCATCTCTTGTACGAGTCCATTCTCTACCGGGCACGTTACAAGAAGACTCCCCCGCAGATTCTTTCGATGACCGAACAGATGGTTCTGAACGCCGTAATAAAGACGGTGCATCAAAGCAACGAACTGCTCAAGAACGGGGCATTCACCATCAAGACTGAATCCCTGACGAAGGTCGCAAAACGGGCCATGTTCGGAGCCACCCTTACCACGCGCACCATACTCCCGCTTTTGGAGCGTCAACTACTGAAAGCATCTATTCCATTGAGTAAAGACGATGTGCTCCCCGAAATCGATACTATTCCATCTTTCTCAGGCGATTTTGACACCATCCTGGACTTGATGGAACTGAACCGCATTTACCCGCTTCTGGACAAGAAACTGGTGTAGCGCCGTAGGCGCAATGTGGAGTGTGAAATGTGAAATGTGGAATGACTTATTTCACATCACACATTACACATTTTCTATATTTACTCCCGTAAATCAATTCACCCCAAACAGGTAAAATTATGAAACTTTCTGCACTCCTTATCACCCTTTCCTCCATCGCCGCCTTCGCCGAAGAAGCCGCCCCCGAACAGCAGCCGAGCGCCATTGGCAGCTTCTTGCCGCTTATCCTCTTGTTCGTGGTGATGTGGCTTTTCTTCATCCGTCCGAAGAACAAGGAAATGAAGAAGATGGAAGAAATGCGCAAGGCTCTTAAGAAGGGCGACAAGGTGATCACCACCGCCGGCATCATCGGCACGGTCACCAACATTGACGAAACCGGCACGAGCATCACCGTTCGCACCGCTTCTACTACGCTGATCGAATTCGAAAAGTCTGCCATTCTCCGCGTTCTGAGCGCTGAAACCGCAGCACCCGCTGCAAAGACCGAAGAAAAGAAGTAAGGAGTAGCCAATGGCACTTCTCCCCATTAGAACTTACGGTGACCCGGTGCTCCGCAAAAAATGCGAGCCCATCACCGAAATCACGCCTGAACTGCGTCAGCTTGCCAAAGACATGCTCGAAACCATGTACGACGCTCCGGGTTGCGGCCTTGCCGCTCCGCAGATTGGCAAGAACATCCGCTTGGTCGTAATCGACACTGCCGTTCCTGGCGAAGAGGAACCGCGCCCTTACATCATGTTCAATCCCGAATGGGAAGCTGAACCCGACGCAAAGGTGGTACCCTACGACGAAGGTTGCCTTTCGGTTCCGGATATCTTTTGCAACGTGATGCGCCCCGACAAGGTGTGCGTCCGTTTCTTCGACATCAACGGCGAACCGCAAGAATTGCACGACTGCGACGGTCTTTTTGGCCGCTGCATCCAGCATGAAACGGACCACTTGAACGGCGACCTGTTCGTCGACAAGATTTCGACAGCCGACCGCACCATGAACCAGTCCAAGCTGAAGAAAATGGCCAAGGAAACTCAAGCGAAGTTGAAGAAGCGCTAAGGCAGGTTCAAAGGCCTTTGAGCAATGTCATGCCCGCCACCGAGCGGGCATCTCCTTTTTCTACTGAAGAATAATTTGTATAATTGCACAAGTAATGTCTTTTAAGCTTCCACTATTTTTTGCATTTATTCTCGGGATTTCGGCTGCATTTGCAGACGACGATTTCGACTTGCCCGACGACGTGCAAAAAGCGGAAGTGCCTAAGGCAGAAGACCTTGAAGCAGGGCCCGTCAACTTCGCCCCGATTGAAGCGACGACTACAAGCGAACAGCCCGTTTCTCAAACAGAAAGCAAAAAATCTGTTAAGGCGATTGTCGAAAAGCAAAATCTGAACCTAGTTCAGAACGACGAGGACAAGCCGGCAACATTTAAGGCGCACAAGATTCCAGAAGATTTGGATCGTCCGCTTCGCGTAGGGATTTATACCGGAGTAAAAGAACTTTATCTGCTGTACCAAGGCGAAACGGTACACGTTACGCCGCGGGGCAAAATGGTGCGATTCGAAGCCGACGGCAATTCCACTGAAGATATAGCCCACGAATTCAACAGCGAAGATGGCGGTTGCCTATCTGTCGCCCCCGATAAAAAAAGCCTCGGCAAGGCTTGCTACCCCGGGAGCATCATGTTCCGTAACATAAACGGCAAGCTGGACGCCATCAACTCGGTGGATGTAGAAGACTACTTGCGCGGCGTGGTGCCCTACGAAATCGGCAAATTGGATTCCAGCCGCATCGAAGCATTAAAGGCACAGGCCGTGGCCGCACGCACTTACGCCTACAAGCATTTTAACAGCCGCGAATCCATGGGCTTTGACGTTTACGCAGATACCAAGGACCAGGTATATAAGGGACTGGAATCGGCAACACCCTTGACCGATGCAGCCGTGAAGGCAACCGCAGGCGTCGTGATGACTTATGGTGGCGAATTCATTATCGCCTACTACCATTCCACTTGCGGTGGCGTTACCGAAACCCTTGCCACCTGGAACCGCCCCGACCTACCCTACTTGCAAAGCAAACCGGACAAGCGCCCCAATGGCAAACCCTGGTGCGACGAATCCAGCTACATCAAGTGGGAACGCCGATTCGCCGACAAGGAAATCACAAAGCTGTTTAAGTCGAACGCGAGCGAAGCCAAGGCTACTTTTAGCGAAGCAAAAGGGGCCGATTTCAAGAAGGTCAAATCCATCAAAATTAAAGACAAGCTTAAGAGCGGGCGCATCTTGACTCTCCGCGTCGAAACCGACAAGGGACATTTCGACGTACAGACCGACCGTACGCGTTGGCTGTTCAAGAAGGCCGGTACAATTCTCCCCTCCTCATTCTTTACCGTTAAAAAGGAAGGCAAGGAATGGGTGCTTACGGGCACCGGATTCGGGCACGGCGTGGGCATGTGCCAAATGGGAGTGCGGGCTCGTGCCCAGGCCGGGCAAAGCTACCAAGAAATTTTGAGCCACTATTACCCGGGAATCACCCTGGAAAAGTTTGAGCGGTAAGGCGATGGAATGCGCCTACAACAAGCCGCTTTTAGCCGTGATTAGCCAAGGTTGCGCAGCCAACTTTGGCGACGGTGAAAAAATCGCAAGGGCTTTCGCGGAAGATTACCGAGTTCTATTCGGAATGCCCGAATTACAAAAGCCCGAAGCCTTCGTGCTGAATGTCTGCACCGTCAAGGGAAATGCGGGCGCATTAAAGTTGCTACGCGAAGCATTAAGCAGAGCCCCCGAAGCAAAGCTATTTATTACGGGCTGTGCGCCGAAAGATTTCCGCGAAGAAGTCGCCAAGATAACGAGCAAAGTCGTATTTACAAGTTTAAAGGATCTGCAGCGAGAAAGCAACGCCGAAACCGTCTTACGAGAATCGCCGCTAGTAGGCATCGTCAACATCGAAGAAGGTTGCCTAGATGCATGCGCATATTGCTCTACAAGGCTCGTGAAAGGGCGTTTGCATAGCTACCCTGCCGCAGACATCGTGCAACAAGTAAAAAGCCTCGTAAGCGACGGATGCGTTGAAATCCAGTTGACTGGCCAAGACTGCGGCTGTTACGGATTCGACACCGATACGAATCTTGCCGAGCTGGTACAACAAATCCTGGCCGAAGTCCCTGGCGACTACAAGATGCGTCTTGGCATGGGAAATCCACGCCACATGTTACGCTATCTCGATTCGCTACTAGAATGTTTTAAGGATGAACGGGTCTACAAATTCATCCACCTGCCCGTGCAAAGCGGAAGCGATTCCGTCCTTAAGGCGATGAACCGCAAGCACAGCGTGCAAGACTACATCGAGCTTGCAAACGCATTCAACAGCAAGTTTCCTTTATTCACCTTAAGTACCGATTTGATTGTCGGATTCCCTGGCGAATCGGAGCGGGACTTTCGAGGCACCTTAGACATTCTAGAAAAGACCCGCCCAACCGTCTGCAACATCACGCGCTTTGTAGCACGCCCGAACACGCCCGCCTATAACATGGCCGACGCCGTTCCCGACGAAGTCAAGCACGTACGCTCTGCCGCCCTTGCCGAAGCCTTCCAACGCATCGCAACCGAAAATAACGCCCGCTGGAAAGGCACCACCGAAACCGTGGTCATCGAAAAACCCGGCTACCGCAAGGGCACCTACATCGCCCGAAACGCAGCCTATCGCCCTGTAGCAATCAGCAGCGAAGCACCGCTACAGCCGGGCAAACGATTCACCGTCACCATCACGGACGCCGAACCCTTCGCCCTCATTGGGACCATAAACTAATTCAGGAATTCTCCTGGCGTAGTCCAGTAATCATCCTGGCGCCTACGGCACCAGAATACAAACAAAAAGCCCCCGCTTTACAGCAGGGGCAAATTCTTTTTTTGTGACTACTTCTTCTTGTTACGACGGTAACCGAGCCTGTAGGTATCGTTGGAGCGGCTGTACGAGATCGTACCATCCTGCGGCATCGAACCCACCATCACGCAAGGAACGTAATCTTCTTGCACGAAGGTAACCTGGTAAATATAGGGACCCGTTGCAAGTAGGCGACCAGTCTGAGAAACCGGGTAAACCTTAGCCGTAATCCATGCAGCACCAGTTTCACCATACAAGGGGTTCTGGCAACTATTCGGATGAGTCGTCTTTGCGGCTCCACCAAGTGCTTCGCTCAGCATGTCAATCGTCACTACCTGCTGGTACTGGTTCACAAAGTGACCCAAGTGGTCAAATATGCGAATGTTCAAACGGAACGGACCGGCCACCGGGTAAGCAATACTGACGCAGCTTTCGTTGGAACCATCACCATTACCATAGCACAATCCGGAAGAACCGCTATTCTGACCGCCAACAAAAGTCGTGGGGGTAGAACCATATATCTGAGAGGTTCCATTGACATAGGCCGCAGAGAAGTCTCTCTTGAATTCATTCTTCAAATCCAGCGGGTTGCCACCCACGCCGCAAGAACCCGGTCCAAGGCCGCAATCAAGCGGAATAGGAGTAATCTGCAGGTCTGCAGTAGCATTCAGAGGCAACGTACCGTCATTATTCTTGGCAATTTCAGTCAAGCGATTGGACTGATTTGTAAAGTCAGGACGGTCAATCAAACTATCCAACGAGAACGTGGTAATCTTGGTATTCGGGATAAACTGGGTGACAGCCCATTCATCCAAGCCGTTAGGAGGACCAACCACCCCCTTACCAGAGGCAGAAGTCACATAATAGGTCATCTGCTGACTCCATGCACCCAACTGAATCCACACATCATCAGCATAGTTATCATCAGATTTGCCTTCACCAAAAAGTTCTTCATCATACGGGTAGTTAAAGGCAATCTTGTCATTAGCAACAATGCCCGAGGGAACACGATTGTTCTGCAAATCACGCAACTCACCCGCAAAGTCATACTGCACACCCGAAGCGCCCTGGTTTTGTCCTTCAACGACATCAGTCACATAGAAGCCATAAACCACCTGGACCGGCACGCCATTCACTTCTTCAGTACGAACAATAATAATCGCAGGTTGACCAGAATTCTTCAACATCTCGATAGTATTAGCGTCCAGCGAGGTGTTCAAGTTCATGCTCACCTTTTGATTTCCGTTTTCATCAACAGTCACAAGGGCACTGGCAATGGCCGGCTGGCCATAGCGAGAAGGAGCAAGTTCAGCCAGAGATGTACGAATGAACATATTAGAACCATCAGTCTGACGGTCTGCATAGAAGAAGTGCAAATGATGCCATGTATTATCGGCCCACTGAGTTGAACCTGGCGTACAGTTAGAACTATCAGCAAGAGGAGGCCTTCCGTAAGCAGCCAAAGCAGGGTCAATATCGCAACCATGATTATGAGCTGCAAGAGTCGGGATATCGACCTTACCCGGAGAAGCCAAGTGAGTTCCACCAAGGTCAACGACAAGAACACCATCCACGTAAATCCACATGTCATCGTCACCGGTGAACTCAAAGACTTCGGGCAGCGGAGACTGGTTAGCAACCTTATACTTGAACTTAGCATAACCCATCATTGTGAAGTTGTAGTTACGCAAATGTTGCAGTCCTAAATCAGTTTGTCCTGCAGCAGCGGCAGCAGCCCCTGGATTACGAGGACCTCCATTAGACAACCAACTCATGCACAACGAATACGTAGGCTGTTTCATGAAATCATACTGGCCTTCCGCATATTCATAATCATAAGGAGGACAGAAAATGGATAAGCTTTGGGGACCAAACTGGTCGCAAGCTCGTCCTTCAACACAATTAGCCGTAAATCCAATGCGCTTCTGAGAATTAGCATCAATTTGATCTAGCGGGAAATAGCCACCGTTATTATAGTTATAGTCAATCTGATAATATTTTGTTCCTGTAACAGCAGGCAAGACCAGCGGAACCTCAGTACGCTTATTAACGCCTTCTACATCTCGATACCACTCTTCAAAATGAGAGTTATCGCATTTCTCGGCAAGTTTGTCAATAAAGACTTCGTCTAACATGTCAAACGAGCCATCACCATTCACATCGTAAAAAGACAAATATGGTTTAACCATTCCAGGGGTATAATACACCGGATTTTGCCAACAGTTATTGGACGAGGCCTGATATTTCGAGTCACATTCTTTAGGATCATGAGCAGCAACATCAGGGCAAACAAAACCTCTCACCAAAGTATCATTTCCAACAATGCCAACTTTTTTATATCCTCTCTGGTTATAGCCCTGAGAACTTTTGGCGGCGCACAAACCATACTCCAATCCTTCATACGCAGAAGCCTTCTGAAGATAAGACGGCAGAATTGGGTTGACTTGTTTAGGATATCCATCTTGTCCAATTTGCACACCAACGCTAGGATTCGACGCTATAGAAGTTCCATTGGCACAAGTATTGTGATAAGGTTGCAACGTAGCCCAATTATCATCGAATCCGTACATATTTTTTGCACGAATGTCATTCTGATGATTAACAGATTCTTCAGAAAAATTTTCAAAATCCGAGTGAGTCGGTTGAAAATCTCGAATGATAACGTCCAAAATTCGTTCTGCATTATTACCAGCAGCATACAACATCGAAGTACAACCAATTAATACTCCGATAACGCCCTTACCATTTTTTCCAAACAGGTTCATAATTTTCCAATCTCCACACCTAATATTAGGTTTAGAATATTCCACCCTAAATATAACCCTTTTTTTTCCATTTATTATATTTTTTATTGTGAAAATTCCTTTAAATAAGCCATTTGCAGAATGTACGTGCCCCAAAGCACTTATTTTTTGCTTGCTCGTGGGACAATCTATCACAAAACTTCCATAATTCCGTTTAAATTTCTAAATAGTGGCATAGAATGACTTTTTCGACCCTCTTTACCATAGTAATAGCCCTCGTGCTTTTACGCATTTTTTGGTTAAAAATCAAGGACGTGAGCTTGAAAAGCGAATCTTTCAAGAATCTCCCGGCCAAAGACCAGCTTTCAGTCTTGAAAGAATGCCTTTTGAACAATCCCACTACCACAAATTTGCAAAATTTAAAAGATTTTACCGAAAAAAAAGGCATAAACCTCGATGTCGAGTCCTACCGTCCCTTCCTTAAAAAGCAACTGGAACTTTCTAGACGCAAAGACGCCCTTGTCGAAGACAACGAGCTCTTTACCGCCGAAGCAGAATGGATTGACCAAATCAAGCCCCTGGAATTCGAAGAAGCCAAACAGGCCAAGCAAGAAAACAGGCAAGAGGACTACATCTTGCGCACGCTGGAAGGAATCGCCAAGCTCTATTCAGACAAAGCCATTTTAAGCGAACTGGCGGCCCTAGTTCAAGATTACCCCAAAGCCAAACAAATTGCCCAGGGATACTGCGACCTTATGGACTTGCGGGACAGAAGCGGCGCCGACGACGAATCACTGAAAAAATTACGCGCTACCAAGGAAGCCTGGGAAAAAGACCTTTTACAAGTGGACATTGAACCGTGATCCTGCTTGTCGCCGAAAAACCGTCTGTCGCAAACCAACACTACCGTCCCATGCTGGAACGGCTGGAGGGTGAAAAATTCACCCAAGGCGACGGATGTCTTATCGGCAAGAACCATTGCATTACCTGGTGCGTAGGTCACCTGATTACGCTTGCCCCGCTTGACGCCTATCCCGGATTCGAGGGCGGTTGGCGACTTTCGAACCTACCCCTGTTGCCCGAAAAATTCAAGCTCATGGAAATCGAGAGCACCAAGAAGCAACTGAATGTGGTGCGCCAGATGATGGAGCAGGCAGACGTGTTGGTGAACGGCGCGGATGCGGGCCGCGAAGGTAACCTGATTTTCGACTTGGTGCTGGACTACACGCCCTCCTTTAAGCAAAAAACCATTAAGCGCCTGTGGGTGAACAGCTATGTGGCCAAGGACTTGGACAAGGCCTGGAAAAACTTGGAGGACGCTACCCAGCGCCTCAACTTGAGCTATGCCGCCCGTTTAAGACAGCGAGCCGACTGGATGGTGGGTCTGAACGCGACACGCGCCTATACGCTTACGGCAGGGCGCGGCAAAATGATTTCAGTGGGCCGAGTGCAAACGCCTACACTCAACTTGATTGTAGAACGCGACACTATCGTGGAGCAATTCAAGGAACTGTTTTATTACAGCGTCGTGGGCACATGGAAAGGATTCCAAGCTCAATTTGTCAAACGAGAAGAAGACGCCAAGGGCGAAGCAAACCTTAAAGTTGCCGTCTTTGAAAAAGAATCGGAAGCGAATTCGGTTGTAGCACGTTGCGCCTCTCCTGCCGAAGCGACTATCGCTAAAATCGACAACCAGCAGAAAAAGCAATTTCCGCAAAAGCCCTTCGACCTGACCGAATTGCAAAAAGAGGGCAACAAGCGTTTTAAATACAGCGCCCAGCAAGTTCTGGACTGCGCCCAGAATCTGTACGAAAAGAAACTACTCACTTACCCCCGTACCGATTCCCAGTACCTGCCCGACACCATGCAGCAAGAGGCCTACGCCCTGGCACAAAGGCTAGCTACCCCCGAGCAGAAAAAAATCATGCGCGGTGCTGGGGAAAATTTCGTCTTTATCAATTCCAGCAAGGTGACCGATCACTTTGCCATTATCCCCACCGGCGAAGCCCCGAACGATTTGCCCGAAATGGAGCAAAAGATTTACGACCTTGCCAAGGAACGCTTTGTGCAGGCGTGGCTGAAGCCGTACGTGTGGGACGAAATGGAAGTGACATTGCAACGCAATGTCATCCTGAGCCCTTCGACAGGCTCAGGGCAGGCTCCGCAACCAGCGAAGTCGAAGGATCCAGATTTATTCCGTTTAAAACTCAAGCGCAATGAGGATCTCGGTTTCCGCGCACTTGTGAAGGAAGAAAAGAAAAAGACTAGCAAGAAGAAAGGAGATTCCCGCTCGGAGGCGGGAATGACAAATGCAGGTGACGAAGGTAAAGGCGACAGCGACGACATCACGAATTTGGTCGAAGCATTCCCCGAATGGAATGTCGGCGACAGCGCGCCCTTCGATAGCGTAGAATTGCAAAAGAAAAAGAAGAGCAAGCCTAAATACTATACCGAGGCAACGCTCCTTGCCGCCATGAAGACCGCCGGCAAGCAGATTGAAAACGAAGAACTGGCCGAAGCCATGAAAGACCGCGGCTTGGGCACGCCGGCAACGCAAGCAGGCATTATCGAAACGCTCAAGAAACGCGGCTTTATCGAAGCCCAAAAGAATTACTTGGTGAGCACAGAGCGCGGGCGCGAAGTTATTTCGCTCATGGACGAAAAAGTCAAGTCGCCCGAAATGACTGGCGAATGGGAATACAAACTTTCGCAGGTGGAAAAAGGAGTGCTCGCGCCCGCTGAATTCCGCGACGGAATCGTGGAATACGTGAAGCAGCTGTTCGCCGATTTGCATGCGCGATACGGCTGCCAGTTCGAGCGCGAAACCGTGACCGAGGCGATACCCTGCCCCAAATGCGGAGGCGCGCTCGAA
>JAFXLS010000126.1 GCA_017530965.1 Fibrobacter sp.
CTGCATGCCATTCACCTGTACATCCAGCTGAAGGACGGCAAGGAAATCATGCCGCGTACCATCATGATCGGTGGTAAGGCCGCTCCGGGTTACTGGATGGCCAAGCAGATCATCCGCCTCGCTAACGCCGTGGCCGCCATCATCGACGCAGACCCGGTTTGCAAGGGCAAGCTCAAGATGGTGTTCCTCGAAAACTACCGCGTGTCTTTCGCCGAAAAGATCATTCCGGCCGCAGACCTCTCCGAACAGATTTCGACCGCAGGCACCGAAGCCTCTGGTACCGGTAACATGAAGTTCGCCCTCAACGGCGCACTCACCATCGGTACGCTCGACGGCGCTAACGTTGAAATGAAGGAAGAAGTCGGTGACGAAAACATCTTCATCTTCGGCCTCACCGTTGAAGAAGTGACCGACCTCCTGGCCAAGGGCTACCGTCCGCGCGACTTCTACGAACACGACGACGATCTGCGCCGCGTGATCGACCTGATCGCTTCCGGCTTCTTCAGCCCCGATCGTCCGGACCTGTTCAAGCACATTGCCGACAAGCTCCTCACCAACGATAACTACCTGCTCTGCGCAGACTTCCGCAGCTACGTGGACATGCAGAAGAAGGTCGCCGAGGAATACCAGGACAAGAAGACCTGGGCAGAAAAGGCAATCCTCAATGTCGCTCGCATGGGCAAGTTCAGCTCCGACCGTACCATCAAGCAGTACGCCGAAGAAATCTGGAACGCCAAGGGCTGCAGCATCAAGCTGTAATCTTCTCGCTCACAAAGCATTCAAAAGTCCGCGAGCAATCGCGGGCTTTTTTTGACCGTTCGGCTCACGCATTGTCTATATTTGGGATATGGAAATCAAGAAGACGAATGCGGCGAGAATTCTAGACCGCCAGAAAATTTCTTACGAACTCATCCCCTACAAGGTCGACGAAAACGACCTGGGCGCCCAGCACGTTGCCGACAGCCTCGGCGAAGACATCAACCAGGTTTTCAAGACAATCCTTGTTCATGGAGACAAGATCGGTTACCTTGTATGCGTGGTGCCAGGAAACCTGGAAGTGGACTTGAAGGGGGCCGCCAAGGTAAGCGGCAACAAGAAGATTGATACTGTTCCACTCAAGGATTTGACGCCACTGACCGGCTACATTCGCGGCGGTTGCAGTCCGCTCGGTCTCAAGAAGAACTTCCCGATTTTCATTCACGAAACAGCGATGCAGTTCCCCTACATTTACGTGAGCGCAGGCGAACGCGGCTTACAGCTGAAGGTCGCTCCTGCCGACTTGGTGAAAGCCACCCGTGCCACCGTGGGTGTCATCGCGCGAGTTCCGCCTGAAGTACCCGAATAAGCGATTCATATTCAGCCACGAACGCATCGTGGTTCCGCTTCACGAAATCTATATTGCCTTCTTTGCAGGCCATTTCAAGAGACTTGGCATCTTCTGAAACTTTAGTGGCACCAATCGTAAGAGAAGTGCTTTTTACGGCGTGCACCGTAATGCGGTAGTACTCAAAATCTCCCTTTTCAAAGTATTCCTTCAGTTCTCCGATTTTTTCACTCTTTGCATATTCGTCAAGCATTTCTTTATAAAAAAACTGATCGTTCATGCAGTAAGCAAGACCTGTAGCCGTATCCAAGTAATCTGACAACTTCGTTTGCCGCTTAACCGAAGGCTCCTGAACAGGTTCCTCCATCTTGCCTTCGCCCACATTCTTGACCAAATCCTTCCGCAAGAATTTCTTGAGCGTCGTCAACAGCACCTCTTCGCGAATAGGTTTCGCCATATAATCAGAGAACCCTTCATCCATATATCTGTTTCGGGCATCGGAGACCGCATTCGCCGTAAGCATCACCACAGGAGTAATGGCATTCGGATTTTTCTCCATCTCTTTCATGCGACGGAATGCTTCCACTCCATCCATCACCGGCATCATATGGTCCAAGAAAATCACATCGTAACGTTTCGCCTGAATAAGTTCCAAAGCCTCGACACCATTAACAGCCGTATCAATATGAATCTTAGTTTCCTTAAGGAGTCCTGCGAACACCTTCAGATTCATTTGGACGTCATCCACTACCAAGATTCTTGCATCAGGCGCTTCGAATCTTTCATGAGTGGCATCAATCACATTCACGTGTTCTTTATACAGCTTCTCAAAATCACCTAAAGGTCTTTCATCGCTGACTTGCTGCAACAGGCGTACCGTAAAGACAGAACCCTTACCATAGGTACTTTCCACCTGCACAGTACCACCCATCATATCCATCAACTGTTTAGTCAAATTGAGTCCAAGGCCTGTACCTTCAATATTGCGATTACGCTTTTCATCCAGACGTACAAAGTCATCGAACAATTTTTCAAGGTCTTTTTCACGAATGCCAATACCCGTGTCTTTCACCTGAATAAAAAGTTCCACCTGTTTTGAATCGCCACCCTGAATTGGATCAACCTTCACCTTTTCGGCATAAACCTTCAAAGTGACAGAGCCTTCATTTGTGTACTTGACGGCATTGGACAATAGGTTATTCACCACCTGTCGAATACGCACTTCATCGCCAAACAAGGCCCTTGGAATTTCTGGCGAAATATCCATAACCAGTTCCAAGTTCTTGTCATGGGCACGAATCGCCACCATATTGTAGCAGTCGTTCAATACCGTAAATACGCTGTAGGTTACAGGCAATATTTCCATTTTGCCCGATTCGATTTTAGAAATATCCAAAATATCGTTAATCAACGAAAGCAAGGTCTGTCCGGCACTTTGAATGTTCAAGGCGTAATCACGCAAAGTCTCATCTTTACATTCCTTAAGAAGCATGGAATCCATGCCCAAGATTCCGTTAATCGGTGTACGGATTTCGTGGCTCATATTGGCCAGGAATATACTTTTCGCCTTGCTTGCGCTTTCAGCGTTTTCTTTTTCCCGGAGTAGCTCCTTGTTTTCACGGGCCTTCTTTTCAGACAGTACCACATAAAGCATCGCAATGGAGAACATGAATATCAAAAGACCGAACACCCAAAGAATCAAGAACGAGATATCGTCTTTTTCAGAAGCCACCACACTTGCCGGCACCACCCCCTTCAAAGATACTCCCGACAATTTGAGTTCAGCCACAAAGTAATAATATTCCGAGCCATCTACTTCTAAATGGGTTGCGGCGGCAATAGAGACATTCAACCCGCTAGAAAGCTTATCGCGAATAACACCATACCCGTTTTCACCCCATAACAAGTCTGTTCCTAAAGAATCGTTAGAAGAATTGATAATGATGCCGTCGTTTGAGCCCCAAACAGTCGCATACCCCTTTCCACCATAACACACCACGCCAAAGTTCTTGATAATCGCATCTTCTTTATACATGCGGAACAGCACATACTTAATATTTTTTCCGCTATACACTGGAGCCGAGAACATAAGCCCCGTTCCCTTGGAATAGCTTATGAATCTCGCGCCATGAAAAGATTCCGAAACGCCCTTGAAATCCGAAGTCCGAATTTCTGCCGTATCCCCGCTATACACGATTTTACCGTTCAAGGCAACCAAGCCATAGTAATACCCGCCATTCGAATCTTCCAACGTAGAAAGCATTCTTTCTACATAGGTCAAATTGGCGGAAACACCAGAAGCTATTCCCGATAAGGATTTCAGTTCAAGCAACAGACGTTCCGCTTCGGCACTGGCATAGCTTTCGGCCTGGTAAGCCACCTGTTTTTCCGCATAGTTCTGGAACAGGCTAGAAAACTTGACACGCAGCAGTACCCCCACCAAAAGGAGAATCAATACAAAGAACAGAATTCCTATTAAAGGCCTTACACCAAACTTTTTTATCATGGTTCAATCGCACCCTTAATAAGCCAATTCATGTCACTATGCAGGACTTCGTCACTTATGGTTTCGCCATCTTCAGAGCGGATTCCCCCATGAACATCCACAATCTTTCCTGAGAATACGTTGTAGCCCGCCTTGATTTTTTCAGCGGCAGCATTCACCAGCGTCTTCACGGAATCGGGAACTTCGCTAGAATAGAAAGCCAGTCCCACGGCATCTTTTTCTAGACCAATCCAGTAATCCATATTTTCATTATCCTTTTTCTGGATATAGTCCTGGATAAAATCCTTGTAAATAATGGACCAGTTTATCGCGATGGAAGTTAACATTCTCGGAGAGAATTTGTTGTTTTCCACATGGTTCCCAATGCAATAAAGTCCGCGCTTTTCGGCAACTTCAATAATAAATGCCCTATCTTGGTGAAAGGCGATTACATCAATACCCGAGCTGTCAATCAACTTGTTGGCATTTTCGGTTTCCGTATTTCCTTCGTTCCAAGAATTTGTCCAACGTACATATATATTCGCCTTCGGATTGATACTTTGAACTCCCAAAATAAACGCATTCAAGCCCCTGTATACCTGTATATTTTTCATAGCAGCCACATAACCAATGTGATCCGTTTTGGTCATGGAACCAGCAACGATTCCCGCTAGGTAACGAGCCTGGTAAATGCGGGCAAAATAGGCCTTGTAGTTTGGAGCATCATATTCCCAATTTATTCCATAGAACGTCACATCCGGATGCGATTCAATAATATCCTTAATCAAGATAGGATAGTTATAACTCGTAAGCACGATGACTTTCAAACTGTCGGCAATCATCGCGTTCACCGCCTTTGCAAGGGGATCCCGTTCTTCAGGGATATCAATCGTCAAAGTCCTTTGCACTCCTAGGGAATCGCACGCCGCTTTTATTCCCTTATAATGCGTTTCATTCCAGCCGTTATCAGCCGTATCACTTAAAAGAATAAACCCGACACGGAATTTTTGTGATTCCAATTTCTTGACGGATTCCCCATTATCGACTTTTTCAAATACCATATACAGCAGTACAAAAAAGACGGCGACAGCCATCAACGCCCCAATGGTTATTTTACTCTTCATCTATTTTTACCCCCTTTACAAACCAATTAAAATTATTCAGCATATCACTATCGGACATGCTTTCTCCTTCATTAATACGAATCGTTCCAGCGTTATCTTCGATGGGTCCATAAAAAACATCAAAGGAACCGTTCTGAATTTTTTTTCGTTCACTGGCAACCATTTCGATAGCTTTCGGATCCACATGCTTTGTGAAAGGCGCCAAGTCTACCACACCCGAATTAACTCCACTCCAATAATTTTTGCCCACGAACTTTTTCTTGAGGACTTCTAATATATGGGGCGTATAGAACTTTTCCCAGCGCCACACTGGAGCCGTCAAAAAATGTTCCGGGTACAAGCCCGAATTATCCAGATTGTAACCTACAATCCACAGTCCAAGAGAATCTGCGATACGCATGGGTTCATGGCTATCCACATGCAAGGTAAGCACATCTATAGAATCATTTTGCGCAAGAAGTGCGCGAGTCGCCTCCCCGCAGGCATCGTCATCGTTCCAAGATTTCGTCCAATGCACAATCACATTCGCATCAGGGTTCACCTTTCGCACGCCCAAGGTAAAGGCGTTAATACCCCGAACGACTTCGGGAATATCGAACGCAGCCACATAACCAATTTTACCGGTTTTCGTCTGCATGCCGGCGACGATGCCCGAAAGGTAACGCATCTGATAAATGCGTCCAAAATAGGTCGACATATTCTTTGCGTAATTCAATCCTGAAGCATGGAAGAATTTTATATCAGGATGCCTAACCGCAACTTCCTGAATATATGGCCCCAACTGGAAAGAATTCGCTACAATAATTTTGACTCCGGCCGCAATGAGGCCTTCCATCACCTCTTCAGATGTCTTATTCGCCGGAATTCTTTCCCGGAAAAAAACATCAAGATTCAGTTCCTTGGCCGTCTTCCGCATTCCCTCGTAATGAGACTGTCCCCAACTATAGTCGCTAATGGAACCGTTCATAATCATCGCGACTTTCGTCTTTTCACGAGTCACGTCGGTATTCTTCTTTTTCACGTTAATCGTGAGCAACCCTGCTATGATAACCGCAAGGATTAACGCCGGAATAACATAAACCAGTTTCATGTTACGACTCTCCTGCAGCAAGATAGTTTGACAGTTTTTCTAGGACCGTTTTGTAATCAGCCATGCACTTTTCATGCTGACTGCGAACAAAATCAACATTTCCTTCTTTACAGGCAATTTCGATGGTTTTCGCCGTTTCAGACAAGGCTACCGCACCAATCGTCAGCGATGTACTTTTCAAGGAATGCATATTGATGCGATAATCCTCAAAATCACCTTTTGCAAAGGAGCTTTCCAGATCGGCAAGGCGGTCATTCTTGACATATTCTACAAGCATCTCGCGATAGAAGCCTTTATCGTTCATACAATAACCAAGTCCCGTTGCCGTATCCAAAACTCCCGAAAGGTCATCCACCGAATGCGATGTCGACATTGGCGAATTCTTCTCGGCAACATCCACTTTATCAATCAATTCCGGTGGCAGCAGTTTTTTTACCGTCGTAAGCAACACTTCTTCACGAATGGGCTTGGTAATATAGTCCGTAAAGCCAGCCTGAATGTAAGCGTCCTTTGCACCCACAACCGCATTTGCCGTAAGCATGACTACAGGCGTCTTTTTTATGTCGAAGGATTTTATATCCTTCATGCACTGCAGGGTTTCAATACCATCCATCACGGGCATCATGTGGTCCAAGAGAATCAAGTCGTAATGATTTCCTTCGACAAGGGCTAGAGCATCTTCCCCATTAGTTGCCGTATCGACTTTTATTTCCGTTTCTTTGAGGAGGCCACAAACCACCTTCAGGTTCATGGACACATCATCCACTACCAGCAACCTGGCATTTTTCGCCTTGAACTTCTTGACGCCAGAATTAAAAGAAATAAACTCCTTATGGCGCTCCATAAAGTTACCAATGACGGCATCGCCTATTACAGGCTGTGGAACATGGACTTCAAATACGGAACCGGAACCATAGACGCTCTTTACCAAGACTCGACCATCCATCATTTCTACCAACTTTTTGGTAAGGTTCAGTCCGAGGCCCGTACCTTCAATATTTCTATTGCGGTCCAAGTCAATGCGTTCAAAACTCTGGAACAATTTGCCGCGATCATCAGAACGGATACCAATGCCAGTATCGGCCACAATGACAACCAACTCTATTCGCTTATTAGAATTTTCCTCGGGCAATGTCTTAAAATCAACCAGCAGATCAACCGTCCCCGAAGGCGTGTATTTAATGGCATTTGAAAGCAGGTTATTTATAATCTGACGAAGTCGCACTTCATCGCCACTGAGCAGAGAAGGCGTTTTCGGATTCACATTGATATTGAATTCCAGCCCCTTGCTTTGGGCACGAGGATCCGCAACACTGTAGCAGTCATTCAATACGGCAAATAAATCATAATCCCCAATCAAAAGCTCCATTTTGCCAGATTCAATCTTGGTAATATCCAAAACGTCATTCACCAGCGAAAGCAAGGTATGCCCTGCATTCTGGATATTCTGAGCATATTCAAGCAACGTCGCATCCTTGCACTCCTTCAAAAGCATGGTATTCATTCCCAAAATGCCGTTAATAGGAGTACGTATTTCATGGCTCATGTTAGCTAGGAAAAAACTCTTGGCCATATTCGCCGATTCCGCATTCTTACGTGCCGCTTCGGCTTCCGCCCAGGCCTTGCGCAGTTCATCGGAATGTTGCGCCTTTTTACGGGCATTGTCCAAGTTTTCGAGCAATCGATGGGTTAGTTTTGCAATGGTAATGCACAAAAGCGTCATGGCAATGGCTTCAATCAAGAAACCCGCCGATCGCGAAATCCACCAGAACGTATCCGAAGAAAATTCGCCATGATTAGCACCAGGCGCCCTAAAATAAAGGGAAATCACAATCAATACATAACTGAAAATCGAAATCTTGAGGGTAAAGGCAGCATTGAAGAACAGTAGGCTTGTGACCATGGCAAGAGTATAGGTCATGTAGACGCCTATGTTTTCATTGGTGGCAAGCATCGCAATGATACATCCCATGCCCAACACGCAAAAATACCGCCGCACCATAAGCGAGGCTCCCATGCGTTCAATAAAAGTCGGAAGCCACAAGATGACAAAAGCGATTGCCGTCAAGATATTCAATTCACAATAGTCGATTTTAAACAAATGAATAATGTTTCCAAGATAAATCAAAGGAAACATGGCCCACAACCAACGCATGACCCTGGTCAACGTTTGCAAGACCCTACGGTCATTTTCATCGAAAATGTCATTCGAATCCATTGTCGGCTCCAGTAAGTTCATTCTAGTAGTCCTGTCCGTCATCTCGCATTTCATAGTTCACATCGTCATCAATCATCTTAAGCATGACATCTGCAAAGTCCGGATCGAACTGCATTCCCCGGCCTCTCAGAATTTCACTGCGGACAGCGCTCTGCGGAAGGGCAGAACGGTAGCTGCGGCGGCTGGTCATGGCATCGTAGGCATCAGCCACGGCAATGATTCGTGCAATTTCCGGAATAGCGTAACCGGCTAAGCCTTCCGGATATCCCTTGCCGTCAAAACGTTCATGGTGATAATGGGCCCCGATTTCAATATTGGGCATACCGGTGATGTTCTTCAAAATCTCGACACCGATACTCGGGTGCTGCTTAATAGTTTCGTATTCTTCATCCGTGAGCTTCGAATTCTTGTTCAAGATATTGTCCGGAATCCCGATTTTTCCGATATCGTGCAAAAGAGCGACGAAGTAGATTTCATCCTGGAATTCCACAGGCTTGCCTACCCTGCGGGCAATTTCTCTACTATACTTGGCCACTCGGCTGGAATGGCCGTTTGTGTAGCGGTCCTTAGCATCAATGGTGGACGCTAAAGTCTTCACCACCTGTAATGAAAGGACCTGAAGCTTATGTCGGCTTTCTTCCAGTTCCAGCGTCCGACGTTCGACCTCGCTCTCCAGTGAGACCTGCAGCTTGCGCAAAGACAGAATCCTCTTGATTCGCTCCAGCACCACCTCAGGCACCAAAGGCTTCTGGATATAGTCCTGGGCACCCTCCTTGAACACCCGGACCTCGGTCTCCCGGTCACTGTCCGCCGTCAAGAACACAACGGGTAAGTCATTGCAGTTCTTCATTTTACGAATTTCAGCCAGCAACTCGAAGCCGTTCTTCCCCGGCATATGCACATCCAATAGCGCAAGCGCGGGCAATTCCTTTGATAGGTAGTCTAGAGCCTCTTCGTATGAATTTGCCATTACAACGTTATACGTTGTACTAAGCATGTGCTCAGCGAATCTGAGGTTCATACGATCATCATCCACGATTAAGATCGTTTTGTTTTGCGAAACCGACATGTTAATTCCCCTTTACAATAAATATATATTAGGAAAAGGCCCCGTCAAAGACCTTCTCATAAAAATGATACACAAAAATGTCTTTTTTATTACAATTTTGAAAATTTGACCATTCTACGGCCTAATTTTAAAGGCGTTGCCCCTTTGGACAACGCCTTCTGCAAAGTCGATTTAAGACCCTAAGTCCTATTTCACCATGATTTTTTGTGACAAATTGATTCTCTGGCCTACCACCTTCACAAGGTACATACCCTTTGCGGCATCTACCTTAAACTGGTGCGCACCCGCAGAGAGCATTCCCCTGTGGAGCGTTGCAACACGGTGACCCGTGACATCGAAGAGTTCTGCCGTTACATCGGTAGAGCGCGCCAGGGACAGATTCAGCATGTTACCATTCACCTGCAGAGCCTTGGCACCTGCAACTTGCGGACGCATGCAGATTCCCGAAGGATCTCCGAAGACAATCTTGATTTCAGGAATCATCTCTTCGGTGTTCTCGAAGCCGCGGCTAAAAGCGTCGTACTTGTCTTCGTTAAAGTCCCAAAGGACTTGGTCGCCGGCCTTGAAATTATCGTAGAAGATGGTGCCGGTGTAGCCCGCAGCATAGTTTGCGATAACGACGCTCAAAGTCTTGTTACGGTCTGCGTAGCTGGAAATATCGAACGAACAAGTCTTGGACTGGCCCGCGGCGACTTCGCAGGGGCCTTCCACTTCGGTCCATGTCCACGCGTCAGTCAGCTTGAAAATCAAGTTCAGTTGAGCATCGCTTTCGCTCTTATTAGTAACCTCGAACGTAAACGTATTGGCCTTGCTCAAATCCCAAGTCTTCTGGTATTCGATCTGGGCATTGTCACCGCCGTAAGTTACCGCCATCTTGCCGTCACCGCCTTCCTGGCTGATGGCGACATCCTTAATCTTGATGTTTGCTTCTTCGGTAGCGGCAAGGGCCTTCATGGCATCAAGAGCCGGGTCGATGGTGTAAGTGTAACCGCCAAAGTTCGATTCGGTCTTGTCGCCAATGTACTGCCAGGCAAGTGCGCCTGCGTAGCCACCGTCAAAGGCCTTGCGGTAGCATTCTTCGGTAGAAATCTGGGTCTTGGCCGCCATGCTTGTAGTATAAGTATCGCCCTTCCAGCCACTCGCCGGGAATTCACCGATAATCATGGGCTTGGAATCGTAACCATACTTGGTCGCCATCTGGGCCGCCGTATTCACGAACGGAGACACGGCATCGTTCTGGTAGTACGGATAGTAATGCGTCTGGAAAAAGTCGAGCGTACCCTTCGCTTCGCCACCGGCTGCGATAAGTTCGGCATCGTTCCACCAGCTCTGATACTGAATATTCACGCTACCCGTAGAAACGAGCAGTTCCGGGTTTGTGGCATGGATTGCCGCCGCAATCTTGTTCGTGAACTTTTGCAGCACGGCCTTGTCTAACTTTTTGGTCGTCCAGCCCACGCTTGTCATGCCTTCGGGTTCGTTGAACACTTCCCAAGTCATAAGC
>JAFXLS010000127.1 GCA_017530965.1 Fibrobacter sp.
CAAGCAAGTAGCGGCCATGTGGATGCTGATGTCCTTGGAAGAAGACAGTTCGATCTTGCCCCACTGACCATTGCGGTAGTAGCAGCGTACATTGTAATCGGTGTCATAATAACCGAAGGGGAGCGTCTTCCAATCGACAGTATTCAAATCAACTTGCATAGTATTCACCTTTTTGTGCAATTTGTGCATTTTTAAAGGTATCGTTCGGTACCGAAAGAAAAATACAATTCTAAATGCGTTTTTGGCTTGCATTCCCACGAAAAAATAAAGAAATATTGGGTAGGTTCCAAAGGGAGAAGCCTCTCCCTGGTTCGCACTACGTTGCTCTCCACCCTCTCTGCGGGGGCACCCCGCAACGCCCCGTCCCGACTGTCATGCCGGACCTGTTCCGGCATCTCCTCTTCTAGCCGCAAAAAAGAATAGTCGATTTCGCCTCACTCTCGCCACAGCCCCAGCTTAACGCATGGGGCTTTTCGGCTCACATGGCCGTTCCGGAATGTTCGCTTTGCGGTCAGGCACTCGCCTCCGCATTCACAAAGTGCACCCCTGCGCACACTCTTTTTAATTGTTATGTTTGTGATTTTAAGGGATTATTTCCAAAAAGGATCTTCGTAGTCTTCTACACAACGGACAGACGCTGCATAATCCTTACGGGAATTTGATTCAGTATGATCATTACGCACAATATAATGACTTTTCGCACCCTCATGATTAAACTCTTGAGGTTCATGGAACTTGGCCCATTCTCCAAAATACTTATACTCACCTTTATCGAGCCATCCCGTAGGCAATGCAGAGAATCCCGTGCTATTAGAACGAGCCCACACAACAAATGAACCCAAACCGCTCGAACTCCAACGGGAAAGTTGAAGCCACTCCCAACCATTCATAATATGCCAGCCACCCGGGCAAATCCCCTGCCGCTGGACATATACCCCTAGTTTAACAGTATGACCTTCGGGAGGAACATAGCGGTCAATGCATGCAGCGGAGCTATCCACATAAAGGGAATCGCACGCTTTCGGTAGCCCCATGGCCTCGCTCCAGGTATACATGCCTCCAAAACCGTTGTCGCAATACCATTCATCATCGTTGTAGCAATATTTTTCCACGACGTTATCATCAGAATTAACAACATCACTCATAATTTGCTTGCCGTAATTCAAGTTGCTTGCAAAAATACGGAACCTATAAGCAAGAGACCCGTCTGTAGCATTCTGTTGAAAAATAAGCGTCTTATACACTTGTTTATCTCGAGGATCCGTAAAATCTTCCGACGCATTTTCACATTCTGGATATCCATTGCAATAGAATTGTTCCGTCATATCGTAATGGGCGTCGGAAGAAGAAATAGATGAAGAACTTAACTCAACATATGACACAAGCTCCCAGGTATTATTCCTACACTCATAATACCCAACCATGTTTCCAACAACCATTGTATCCAACGAGCCTTCCTCACACCTACGTCTCATGGAAGAAGAACTAGACTCATCCTCAAAAGAACTGCTATTCTTATAATTCACAGAACTAGAACTCTTCTGAGAATCATTGCCAGACTTCACAGAGCTAGAAGACCTCGAACTGCCACCGGAAGACGTTCCTTTGTCCGTAACGGAACTCGAGGAGAGGTTTTCATCATCAACGCTACTGCTCGAAACTTCCGCAATCGGGTCAGGGTCGGCACTGCTGGAACTGCTGTCGCACGCAGTGAAAAAACAAAGTACGGCAAATAAAACACCGACGGAGATCCTTCTCCCCATTCGGGGATCATGCCCACTAAGGCAACAAGTTGCCAAGTGGTCAAAGAGACTCCACTTCGTTGCTCCCCTAAGAGGATAACTCAACTTGAGAACTAAAGTTCTTAGTTTCGTATAGCTCAGGATGACACCATTATCAAATTTCATAAAACCTCCAATAACCTCAAAAGACCCTTTTTCGCCAAATTTAAATTATTAAAACAGGAATCACGTTAGTGATTTCCCATCCGTGTGGCAATATATTCCCCATGACTGAGCGAATAAATTCTATCTTACTCGTCGATGAATTCTCTTTTGCAAAAATCTGTGGATGGCGTTCGCCTTTCTCCGGCCGAGGCGTTGGACATTTTGAAGAACGCCCCGTGGACCGAGGTCGCCCAGGCCGCCAACACCGTGCGCCACCGGATCAATCCGGGCAACAAGGTGGGCTATACGGCTTTCCGCATCATCAACTACACGAACGTTTGCGAAATCACTTGCAGTTTCTGTAGCTTTTGCAGGCCCGCGCACAGTCCCGAAGCCTACGTACTTAATTTGGACGAAATTCGCCAGAAGACGCTTGAGGCCAAGGCCAAAGGCGCCGACCAGATTTTTTTGCAAGGTGGCGTGAACAAGGACATTCCGCTCAGTTATTACACCGACGTGCTGAAAATGCTCACGCAGGAACTCGGCGTAAAAGTCCGCGGATTTTCGCCGGTGGAACTGATGCGCATCGCCGTATTCAATGGCATTTCTCTCGACAAATTGCTGGACATTCTTAAAGAGGCTGGCTTAAGTTCTGTGCCGGGTGCCGGCGCCGAAATTCTCTCCGACCGCATGCGTCAAATTTTGAGCCCCAAAAAGCTCCCCGCCCAAATCTGGTGCGACACGCTTGCGGCCTGCCACAAGAAGGGTCTCCCCGGCAGCGCGAACATCGTTTTCGGTAGCGTCGAGACGCCCGAAGAAATCATCGAGCATCTGGATTACGTGCGCAAGACTCAAGATATTGCAAACGGGTTCAAGAGCTTTGTGGTGTGGACATTCCAGCCGCAGACCGACAAGTTCCCCATCCGCCACGTGCGCGGCGACGAATATCTTAAGCTACTCGCGCTGAGTCGCCTGTACCTCGACAACATCCCGCATATTGAGGTATCGCTCCTCGGCATGGGACTTTCTTTAGGTGAACTCGGGCTGCACTGCGGTGCCGACGACATCAACAGCATCGTCATCGAAGAAAACGTGCTGAAGAATCACGGGCTTACCACCATCGAGCAAGCCGAAAATTTCATCAAAAACGCCGGTTTTACCCCCTACAGACGCTCGCTAAATTTCGATTAAGGCAAAAAAAAATACCGGTCAGCTTGTTCAGCTAAACCGGTAATCACCAGAGAGAGAAAAACAGCTTGAGCGGCAATTAAGCGCGCTTGGCATGCTTCTTGAAGCTCTTGATCAGGAGGGCAGCGAGAATGCAGTACATATAATCCTTTTATCCTTGGGTTTTGACGTTTTATCGCCATTTTTTAACAGCGCGCCAAAATTAACAAAAATTTACTAACGCGTCAAGGGGAAAAAGTATATATTCAGCGACTTTTTTCGAAAAATTTATCATCCGGGCTGTAGCAGGGTTGAGGCCTCCCCCCGCCTTGGTCTTTTTCTGTAAAAATTGGTAAATTTGAGGCATGAAACGAATTATCTTATTTTGCCTAGCCGCTGCCCTGTGCGCATCTGCACGGCCGTCCCTGCAAGTGGACCGGGAACGCGTGGAATCGGGCAAGACCTTTGGACTCCAGCTTGTATTCCCGTTAGCAGAACTTCCTGAAAACCGTAGCGATTTGCAGATAGAAACCGCCAACGGATTCACCCTTATGGGAATCGACAGTACCGACCAGGTGATTCGCCCCAGCATGGAAGACATGTTCAATTCGTTTTTCAGTGGCGGAAGTCGCGGCGGTTATAAAGCCCGCGTTTACACCTTTAAGCTGAAAGCCCCGAAAAAGACGGGCCGACTCAGCGTCGGACAGATTTTCTTGACCATTGACGGCCAAAAGCGCAACCTTACCGGAGACATACCTATCGGCATACAGCGCGCCTACACCGATGACGCCCTGGCCGTAAGCCTTACGCCCAGCAAAAAATCCGTCTACGAAGGCGAACAGTTCAACGTGACGCTCGGATTCCACACCTATGAACACTTCGAAGGCGGCCTGCAAGCCACCGACATGAACACCGGCGACGATTTTATCGTTCACCGCAGTGACCTTTCGACCATGAAATTCGAACCGGTCGAAGGCAGCCGCCGTGAAATGCAGGCCAGCGCCAAGTTCGCCTGGCTAGCCTCCACCAAAAATGGCAACTTGCAGATTCCTCCGTTCAAGTTCAAGTACACCAAACGTGGCGAACCCAAAGTTGTCGAAGAAAACAAGCAAATGGGCGGCATGACGTTCTCTAGCAGAAGCGTCAAACAGGAATCTGTCGAAGTCGAAACGCAGACCCCCACCATCAACATCACCGTAAAGCCGCTGCCCACCGAAGGCAAGCCCGCCAACTTCAGCGGCATGGTGGGTAACTACAGCTTTAATGCCGACTTCGACCGCACCGAACTTAAGGTCGGCGAAGCCATGACCCTTACCATCAACATCAAGGGTGACGGCCTACCCGGTTCCATCACCGACCCCAAGCTTCCCGACTTCGGCGAGTTCCGCTCGGTGCCTCCCGAAAATGAACTCAACAAGAAAATTGTCGGCAACAAGGTAATTACCACCAAAAACATCCGCGTATTCCTGTACCCCAAAAAGAAGGGCGAATTTACCATCCCCGAAATCACCTATTCCTGGTTCAACCCGAGCAAGAAATCTTACGAAACCGCCAAGGCTGGCCCCTGGAACGTAAAGGTTGAAAAGGGTGATGCCGCCGCCGAAGCGATTTTCCAGGCGCCGGTCGCCCAAGGCCCCGCTGCAGTCCAGAAGCAAGAAATTGAATCCCTCGGTTCTGACATCCGCTTTATTCACAAGGTAAACGACTACAGCGACACGACCGCACCCTACAAGAGCATTCTTTACTGGGTGATTTTCGCCGCAGCCATTCCGTTCTACCTGATTGTCACCTTCGCCGTTCGCAGCCGCCGCAAGCATAACAGCGACGCCGCCCTGGTGCGTAAGGGCAAGGCAGACAAAATGCTCAAGGTCCGCTTTGCAAATGCCCGCGAGGCCTTAAAGAAAGGCGACACCAAGGCACTTTACGCCGCACTCGAAAACGGTTTGATCGATTATCTGAGCGACAAGACCAACCTAGAATTCAAGGGCATGACCCGTCCGCAAATGAAGGATGAACTTGCAAAACTTGGAATCAAGGCCGAAACGATTGCCGCCATTGACAGCTGGCTTGAAAAGTGCGCGTTCGCACGTTTTGCTCCGGTGAATCCGACCAAGGACGAACAGGAACAAATGTTGAAGGATGTCGAAAAATTGTGCGAAGGATTGAAGGTATAATATGAAGCTGAAAGTATTTATCTTTTTCGCCATGATGGTCGCTTTCGCGACGACATGTTTCGCCGCTGAACATTGCACCGGTATCGAGACTGGCGCCAAGGCATATAACGAGGGAGACTTCGAACGAGCCATTGACGAATGGCGCACTTGCGTCGACAGCGGAATCGAGAATTCTGACTTATATTACAACTTGGCCAACGCCTACTTTAGAGAAGGCAAACTCGGCTTTGCCATCTATTATTACAAGTCGGCACTCCGTCTGGCACCCAACAACGACGACATTCTGCACAACCTCAAGTACGCCCAGGCCATGACCCGCGACAAGGTGGAAGAAGACGGTGAAGAGAACCCGCTTTTGGCAGGTCTTTTCAAGGCCCACCATGCCCTTTCTTTAAGAACTCAGATGTGGACGCTGCTGGGACTGTTCTGGGCAATTGCACTGCTAGCCATCGCAAGGCGAATCAGCCGCAGCAGCAAAGCAAAGAATGTCTTGATTGGCACCATGTTTGCATTGTCTAGCCTATTCTGCATTATCGCCATGAGCGCCGGCTACAAGATTTTCGTCGCAGAAACAGACATCGAAGGTGTGGTAACCGCAAAAGATGCCGATGTGACCAGCGCCCCCAACGACAGGTCCCAAACGCTCAACACCCTTTCCGAGGGAACCACCTTCGAAATTCTGAGCGAACAAGATAACTTTGCAGAAATCCGTTTAGGCGAAAAAATCCGCGGATTTGTAAAAAAGAGCGACATCGGCATTGTGAAGTAATTCTATCTTAAAAATATGGAACGCGAAACCTTTAAATCAAGACTCGGATTTATCCTCATTGCCGCCGGTTGCGCCATTGGCCTGGGCAACGTGTGGCGATTCCCTTACATTGCAGGCCAGTACGGTGGAGCGGCCTTTGTGCTCCCCTACCTCGGCTTCCTGCTTTTCCTGGGCCTGCCTATCTTGATGGCAGAACTTGCCCTCGGTCGTGGCGGTAAGAGCGGTGTCGCTCGCGCTTTCGACAACTTGGAAAAGCCGGGTACCAAGTGGCATTGGGCCAAGTTCCCGCTGATTTCGGCCAACTATATATTGATGGCCTTCTACTCAGTGGTGACCGGCTGGATGTTCTATTACTTCTATAAAATGGTTACCGACGTCAAGTTCCTTTCGGGAACTCCGGATGAAATCGCAAGCGGCTTTGGCGAAATGCTTTCGAATCCGGGCCTCATGATTTTCTGGATGACGGTTGCTATTGTCATTGGCCTCTTTATCGTGTCACTTGGCCTCCAGAAGGGTGTGGAACGCATCACCAAGACCATGATGATCTGTTTGCTTGTCATTATGGTACTCCTTGCGATTCGCTCCATTACGCTCCCCGGTTCTACGGCGGGGCTCGAATTCTACTTGCTGCCGTCTTTTGAGCGTTTGACTCAATCGGGCAAGGGAATCGGTGAGGCTATCTTTGCCGCCTTTGCGCACGCCTTCTTTACCTTGAGCCTCGGTATCGGTAGCATGGCCATTTTCGGTAGCTACATCGGAAAGAACCATTCCCTGGCAAAAGAAGCCACAAGCGTCTGCGTTCTTGATACCGTCGTCGCTTTGGTCGCGGGCATCATCGTGATTCCGAGCTGCTTTGCCTTCAACCAGTCTCCTGGTCAGGGCCCAGGCCTTATCTTCGTGACGCTCTCCAACGTGTTCGCCATGATGCCGGCAGGCAGATTCTTCGGTGCCGCATTCTTCCTGTTCATGTCGTTTGCGGCTATGTCAACCTTGATTGCCGTGTTCGAAAACATCGTTTCTTTCTGGATGGACCTCAAGGGTTTCAAGCGCCGCAAGGTGGCCTATTGGAACATCTTGATTGTGTTCCTGCTTTCGCTCCCCTGCGCCCTCGGTTTCAACGTGCTTTCTAGCTTTGAACCGTTCGGCCCTGGCAGCTGCGTTCTGGACCTCGAAGACTTTATCGTGAGCAACACCATGCTCCCGGCAGGCGGCATGTTCATCGCCATCTTCTGCTCTAGCCGCTACGGTTGGGGTCAGGAAAAGTTCTTCACCGAAATGAACGCCGGTAAGGGTTACAAGATTCCGTACAACGCCGCTTTCAAGATTTACTTCAAGTGGATCTTGCCGCTGCTGGTTTCGATACTCCTGATTCAGGGTTACCTCTCCAAGTTTGCACCGGAACTCTGCGCCAAGATTTTCGGATAATCATTCCCCAAGCAAATGCATAATCACAGGCCGGTTCTTACCGGCCTCTGTTTTATGGATGGTGAGCTTGCCGGTGGTATCGTAGCTGAACTGCTCGCCCACCCGTTCACCATTCACATAGGTAAGGCTATCGCGGAGCACGCCACTAGCATACCAGTTGCGCATGATTCCGTTACGTTTACCGTCTTTCCAGAAAGTTTCACTGGCCAGCTTGCCGCCCATGGTATCTGGGAAAAAGCTCCTGCTTTCGGCAATTTTTCCGTCTCTCCAGTATTCTTCGTACAAAAGGGCACGCCCAGGTTTAAAATAACGGATGGTCGCCGGATACTTGCCAATACTATGTTCAAAGTTTACGCTCTGGGCCAGATTGGAGCTATCCAACACGCCCCCGATTTCGCCCACATACGAAGTCTCAGCACAGAATTTGGACATGTTCCCTTCGCAGGCGCCATAGACTACCCCGGACACCCTCAAGTCGCATTCTCGGACTACAATTCCATTTTCGTCGAACCACCGCCATACGGAGTCTCGCTTTCCGTCACGATTCCAATGTTCCTGTTTCATGCGGGTTCCGTCAGCCCTGTAATAAGTCACCATCCCGATAAGGGCGCTATCCTTGCCGGTCGCCCCCTTGCCAAGTACCCCCTGTACCCGCAGGCGCCCGGTTCCGCAGTTTGCAGAATCCATCTTCTCGCCATAGCTTTCGTAATACAGCGAGAACTTTCCATCAAGTTTTCCGTTCCTGCACGTAAATTCTTCCAGCAGATGGCAATCCTTCGAAAAACGTTTCAGGTATGTTGATTCATCCGAAGCAGAAACAATTTCACGCTTAGGGTCCCACTTGGCATGGCAATCGCCCTCTTGCTCCAGGGCCCCGTTATCGAACCATTTTTTCCAGACGCCAACCGCCAGGCCCTTGTCGTCATAGTGTTCCTCAAAGGCCCTTTCGCGATTATAATGCCAGCCTTCCCAATCGCCTACGGGGTGGTCCTCTTCGTAATAGCGGTAGGCCTCCACCTTCTTGTCACTAAAGAGCGAAGTCCACTTGCCATCTTTAAGGCCTTTCTTGTAACGCCCCAATAGCGCCACATCGCCAAAACCCGTCCATCGTTTGAAGTCCCCATGGGGAACCCCATCTTTATATGGAATTTCCAGTTCCTTGATTCCATCGGTATACCATTCGTTCCTCTTTAAAATCTCGCCATCGGGATAAACCCAAATCGAGGTCTTTTTGGCCCCGTTTGCATGTTCGGCAAGAACTTGTTCCTGGGCCCGTTCCACCGTACAGCCCGAAAAGAGCATCAAAAATGGCGCAACTAAGCCGAAAATGGGTGAAAAACGAATCATAGGCATACCAAGTAAAGTAGAAAAAAGGTAATTTCTAGTTGTGCTCGAGTTAAAGAACAAATCGATTGCCGATACCTTTAACGCAAGAATCCGCTCCCCCTGGGCGTGGGTGGTACTTGCAGTTGCCATCGGCCTTACTATTCTATTCTACTTCTCGCAGAAGCCGCAGATCATTATGTACTCCCGCTACATCAAGACTCTGTCGGACTACCAGCTACAAGAATCCTATGCCCTGCGCGGAATGGAACGAGTCCGTATCGGATTCGGCATAGACACGGTTTTTGTACAAGCCCAGACCATGACCCTTAGGGAAATTGCCGTCTCTTTTGCCCGCGAAATGGACGATATCCAGCGAATCGGCATCAAGGCCCCATCACGCCCATCGGTGGAACGTTTCGAACGCGAAGTCCTGGCCAAGGTTTCGAGCATGCGCCGCTATGCAGCAAGCCGCCACCAGTGGCTTGAAAAGCTGCAAACCGTCAAGATTCAAGCAGCCTCCCTCCCCGCCAACATTCAAATACCCCTGCAAGGGATTCTGGATTCCGCCCGCGCAGGCTACATGATCGGCTTGGCGGGACTCGGCGACAGCCTCGTCAACGCCATTCCCGATTCCACCAAAGAAATCCTTTTCAACCTCTTGCAAGAAAACGAGGAACAGACTCTCGCCTGGAACCGGTTCAATAACGAATTGGCAGTCATGTACAGCGAAGACCTGATTCAATTTTTCCAGAGCCAGAACATCGAAGAAATGTCCCTCAAGTCTAAAATACCCATGGCATTCTATTTCTTGACCCTCGTACTGATGCTTTCGACCTTCTTCTTTATTTTCAGATCCAAGCTATAAGGAACTCATGCGATTCTATACTTCTAGAAAACCGGCCCTTCTGAATTTTTCTTTGCTGCTGATATTTTTGGCAGGCTGGCTCACATCGTACCTGATGCCCGCCCTCAAGGGTCTGATGCAAGAAGAGCACCTGTTCTACGGAACCGTTTCGCATGCCGCCATTCCAAGCATCTTTGGCGGAAGCAACATCCCCTTTTTCGACAAGACCATTTTCCAGATTAACGGAGACGACCAGGTAAACTTTATCCTGTACGCCTCGGCTGACATCCTGGACAACATGGCCGATTGGTACAGCTTTGCAAGTCGCAATGCAGGCGATATCCCTCTTGAAATTTCGGCAAGCCGTATCGACGACAAGACATTCATTGTCCATAGTCTTGCCTCCACCGATGGCGAAATGGACTTTGACACCTTAGTAATCGACTACCAAGTTTACTACGCCTTTATCGGCTGTGCCATTGTTCTCGCCTTGGCTCTCGCCTCGCTCACGCTGTTCATTCTATGGGTAGTGAAAAAGAGGAAATAGAACAGACTCGTAGTGTCATCCTGAGCGAAATCACGAAGTGATGAAGTCGAAGGATCTCTAGATAATTTTTTTATTTAAAGTTTTTGATAAATGAGAACGTTCGTCGTATTATTACTGGCTTCAGTTGCATTCTGCTTTGCGCAGGCTGCCCCGCAATCAGACACCTTGCTCATCAAAAAAAGGAACCCTCTCAAAAACGCATCCTTCATGTTTTCGGCCGGGAACAAATCACCCGACATGCCTGTCGGAGTTTGGCGAAACGCGGGCAACAAGACATCTACCGGAACTATAGTTTGGTTCCACGGAGGCATGACTAGCAACAACTGCCAGAAGGGACTCGTGGCAGGCGGTTCCCTTGCAAACATGTTGCCGGACTATACAGTAGTCAGCGCCTCGGCCTGCAAGCAGAATCACTGGGTTGAACCTACCACCATCGAAGCTGTCGATGACGCCCTGGACAGCCTCGCCAAGCGCCAGAAGAAAGACATCGAAGAAATATCACTGATTGGAATCTCCGACGGTTCTCTAGGGGTAATCACCTATTCACTCTGGGGCAAGCGCAAAATCAAGAACCGCATTCTCATGAGTACTTACGGCGAATCCCTCGGACCGGCAGCACAGGTCGCCGCACAGACTCCGCTCAAGAACGGGCGCTGGAGATTCATCCAAGGAGGCGCCGACCGACTGTACCCATCCGAAAAGGCCGTCCCCTGGATTCAGGAGTTCTGCCAGAATGTAGGCACCCAGTGCGACCTCAAGTTTGACCCGCAAGGCGAGCACGACTGGAGCTACTGGCAAAACAAGCACAAAGACTGGATTTTGGAGATTTTTTCTAAATAACCCTTGACAAATAGGGCAAATTTTTCAAAATTTGGCTTACCCCACGCGGATGTGGTGGAACTGGTAGACACGCTAGATTCAGGTTCTAGTGCCTGCAAGGGCATGAAGGTTCAAGTCCTTTCATCCGCACTGAAAAACCGTCGAAGCAATTCGACGGTTTTTTCCTTTTTATCCAATTTACTATCTTCCCCCTTATGGAGAATTTTGACGATTTTTTCACCGAAGCGTTCGAGACAGCAACCCTCAAGGGGAAACTGGTCACGCTAAAGGGCGTTCGCGAAAACGCTCCTGGCGCAGCATCGGCAGAAAACATCTTCGCCACCATCGAAGGCTCCCGCGACTTCTTGGCCGAGCATCTTCCTTGGATTCCCGAAACGGACATTTTCGACCTGAAGAAAAGAATCCGTTCGTGGGTTTTAAACGAACGGTTCGGACAAGGGGGATGCTGGCTTATTTTCAAGAACACGCCCACCGATTCCGAAGGAGAATTCGCCGGTTCCATCATGATGGACGTGAACCTGCGAAACCGTTCCGCCACTTTAAGCTACTGGCTTGCAAAACCGTTTACCGGGCAAGGCCTAATGACCGAATCGGTAAAACTCATCATCAAGTTCGCATTTGAGCACCTAAAACTCAACCGTCTAGAACTATTAGTCTCTGTACACAACGGCAAGAGTGCCGCCGTCGCCACCCGCTGCGGGTTCATGGAAGAGGGTATAAACCGCGATTATGAGCTCATAAACGGCAAATTTGTGGATCATAGGCGTTTTTCGCTACTTGCCCGCGATGTTTACTAATGGTTACTAGGGTAAACGGGAAACTTAAAATATATTTGTATTTCAGGGGTGAATTCTTCTATTTTTTTGATTATGGAAAATGGAGAAAAGCAGAAACTCGTAGAACCGGATATCCTGCAGTACACGAACTACAGGGTATTTCTTCGTGATTATTACGAGTATAAAAAGAAAACCTCGACCGCTTTCAGCTTGCGGTTCTTTGCCGAAAAGGCAGGGCTTTCTAGCCACGCCCACTTAAAACTTGCAATTGACGGCAAACGCAACATTACCAAAAACACGGTCACCAAACTTATTCACGGTCTGGGTCTCGAAAACCAACGTGCAGCCTATTTCGAAAGCCTTGTGTTCTTCAACCAGGCCCAAACCGATGCCGACAAGCAAATTTACTACGCCCAGCTCATCAAGGCCAGCCCCCGTTCCAAGCTGCACAAGATGGACAAGGCTCAATTCCGTATTTTCCAGGAATGGCACCATTCTGTAATTCTTGAAATGGTAGGGCTCAAGGATTTCAGGCCCATTCCCGACCTAATTTCTAAAAAGCTCCGTGGGCTTGTTACCCCCGCCCAGGTTACCGAATCGCTCCAATTGCTCTTGGAACTGGGACTCCTCGTCAAGACCGCCAATGGCTACCGCCAGCGCGACCCCCTAATTACCACCGACGACGAGGTTCAGGACATGATGGTCAAGATGTATCATTTCCAGATGCTCAAGCTCTCGGCCACCATGTTAGCAGACCTTCCGGGGCAAGAAAGGGACATTTCGGCGCTCACTTTCGGAATTAGGCGTTCAGATTTCCCTAATTTGAAAAAACATTTACAACTAATGCGAAAAGAACTACTAGATTTCTCTGCAAAAGCCGGAGAAGCAGAAGATGTTGTGCAAATCAACATTCAGCTCTTCCCCTTGACCCGAGGAGTGTGATGAAATTCTTTTTGTCCATAGCATCGATTGCCGCTTACGTCGCCGTATTTTTGTCTTTGGTAGCATGTTCCAACGACAAGTCCATGGCTGGTATCGAAATTGGCAACCCATCGCTTGCCGAGATCGACACCGTCGGGAAAGATACAACGGCTAAGGATACCTCCGTCAAGGATACCGCGACTAAGGATTCCATCATTAAGGACACGACTGTTAAGGATACTTCGGGCAAGGACACCTCCTTCAAGAAGCAACCCGCACTTCCGCTAGTTGCAGAATTCTCCGTTGACTATTCCGAAACGACGCGCAAGGCACTCGCAAAGGAAAGCGAAAAGGACGAAGCCGTCCTGTTGGATTCCTTCTCGCTGGTTCTGACTCAATTGCGTTCGTTCTCCAGTTACTATTACACCACCGTATCCGTCGACCCCATTGCTGGACTGCAACTCTGGCCTTACGAAAACAAGCCCGACGAGACTCTGGAAATCTCGTTTATCCAGGGATCTTCTGTCAAGGATCATTTCAAGGACATCGACCTGCAGGAAGAAGGCTACCTCAAGGAAATGGGAGTTTCCTTCAGCCCCAATGAGTCCGCCGCCATTTACGGACGGGCCAAGGTCGGCGACAAGTACGTTCCGTTCGTGTACAGCCTCTCGAACTTCCAGTCATTCATGCTCCGCTACCATTACTCGCAGATTGACACTACGGGTGGCAAAGCAAACTTGTCCGTAATATTCCGCGTTAAGACCTTCATCAAGGATATCGACTTCTCTACTGCAGAAATCGACAAGGACAAGACGATTCGAATTGATGCCAAGAACAATGCCGAGCTGTGGAAAAAGTTGAACAATCAGTTTGTTCCGAGTTTCCAGTCGCTCCGCTACGATTACACGAGTGCAGAAGGCGATTCCATTTCCGACTATGTCATGGACATCTGGGAAGGTATCGCCGCAAAGCCCAAGGAAAATACGATTATCAACGGAAATTTCCAGTCTCCGTTTACCACCGATTGGATTTTGATGAATCAGTTCAGCGGCAAAGCCGACACGACGGTAATCATCGAAAAGGGCTCTAAAGAACGGATTATGCAGGTGAACGTTACGGAAGGCGGCAGCCACTCCTATAGCGTCCAGCTGATTCAAGAAAACGTGGCCTTGATTGCCGGTGTAAGGTACCAGTGCGTATTCACGATTTGGTCCAGCGAAGAAGGTCAAATCACCGCCCGAATCGGTTCATACAACACCTATGAAACGGTCGGCTTCCAGGAACACGTACAGGTCCAGACAACCGGCCACTCTGTAGCAATCACCTTTATTCCCGAAGTGAGCGACCCCTTCGCAAGGTTTGAACTGAACCTGGGCGGATCCGAACGAACCTTCTGGATTAAGGAAGTTCAAGTCCTGAGGATTGAGTAAAAAACAAATCGCATCAAAGGCTCGCCACGGCGGGCCTTTTTTGCTAAATTTTCGTTACTATGGCAACTATTCCTACTCGCAAAGATAATCTCGTCATCGAAAACATTCGCCCCCAGATTGAAGGCGGGCGTTTTATGCTCAAGCGTGAACCGGGCGACACCGTCACGCTTACCGCGGACATTTTCCGCCACAGCCACGAAAAGTATGACGCGGCGATTTTCTACCGCCACGATTCCAAAAAGAAATGGGAAAAGGCTCCCATGCACTTCGTCGATAATGACCAGTGGGAAGGTTCCTTCACGGTCAACAACATCGGCTACTACGAATACAAGATTTGCGCCTGGACCGTGGAACCCAAGGACGAACCGACCGAAAGCCCCGTGATGAAACTCCGCGTGGACCCGTCTTACGCCCGCATCGGTACTTGGTACGAAATGTGGCCAAAGAGCCAGGGCACCGACCCCACCAAGAGCGCAACCTGGAAGGACTGCGAAAACCAGCTGGACTATATTGCAAACCTCGGCTTCGACACCGTCTACCTGGTGCCCATTCATCCGATTGGCGTCACCAACCGCAAGGGCGCAAATAACGCCCTGCACGCCAAGACAGACAAGAAGGGCAAGCCGCTCGAACCGGGATGCCCGTACGCCGTAGGTAACAAGAATGGTGGCCACTACGATGTGGACCCCGAACTTGGCAGCATGAAGGACTTCGAGCATTTTGCTAAGGCCGCCCGCAAGAAGGGACTCCGCCTCGCTCTCGACATTGCGCTCAACTGCAGCCCCGACCACCCGTATGTGAAATCGCACCCGGAATGGTTCTACCACGAACCGGATGGCAGCATCAAGTTTGCCGAAAACCCACCCAAGAAGTACGAAGACATTTACCCCTTCGACTACTACAACAAGAACTACAAGGCCCTGTGGCAGGAAATCGAAAACATCATCTTGTTCTGGGCTGACAAGGGCATTGAAATTTTCCGTATCGATAACCCGCACACCAAACCTTTCCCGTTCTGGGAATGGCTGATTGCAGACGTCAAGGAAAAGCGTCCGGAACTCGTGTTCCTCGCCGAAGCATTCACCCGTCCGAAGATGATGCATCGCTTGGCCAAATCGGGCTTCGACATGAGCTACACCTATTTCGCCTGGCGCAGCGCCAAGTGGGAATTCGAACAGTACCTCAAGGAACTCACGCAGTCCGATGCCAAGGAATACATGCGCGGCATCTTCTTCCCGACGACTCCGGACATTTTCCCGAAGTACCTCGCCTACAAGGGCCCGAACGCCTTCAAGCAGCGTTATTTCCTCGCCGGTACGCTTTCGAGCCTTACCGGTATGTACAACGGCTACGAGCTCTGCGAAAACATTCCGAGCCCCATCAAGGAAGAACTGCAGGACAGCGAAAAATATCAGTACAAGGTCCACAACTGGAGTGGCCCGGGTATCCAGGACTTTGTGCGCCGCGTGAACACCGCCCGTCAGGAACATGTCGCATTGCAGGAATACGACAACCTGGACTTCCACTACTGCGCCAACGACCAGCTGATGGTCTACTCCAAGAAATCCGGCGAAGACGTGATCCTCTGCGTGTGCAACATGGACATGGACAACGCCCAGGAAGGCATGGTGGAACTGGACATGGCTAAACTCGGCCTCAACCAGGATTCCTTCTTCTTCTTGCGCGACTTGATTACCGACGAAAGCTTTGTATGGCGTGGCAACAAGAACTTTGTGCGCCTCGACCCCAACAAGGCTCCCGGCCACCTGTTGGTGCTCAAGAAGATCTAAAAGGCAATGTGTAATGTGTGATGTGAAATGACATTCTCATACATCACAACTTAATAAGCACAGAGCTCTGCACGTATAAAATATTGGAAGTTGTCCCCGCAACTTCCTTTTTTCTTTATATATTGAAGGCATGATCGACATTTATTCGCTTGCTAAAAATCCGCTGGTCTTCCAGAAACAAAGAACCATCACCTCGGCATACATCGATGTCTCGGGCAAGATGGGCATTGCACAAACCGTGCTCATGGTGCAGGACAACTTCACCGAAAATTTCGGTGCACTCAAGATGGACAACTTCTGCGTTAACGAGAAGGGCGGTTACTGGGCTATTTATAAAGCAAAGTTCAAATTTTTCCAGCGTCCTTACTGGCGCGATAAAGTCGTCACCACCTCATTCCCGGCCGATAACGCTCCCATCCGCACTTACGAAAACACCGCCGTTACAACAGTAGACGGGGAGCCCATTATTCTCGCTGTTCAGGAAGCCTGCTGCCTCGATTTGGAACGCCACCGTCCCATGAAGCTGTCTGCCGTGGACTTCCCCACAGAAGGCGCCCCCGAGCCCTTCATGGACAACAAGTTCACCAAGTTTGCTGTGGAACCCGAAGAATACCAGGAAGTATACCGCCAAAAGGTGTTACCCCAGCACATTGACATGTCTCACCACATGAACAATATCGAATACGTGAAGCTTTCCTTGAACGTATTCAGTGCCGCCGACATCGAGCTTTGCATTCCTTCCATGCTGGAAGTCCATTTCTTAGGCGAAACCCGCGAAGGCCAGGAAGTCACGGTTTACCGCGCCGACAAGCGGGGCGCCACCTACATGAAAATCGAAGACGAAACAGGTCGTCTCGTTTTCGAAATGAAGTTAAAAATGAAATAGCTAGAATTCGCGGAAAAACTCCGGACGGTGGAAATCCGGTTTTTCAGTTTCAATATCAAAGGCGCTCAGGTAATGGGGCGTCTTTGCTTTATCGGCACACTTGTAGAGATTGCCTTTCAAGACGATTCCATCGAAACTTTTTAGACCGAAGAGGGTTGCCGGAATCTGGACCGTCATGCCCCAGCAAACTAAGTTCCCAGCGACACTGGCAAGTTCCTTGATGCGAACCACCGAGTCAATTTCCATTTGCGAAAGCTTGGTGCGGGAATGGCGATCGGGGCCTCTTGCTGCAAGCAAATAACCACGACATGTGGTTTCGAAGTTATAGTATTCCACAGGGTTTGCCGGATTTTCCAAAAAAATCTCGACGCAGGAATCTTCCCAGCTGGAGCCGTTATCTTCCATGACTTCGGCACAGAAGCAGTCCGAAGGTTCTTCCACTGAAAAACGGACCGTAAAGTAATCCGAAGAAAGTTCCCATTCAGCAAAGACCGACGGAAGGGATATTCCTTGGTTCGCCACCCAGTTCATATTCGGTTTCAAGAGCATGCTTAAAAAGTAGTAAAGTGATTAAAACAGTGTTTTAATCAGTGATTTAATCACTCCTCTGTTTTTCGCCTTTAGCAAATTCGCTGTTTTTCGTCAATATTCTGCAAATACAGAAATGGCACGTTTTTTGCAAAGACGGGTTTGCTTCAAGAAAAGCAAAACTCATACAAAATAGGAGGCCTCAATGGCTGTAAAAGCAAAAACAATCGAAAAAGAAAAGAAAGAATGGAATGCATCCGGTGCATTCGACTGTCTCGCCGTTACCAGCGTCCAGGTTTACCCCTTTAGAGAAGGACCTTCCATGGGACATATCAAGGGCTTGGCATCTATTGTTCTCAACGACCAGTTTCTGATCCGTGGCCTCCGCGTCATGGAAGGAGAAAACGGCATGTTCGTAGGTTATCCCGTAGATCCGTTCTTCAAGGGTGAAGAATATCGCAGCGTCTGTTTCCCCATGGCAAGGAACCTGCGCGAGCATATCGAAAACTGCGTCCTTGAAAAATACCAGGCTTCCGTAGTATAGGCAGGTTGTCATGTTCCGTCGAATCCGCTCTTATTGTCTGTTCGGTATCAAAGCGGTCCCGGTTAGCGTCGAGGTAGACGCATCCCAGGGACTGCCTGGCTTCACCTTGGTTGGTTTGCCAGACAACGCAGTAAGAGAGTCTAGAGAGCGCGTCATTTCAGCCATTCGCTCCGTAGACAAAGTGGTGACGGGTTTCCGTACCACGGTAAACCTGTCACCCGCGGATTTGCGGAAAGAAGGGAGCGCCTTGGACTTGCCTTTGGCAATGGGGCTGCTGACTGCAACCGGAGAGATTGAAGTTCCCGATTTAGAACACCTCGTTTTTGTAGGGGAACTTTCCCTTGACGGTCAGTTGAAGCCAATCCGAGGCGTTCTTTCCTTCGCCATGAGTTTATCCGAAAAATCAAGAGACATTCTTGTCATTCCAAGGGCGAACGAAGAAGAAGCCTCCCTTGTAGAAGGGATTCGTTACGTATGCGCCGACACGCTCAAGGAATGTGTCGAAAAAATGGAAAGCGGGGCTGCTAACTCCGCCCTCTCGGCAAAAGGATTTAAAGATAAAAAGCAATACCTCAACACTCCCCATGATATACCCGACTTTAAAAATGTGGTCGGCATGGAAGGGGTAAAACGGGCTCTCGAAATTGCCGCTGCCGGAGCCCACAACTTTTTGCTAGTAGGCTCGCCAGGAGCGGGCAAGACCTTGTGCGCCAAGTGCCTGCCGGGCATTCTGCCCGAAATGACAGAGCTTGAAATTCTAGAGACCTCCCGAATCCATTCCTGTGCTCGCTCCGCGGGGGAAGCAGAAGATTTCAAGCCTGTCATGGTCCGCCCGTTCCGTACCCCCCACCACAGCGCCTCCATGGTGTCACTGGTGGGGGGTGGCACCCGGCTAAAGCCGGGTGAGGCGAGCCTCGCCCACAACGGCGTCCTGTTTCTAGATGAGCTGCCGGAATTCAACCGCAGCGTTCTAGAAGCGCTCCGCGAGCCCATGGAAGAGGGCCAGATTTCTATCAGCCGCGCAAGCGGTACGGTCACTTGGCCCGCAAGATTCATGATGGGAGCCGCCATGAACCCCTGCCCTTGCGGCTACGCCATGGATCCGAAACGAGCCTGCACTTGCCTGCCCGAGGCACGCAAGCGCTATCAGGAAAAGATCTCGGGACCGCTCCTGGACCGCATCGACATCCAAGTGAGCGTACCGCCCGTCGAAGCCTCGCAATTCGGCAGGACGACCCACGCCGAGTCTTCGGCGGAAATACGCAAGCGTATTTGCGCCGCCCGGGAAATTCAGCGCAAGCGGTTCGCAAACACTCCGTTCAAGACGAACGCCGAAATGTCTTCGGACTTTGCCAAAAGCAGTTGCAGGCTATCGGCAGAAACAGAAAAATTCGCCATCAGCGCCGCCGACAGAATGGGACTGAGCGCCCGAGGCTATTACCGACTATTAAAGGTCGGCAGAACCATTGCCGACCTTCGAAATTCCGATTCAGTTGAAATTATAGACCTGTCGGAAGCTTTACGCTACCGCGCATTCCGCAGCTGAACTCGCTACCTTAAAATCTTGATGCTGGACTCAGCACCTGCACTTTGCGGGATTGCCAAGGGCTTGCGGACAGAAACTTCGGCCGCAACAGTCTTGGGGTAGTGGTTCAAGATATACTTGGCCGTTTCGACGACCAAAGTTTCTTCTAACTGGAAAGACGACCTGCAGACAAAATCCTGCACGTCGTCAGCCAATTGCACATAATCAATAGAATGGGCAAGATCTTCATTTCGGGCGGCCAAGGAAAAATCCAGCCACACCGAAATATTCATCACAACCGGCTGCACATTTTCGCGCTCGTATGGAAGCGTTCCAATGATGCAGTTGAATTCCAAATCACGTATCGTGATTTTTCCGGTTTCGACTACCATACGAAGAGAACAACAGCACCGGCAATAGAGGCGGCAGAAATGCCGAACCAAATGTTACGGGCAGAGGTATAGGAATCCTGGGTCTTCTTGTTTTGATCGATACGGTTCTGCAGTCCACGCAGATCTTGTGATTTCACATACGACACCATGATTTCTTCACATGTGGCGTTGCCTTCGCACTTCCTCACGGTCAAATCGCTCAATTCGTTCAGAGAGTCGTAGGCATCCCTGGCTTCGTTAGCCTTGCTATGGTCAATGATACCGATCACAGCGGCTGTCACTGCCAAGGCCGAAAGACCAACTGCGGTCCAGAAACGGACTTCGTCAGCAATACCGAAACGGTCGCCCACATCCCTAGCAGCATCAGTAGCAGCATAATCACGATCGTCGGCGGAGTTGTCAACCGGAGCGGAGATCTTGTAAGAAGAGTAGTCATCATCATCTTCATCTTCGCAGTCCGGATCATATTCGTCGCATTCCTGAGCCTTGCTGCTAGGAACGGCAGGAGCTGCAGCAACAGTTTCTTCTTCGTCATCGCTTGCAGAAGCAGATTCGTCACCCTTAAGCGTTACCGGAGAACCATCGATGTATACAACTGCAGTCGAAAGACCCGGAGCATAAACAGCCTTACCGTCGAAATAAACCTTTTCGACATCCTTGTCGGCAGCGGCACCGCGGCGAGTATAGAGCTTAGCGTTAACGAGCTTAGAGTAGTCAACGCCTTCGGCGGTCATCGGAGTCATGGACGAAAGGTCACCCTTGCCACCCTGGTAAAGCTGGTAAGAGGTTTCGGATTCGCCAAACGGATCTTCAAACTTTTGACGAACAACCAAACGGCCAGACTGCAGAGTAGCAACTTCATCTGCCGGAGCGACCTTCAGTTCGCCACCAAATTCAGCAACAATGTAATCATCGGGAGTGCCCGCATCTTTAGCGGAAAATTCTTCGATATCGTATATACCGGCAAAAGCGGATACGACGGACAGGCAAAGGACCATCAAAAGTGAACGTTTCATTTATTACTCCAAAAGGTCTAATTTTTGTTGGAAATATATAAAAAAATGTGAACAAGTGCACTAAAATAATGCTTTAATAATATACAATCGTACACATAATGTTCTCCCTGAGTCTTCTCCCTGAGCCCAATGTTTATCAATGTTTACACTCAAAGCACAGATTGTCAAAAAAGTGTGATTTAGCCACGCTCTCGCCGCAATACAGATAGAGACCAATCGCCCACTAAAATTGCTATATTTTCCCGCGTAAAATTTTAACCCTAAAAAGAGGATTGCTACAATGGCAAAGCTTTCTATTGAAGATCTCGAACTCGCCGGCAAGCGCGTGTTCATCCGTGTCGACTTCAACGTTCCGCAGGACAAGGTGACTGGTGAAATCACCAACACCAAGCGTATCGAAGCCGCTCTCCCGACCATCCAGTACGCTCTCGACAAGGGTGCAGCCGTCGTGCTCGCTTCCCACCTGGGACGCCCGAATGGCGAAAAGAACATGAAGTACACGCTCGCTCCGGTTGCCAAGAAGCTCGAAGAACTCATCAAGAAGCCGGTGAAGTTCCTCTCCGACTGCGTGGGTCCCGAAGTCGAAGCCGCCTGCGCCGCTATCAAGCCGGGTGAAATCATCCTCCTCGAAAACCTCCGCTTCCACATCGAAGAAGAAGGCAAGCGCAAGATCAAGAACGCCGATGGCACCGAAAC
>JAFXLS010000128.1 GCA_017530965.1 Fibrobacter sp.
CATTCGGGCTTCACGTTGCAGAAGAGCGCGAGCTTGTCGAGGTGATCCTGCGGAATCGTCATTTCGGTGCGGCACACGAGAATGTCCGGGAAGATACCGATGTTGCGGAGTTCGGCAACCGAGTGCTGCGAGGGTTTTGTCTTGAGTTCGCCAGCGGCCTTCAGGTAAGGCACCAAAACCAGGTGGACAAAGCAGGTGTTTTCGACGCCTACTTCAAAACGGAACTGTCTTGCGGCTTCGAGGAACGGAAGCGATTCAATGTCGCCAGCGACTCCGCCGATTTCGCAGAGCACGATGTCGGCGCCGCTTTCGGCTGCAGAGCGGAAGGCGTCCTTGATTTCGTTGGTAATGTGCGGAATCACCTGCACGGTGCCGCCCAGGTAGTGACCTGCGCGTTCCTTCGCGAGCACAGAAGAGTAGATGCGGCCCGAAGTGTAGCTGGATGCCTTGGAGCATTGCACGCCAGCGAAGCGTTCGTAGTGGCCGAGGTCCAGGTCGGTTTCGTATCCGTCGTCGGTCACGAAGACTTCGCCGTGCTGGTAAGGGCTCATGGTGCCCGGGTCCACGTTCAGGTACGGGTCAAGTTTCTGCATGAACACCTTGTAGCCGCGGCTCTTGAGCAGCAGCGCGAGCGATGCGGAGGTGATTCCCTTGCCGAGCGAGCTAACTACGCCGCCGGTAATGAAAATGTACTTGGGCTGTTTCTTGGTGGTTGCCTTCGTCATTTTTTTGCTCCCTTGAAATCGAGAATCATCTGCCTGAATTCGCCGAACAGGTAGTAGGAATCGTTCGGGCCCGGAGCAGATTCCGGGTGGTACTGCACGCTGAATGCGGGGAATTCCTTGTGGCGAATGCCCTCAACGGTATTGTCGTTCAGGTTGATGTGCGTGACTTCCACGTTCGTGGGAAGGCTAGATTCCTCGATGGCGTAGTTGTGGTTCTGGCTCGTGATTTCCACGGCGCCGGTCTTCAAGTTTTTCACCGGATGGTTGCAGCCGTGATGGCCGAACTTGAGTTTAGAAACTTTCGCGCCGAGAGCGAGACCGAGCAACTGGTTACCGAGGCAGATGCCCATCAGCGGAACCTTGCCCAAAAGCTGCTTCACGACGGCAGCCACTTGCGGGAGGCTGTTTGGGTCGGCAGGGCCGTTCGAGAGGAACACACCGTCCGGATTCTTCGCCATAATTTGTTCGTAGGTGGCGTTGATCGGGAGAACCGTCACCTTCATGTTCTGCGCGGCGAGATTCCTCAAAATATTCGTCTTGATACCGAAATCGAGAGCGACAACGTTCAGGTCGCCTTCCGTGCTGAACTCGTAGCCATTCGGGTCGCTGACCTTGCTCGCATAGTCCTGACCGTCGAGGCCTTCCCAGGCTTTTGCCTTTGCAATCGCATCGGCTTCGCTCATTTCGGTACCGTCCACGTGGAGGTAAGCCTTCTGTGCGCCGTGTTCACGCAGGTGGATTGTGAGGGCGCGGGTATCCACGCCTGCGATGCCCGGCTTCTTGTGGGCGAGTATGTAGTCGTGCAGGCTTTCTTCGCCATTCTCCTTGCTCACGTCGTCCAGCGAGTTCACGACGATGCCGTTCAAAAAGACGTCTCGCGATTCGGACTTTTCGAGGTTTGCCGCGTATGCGCCGACTTCGGCCGTGGTGAAGACCACGAACTGGCCCGCATAGGAGGGGTCCGTCAAAATCTGCTTGTAACCTGCCATGCCGGTGTTGAACACTGCTTCACCGACGGTGTCGGTTGCCTGTCCGAAGGCATACCCGTGGAACACGGCGCCATCCGCCAATGCCAGAAACGCCTTCTTTTCGCGTTTCGCTTTCCAGTTGAACTTGTCTGTCATAATGTACTCGTTGGATAATGTAAAGTCTTGATGTAAAGGCGGCTCCGTGTCATCCTGAGCAAGCGGAGCGCGTCGAAGGATCTATAAAAATAAAGGCAAAAGCCAGAAGCTTTTGCCAAACGATAAAGACGATTAAAAACGAAAATAAGAAAAATCGGATGTCCGGAAACTTTTCCGGAGAGGGTCGCCTGATTGCGTTGCGCAATCGCTGCAACGGCTGCGCTCATGTGTGCCTCAATGGTTTCCGATATTTTCATCGGACTTTTAATGTAGTAAAAAAGGGGGTAGACCACAAGGTTTTGGACGGATTTTACCAAACATTTTTTCGTAGCTTTTCATAATATGTAAATCAAAATTCCTTAAAACAAGAAAATGTAAAACTAGAGCGTTTTTGTGGTAAAAAAACGGTGACTTTTATCAACTCTATGGTGTAGGAATGTATCTTTATAATGGAGGGTAAAGAATGATCAAGAGTGCAAAACTACTTTGGGCCTTAATTCCGGCATTCATATATATAGGCTGTGGAGAGGATTCCTCCTCGACTGCGGCTGAAGAAGTTTCCCAGGTAAGTTCTAGCGACGAAATGACGGATGAGTCGTCGAGTTCGCTAAAGCCAAAGTCTTCCAGCTCGGTAGTGCTGTCCGATTCTACCGTGCTATCCGGCGCAAACATATCTTCAAGTGCCGGTGATTCTGCCATCAACTCTAGTGCAACTTCAAACGAGACCTCTAGCGCGAGCGAATCGGCCGATTCCAGTGAATCGTCTGGTTCCAAGCAGTCCTCGAGTTCTGCGGGTGCGTCTGGCACGGGCGACTTGTTCTCCGGTCTTGGTGCTGCCGGCGGATTTTCGCCATACTGGCATTACGATTCTACAAAGTTCAAACCGCTAGACCCTTCCAAGGCAGAAGGATGTTTCCAAGTTTATCAAGATTCTTTGGTAGGGAAATATTTTTCGGATTACGAAGAACCTTCTTGTGTTGTCAAGCAAACCATTTATGGGCTGGTCAAGAATCTGGTGAATCAGGGCGTGGCCTTGGAAAATGCAAAGGCGACGGCCATGCAAAAGCTGTATGACTTCCTATACATCGATTCTGCTCCAGTGAACGATAGCTTATATGAGAAGGCTGTTGGTTATGCCATAAGCACCTTGTTCCCGGTGGAAAATGGCGATACTACGATGAGGGTGAATTTCATTAATGACCTCGCTAACGGCAAAGAATTCAGCAAATCGGATCGGTGCGGGTTGGTTGTGAATTCTCCAAGGATGATTAGAGTGCCTTGGGGTCAGTCCATCAGCAGTATTAGTAACATGACTTCGGCAATCGTCGAAAATATGTGGCAGTTCTGTGGTGGCCTGACGGATTGTGGTATATCAAATAGAGGTGAGTTTAGAAAATACGATTGCGGGGCGGATTTTCCCAATTGTGGCTACAAGAATAGGGAATTTATATGCAAGGAATCGGGTTGGGTTGTCCCGACGGCACAGGATTATGAAACCAAGGACCATGAATGCAAGGTAAACAATACACGTATACCGAGTGATTCAACGCCGGGGATGGAATATATCTGTTACGAAGGAACGTGGCTTAAGTCCAATGAAAATCTGATCGGTAAATTGCCGAAGGAATATTTCTTTAACGACAAAATTGAATATGGTACTATGAAAGACCCTAGAGATGATAAGGTCTACAGAACAATTGTGTACGATGGTCAAACATGGATGGCGGAAAATATCGATTATTATACCGAAAGTGATCCGACCATCAAGAATTACAGCAAGTGCTCGCAAAAAATCAAGTGCGATTACGGACGTTTTTATAATGCGGAGGCCTCGCTGAAGGCATGCCCCGAAGGCTGGCGCTTGCCCAAGAAAGAAGAATTGCAAAAGTGGATAAACATTGAATATCTAGAACGTCAAAAGTTCTTGCCGAAGCTCTTTTCTAAGCTGTCAGGGTTACGTAAGGCTTCCGATGATTTCGGCTTGTCCTTCTTGGTCATGATTATGGTTGACCCCTACGGATGGGACGATACTTCGGGATATGGGATTTTCTGGGTAGAAGGCAAATCTTATATACGTATTACAGATAGCATCATCTATTTTGATGACTTTATAGACCCTCGCGAAGATGGCCAGTATTATCCTGTTCGCTGTATACAGGAATAAGTCTGTTCAGTTTGTCTGCTGACTATTTGGAGTAGTAATTTGATGGGTTGACTGCTAGTTTTGCGCCTGTATAAAAACAGGAGTAAACGATGAGTCTACCTAAAATCAATATTGAAAGAATCAACGAGCGATTTGGCCGTTTTGGCGAATTTTTGCTCGCACACCGCGCCATTATGCTGGTGGCGTTTGTCGTTTTGCTTGCGGTTTCAATCGCGGGCATGAAAAAAATCTACGTCGAAGCCTCGTGGGACAGCTACTTCATCGAAGGCGACCCGATGCTTGTCGAAACGGACAAGTTCAAGGAAACCTTCGGTAACGACTACTTCGTGGGCGTGCTGGTCGAGAGCGACCATTCCATCTTGACACCGGACAATCTGAAACTTTTGCGCGAACTCTCAAATGAACTGCGCGACAGCCTCTCGTATTCCGACGGTAAGGCTACATCAATTGTCGACCTGGAATACATGCTGGGTAACGATGACGGCATGGAAATTACGCAAATCGTGCCTGAAGAAATTCCGACGGACGAGGCGGGACTTGCCGAAATCGAGAAGCGCCTGGCCGACAAGCCGGAACTTGCAAAGAAGCTGATTTCAACAGACCGCAAACAAGCCTTCATCAACATCAAGCTGCGTCCCTTCCCCGAAGATTCCGTATGGAAGGCCGAAGGCGAAGCGAAGGGCGAAAAAGCGGAAGCTCCCGACATGAAAACGGGTCGCGAAACGGCGGCAATCATCGCGAAGGAAAAGTACGCACCGCTGAACCCGCGTGCAACAGGCATGCCTTACTTGAGCTTCGAGAAGATGACTTACATTGGTCAGGAAATGGGCCGCATTTTCATCATGACCATTCTCTGCGCCGTCATCGTGATGTTCCTCGTGACTCGTTCGCTGCGCGGAATTGTCTCGCCGCTGATTACGACTTTTGCTGGCGTCATCATGACATTCGGCCTGGTGGGTTATCTTGGCCTTTACATGGATGTAACCAACATCATGGTGCCGGTGATTTTGGCCTTCGCCGTTTCGATTGCGTACAATATTCACATCAATTCGTTCTTCCGCAAGAACATGATGCTTACGGGTAAGCGCAAGGAATCGGTGCTTTACGCCATGCGTGAAACGGGCTGGTCGGTGCTTTTCTCTGGTCTTACTACCATCGTGGCGTTGCTTTCGTTCTTGTCCGTGATGCTTAAGCCGATTCGTTCCGTGGGCATTCTCTCGTCGATTGCAATTGCGTTCATTCTGCTTGTAGCGCTGACGGTTTCGCCGATTCTCCTGAGTTTCGGTAAAGACAAGAAGCCGAACGCCAAGGTGCTTGAACGCGGCGACACGCGCATGGGACTCATTCTTGATTCTATCGGCAAGTTCGTGCTCGGTCACGGCAAGCCGATTGCCATCGTATTCGCCGTCATCACCGCAATTTCGATTTACGGCGTGACCAAGATGGAACCCGCCTTTGACGTGGAACGCACCATGGGCCGCAAGGTCGAATACGTGGACAAGATGCTCTATGTGGCCGAATCGGAAATCGGAAGTTTCTATTCGTACGACCTGGTGATTGATTTTGGTACAAACGACAAGGCCAAGGAAGTCGAAAACCTGAAAAAGCTCGAACAGTTGCAGAATCATGCCGGCAAGTACCCGCTCACCAAGCGTTCCACCTCCATTCTTGACATCGTCAAGGATTTGGACCGCACGCTGAACGAAAACCGCCAGGACAAATACGCCATTCCCGAAACGGAAGAAGAAGTCGCGCAGTTGCTTTTGCTCTACGAAAACGCGGGCGGCAGCGAGGCAACTTACTGGATGGATTACGATTACAGGAAGCTCCGCCTGATGATTGAAATTTCGAGCTACAACTCCAACGAACTCCAGAAGGAAATCGAGGACTTGCAGAATTTCGCACGCAAGCTTTACCC
>JAFXLS010000129.1 GCA_017530965.1 Fibrobacter sp.
AAGTCGGCGCTGACTGCCTGATGCTCAACCGCATCGTGGCCGACGGCATGGCCGTGGAAGCCAACCAGCACTTCACCGTGGCTCTGGACCTCAAGATCACGGACGAACTCCGCCGCGCCTGCGTGGCCCGTGAACTCGTGAACCGCATCCAGAACCGCCGTAAGGACCAGAACTTTGCAATCTCTGACCGTATCAGCATTGAACTTTATTCTGAAAGCGAAGTGCTGAAACAGGCTGTGAAGGAAAACGAATCTTACATCAAGGGCGAAACGCAGGCTAATGCTATCGTGTGGAAGGATTCTGCAATAGGCTTGCAGGATACTGATGCTGATGGCGAAAAGGTCTTCGTCGAAGCAGTGAGATAGGCCTCGAAGCCAACGACGCTGATGGTGACAACTGCAAAAGGCGAGAGTCGCGACCGTGCTTGCACGGGCATGACCGAGCCGCAGCAGTTGGTGCTCGAAGAGCACAGCCTTTCAGCTTCACGACGGTTCGTGCTTAAACAAAAATATCAAGAATACTATAAAAAACGCTCATCCTTAAGGTTGGGTGTTTTTTTTACTAGATTATTAGACTAAAACAGACATTCCGCCAAGGAGGATTTGTGCGTAAGCCTGTAAAATCGACATTCGGTTTTTGCCCATGCTGTGGAAAGAGGACACTTTTCGTTGCTTTTGACCATTGGTTACGTGATGCGTACAAGTGCGTCCGTTGCAGGAGTATTCCTCGTCAGCGTGCCATCATGTCTGTCCTTGATGCTCGTTGTGGAAACTGGAAAAACTTGGATATCCACGAGTCGTCTCCCTGTGGCTCGACCTTTGACCGCATGAAGAAGGAATGCGCGAACTATTCCTATTCCTATTTCTACCCGGATAAGAAACTGGGTGAGGTTATCGGTGAGGGCGGGAAGGTCACCAACCAGAACCTGCAGGAACTGACGTTCCCCGATAATTCCTTTGATTTGTTCATCACCCAAGATGTCTTTGAACACCTCAACGAACCCGAGAAGGCTTTGAAGGAAATATTCCGCTGTCTGAAACCGGGCGGCATGCACGTGTTTACGGTTCCTATCTATCCTTTCTTAGAGACCAGGCCCCGGATCAAGATAGAAGATGGCCGTGTCGTGCCTATTATGGAAGAACAGTACCATGGTAACCCCATCAGCGAAAAGGGTTCCTTGGTGACCTACGATTGGGGTGGCGATATCGCCCGCGTCATGGATTCCGTGGCCGGTTTCAAGACAGAAGTCATCGAATTCCAGGATTCTAGAGAAAACCACCGGATGGGGCTGGAGGCGGACTTCTTGCAGGTCGTCGTTTCAACTAAGCCTTGATGGTGGTTGACCCGAAGCGATCCAAAAATATTGGCCGTAGCACTCCGCTACGGCCCTTTTCTTTCCAATTTGGAATATTGTGGCGAAAATCACAAATTTGATGCAAAAATTTACAAAAAAAAGGCGTTTTTCGCATTATTTCGCCACTTTTGTAAAAATTTTGAGCGTTTTGTAAAAAAATATGTTATTTTATGGAAAGGCTTTCGAAAACGTTCTCACTTGGACGTTGCCGATGCTTTGTTCTATTTTTGTTTTGAAGTTGTGTGAGGTTTTTTATGGTGTTTGCAAAGCTCGTTAGTCGCGGTGCAAAGTCCGGTTATACCTTGGTCGAAGTCCTGGTGGTGGTCATCATCATGGGTGTTCTTTCGACTATGGGGGTGGCTAGCTTACAGCGAGCTGTCGCAAACGCCCGCGTGAAAGATGCTGCCGTAAATACAGCCGCCTTTGTTGAAAGAGTCTCGAATTTATCAAAGCAACGGAATGAAGTTCTTTGCTTAAGAATCGATCCTGGAGATTGTCATAAACTTTTGGTTGTGAGAGACGGTGATGGGAAAAATTGTTCTGGGGGCAGTATTGATTCTTTAACGATAGACCCTCCAAATACATTTCTTGATGGTAAACCTAAACCTGCTGGTTGCGGTCCTTTTGCGTGCCCTTCGAGTATGGTAAATTGGTTGTCGAATGCCAATAATGCTCCCACGAAATTTGATTGGAAAAATATTGGTTTGGCGGCAACGCCAAATCCAATGGACGATGATAAGTCGGGGGGAATTTGTATTCAGTATGGCGACAGCGATGTTTATGGTGCTGTTCGTAAAACAAAAAATAAGAATTGGGTTGTTCCAATGTGGAAGGTAGGGAACGATTTTACTCAGAATGGCAATTGGAGTAATTGGACCGAATTGTAGGTGGTGTTATGGTGAAGGTGTGTGAACATTTGCAGGTCGAATCCGTTCCTAGTCGTAAGCGGGGCTTTGGCATTGTCGAGGTGCTGGTGGCTGCTGCTGTACTGGGCTTTTTGTATATGGCGGTTCTCAATTTGCAGGGCAGCAATCGAGATGCTCTGTTGCGTATTCGCAGTCGAGACGGGGCAACCGAGGTTGCTCAAAATATTATAGATTCGTTGGGTGCCCTTGGTGTTGCTCGCTTGTCTGATGCGTCTGTGGGGGCTAGCGGCAAAATTTCTATTCCGAATATCGAACGTGTTTGGAAAGGTCAGCCCGGTGCGATTGACCACGATATGAAGGTTGTTTATAATGCCGAAGTCACCGTGTCTCATGATGCCGATTACATGTCGAATAATACAACCATGCTGCAGAGTGTTCAGCATGTTTATGCGAAACGGCTTGATGTCAAGGTGAGTTGGCGGTTTAAAAATTCTACTCAATCTATTACGGTCTCGGGGGTGATCCGATGAAGAATGCCAAGTCTGGTTTTACCCTTATGGAACTTATTGTCTACATGGGCATTGTAGGCATTGTTGTCGTTATTGCTGGTCAGGCATTTAGTAACTCGACCAAGTTCCGAATCCGTACCGATAACATGATTAAGGCTACGCAAGAAGCCGAAAATGTGGCTATGCTTTTTAAATCAGACGTGGAGCAGATGGGTGCGAAAATTTCGAAGGAAATAACGGGTTCCGCCGGCTCTAACGACGTGTTTTCTGCTAATACGGATGCGCAGAATGTGTACATAAATTATGGCACGGATATGTCTTCGTATACTCTTACGGCAGGAACAGATTTCGATGAATTGTCTTTTAGGCGATTCCGTTTTAATGGAAATGGGCAGTATGTTGCAGTCGAAGAAGTTGGCTGGTTTGTGAAGGGCGATACCCTAAAACGCTATTGCCGTACTATTTCTGGAATAGGGGATGTTTATGTTTGCCCGAAGGATGCAACGGTAGCTACGGCTAAACAAAATGCTGTAGCCATGGCAAATGGGGTGAAAAAATTCTTGGTTACTCCTGCAATGCCTGGGGTGCATCATGATAACATTGCTCAGATCTTCCCGTCTTGCAGTGCAGAACCTTGTTCACAGGAATTCCGTCTCATTGCTCGAACGGGAAGTGTTTCTGGTGGCGGCGATTATGTAAATCTTTCAATTGCTTTAGATCAAGCAAGCCATAGGTCCGTGACGCTGACCGGATTTGTCTCGAATTATGATAACAGCAACAATGCCCTTGCGGGGACGGCTGAAGCTGCTCCAAAGGTTAATCAGGTGTTTGCGATTGAAAATTCTGATGGACTCGGCTCTTGGAGTGCTCGCTGCAGCGAAGCAGGAAATAATTTTTCATTGGAACCGAATGTCGAATATGAAATCTCCTTTAACGTGTTGAACAATGCCCATTATGAAAGAGCTTTTGTTGCGGGTAAAGATCATATGGCTGTAGGTTTCCGTACTAAAGAAGGTGCAAAGCCTGCGGTTGTAGATGATTTTATGTTCTTCCCACCCATATCGGATCAGTCATCAGGTTCAAGAAAAATGCGCTTTACGGTACCCCAGAAAATTGAACATGTATGTTTGGCCTTTACTTTTGCTTGTTACACTCCGCTAGTAGCGAATGGACGAATTACCATATCGGATTTGGCTTTGAAGAAAGTGGAAACAGCAAACTATTTCTTTGACTATTCTGATTCCAAGGAGTTCTCTATAAAGGATAAGGCGAAGGTCAAGGCGTTTAGGTTGCAATTGCAAGTAAGTAGAGGCGCTAGAAATGGTGCTAGTGGTGAAACTGGAGATGTTGACTTGATTATACCCACACCTAGTAATGGCGTTAGAGATTAGCAAGGAGTTCCCTATGCAGATGAAATCCAAATTGAATAAAGCCGGCGTATCTTTGATTGCCGTACTTTTGTTTATGCTGGTTGCGACCATTGCGGCTACTGCAACCTGGAAGTGGATTACGAGCGAAGGCAAGTCCAGTGCTAGCCGAATGCTTAAACGCGAAGCGTACCAAAGTGCCGTTGCGGGTATCGAAAATGCCCGTGCATGGATGACATACCATGGCAATGATGTGGGTGCTTTGATCAAGCAGTATTTCGATAATGGGAATCGTCCTATCAAGTTGAACGACCAATTGACGCCGTGGGTTCATGGAAATCAGAATTACGATGTATGGCTTACGGGTGTTAATGCGGGTTCTGCTCACAATTTTAAACTGAAAATTCTTTCTAGGGGTACTTCTAGGAACAATTCTGAACATACGGAAGTTGCGATATTTAATGTAGACGGTCTGTATCAAATGACAATCCCGGCTATGTCGTTGGTCTTGGATTTTGACAAGGCTTTCTCTGGATCTATGGATGGTGCGACTAACTCTCCGACTATGGAATCTGCTCTTATCAACGGCGATTATACTGGTAACCAGCCCACGGTGACAAAGGATCTTGTTGTTACGGGAAATATCGTTTTGGAAGGAACAACTTCTGCGGTTGGTGGTGATTTGTATGTAAGGGGCAATGCGACTTTTAACTCCAATACTCAACTAGGAGGCCCTAATAAAGTTGCATATGTTGGAGGCTCGATAACGAGCTGCGAAGGTGGTAATTTGTCATCGAGAGGAGATTTGCTAGTTGAAGGCAACTACCCTGCTAATTGTGCCGTGGATGCAAGAGGAAATCTGACGATTGGTGGAACGTTGTATAGAGGCACTGCCACTTACAAATTTTATGTGGAAAAAAATTTGGTGTTTAAGAAAGATGGTAATTTTGATTGGTCCGCAACAAATTCGCTGGTTGAGGCCGCTCCGGCGGAAAATGGTGTTAGGGGGTCTACTTATTTGGCTAATATTAGCGGGCAGAACAGTGACCGCCAAAGAGAAGTTACGCTGGGTAAGCCGGTCTATCTTTATCAAAGTTTCCCGTCATCAATTCATTATTGTCAGAATGGTTGCATGAATAATGGTGTTTTGACCAAGAATGATGCTCAGTGTGAGAATAGGTGCGGCTCTTGGAATAAATTCTGCGAAGGTTTCTTTACAAGCTGTGATGTTGTTGGCACTGGTGTTACGGCTGCTAATGTTGGTGTTGAAAGTAATCGTTATTTCTCATTTAGATCTGATGAAACTAGTGGCCGCATTAGTGACGATCGCGTACAATCTTGGAGCAGTGATGATCCTGTTTTACGGAATGTGAGTGGTGATTATTGGAAAAATATTGAAAAGATGAATGCTTATGGCAATTTGATTAAGGAAGATAATAAAATCCCTCAGCCGATTCTTTTGAAAGATGTGAATGTCTGGTCGCGTAAAATTGCTAATGCTCATTGTAGAACTTTGGGCTATACATGGGCTGATAAGCAAGAAAAGAATGAAATTTCTAGAGAAGATTTGATGAATGAAAATGCTCAAAAGGTTTTCAAGGCACTGAATGATTGCTGGCAGAAAATGACAACTGATGGCGATAATACCCTCTATAATGGCTTTATGATAGTGAAGTTTGCTGGTGATGCGACCAGTAGCATGAAACAAGAAGTTGTGGAAACGATGAACGGAAAGTTCGTGTTCTACTTTGAATCGCAAATGCAGAATGCGTTTTACCTTCCGCCTACGAGTGAATCAACCGCAATTATGTTCTACGCTCGCCAAGGTGGTGGAACTCTCATGTCGGCTAAAACAGATGCTGCTCATCCGGGTCCCTATAATTACAATTATTTTATTTTCTCGGATGGAACAAGCGAATCTCGAATGCAGTTCTCTAATATAAAAATCAATGGTTCTGTGGTGATGGCGAATGGTAGCAAGGCGAAAATCGCCGATGGTGGTGTGAACTTGCTGTATAATGGCGCAGTCCTTTCTGCTTTGGCTGAAGCCGGTCTTATTATGCAAAACCCTGATTTTGGTAGTGATGAAGAAGCTGCTGGTGCTGCGATTGGTATTGCAGGACAGAAGGATAGCTATTACATTGCAACTGCTCCACAGATTCATGTGTCGCTGGTTAGCCGGAGTGAAAGTAGCGAGTCTGTTCCTGCGGCTAATGCTACTAGCACGGTTCAAGGTTCTTTCGTTGTTCTTCCCCGTGTTATTTTCTTGCCCAAGAATCCTTATGGTAAATTGAGCGATTACTTCGACGTGGTCAACTTGAATGGTGCCAATGAACAAAAGAATATGTCCAATGTGAATTGTGCTGCGGGAATTCCTGTGGATCCGGATCTTCTGTATAATCGTGCGGCCGCGGCTCCGCAATTCTTGGCTCCTAATCTGTACGAATGTTCATATTCATCAAATGGCAAATCGGTTCCGTTCTATATCAGGGTCCAGAATGCAGCCCTTGGAGACCAGCCTGAAGTCCACTTCGAAACAGATTATGAAAATATGGGGGCTACGGATACCAAATATTTAAAATTGGTTTATTTGTCTTCACAAGCTGGAGAGGCTTTTGAGGTTACCATACAGAAACCGACTGGCGCAATTACAAATTGGACAATAACGCCGAATAATGCAAAAATTAAGACGGGAACAACATGTACAGATGCCGATGCTCAATGTACATTTTCATTGCGCTTTGACGATGCATCTCCTTTGACATTGTTTACGGTTGCTACAAGCGGAGCGACTGAGGGAACCGCGTTCTTCCAGATTACGGATTGTGTTGGATGTCAACCTTCTATTCCTAGTACAGAATCGTTCCAAATTGCGAATTCTGTAGTTGTTAATCGTCATAGCATAACTGAATATTGTAGAGTGGGCGGTCCTGGTGCAACGACGGAAGATTGTTTGCCGGAAGGCGCCTATTATGAAATGTCTCAGAGCGACTGGCCGGAATGTACTGCTTCGGGAACATGGGTTAGGGCTGCTGGCACTGGAGATGCGACAAACAATTGTGTAGCAAAATCGAACCATCCAAATGATACTTGGACCTGCGAATCGTCTGGCAATATTAGCTTGGTTGTTGACCCGAGTGAAGTTCCTGAGGGCTGTACGGCGGTTGTTCCTTCGTATTCTTTAGGGAGTCCTCTGACTCCGAACGAATCCTATAGCTTGTATGGATCTTTAAAGCGTAACAAGGTGAACTTCCATGTGGGTTTCGGAGGCGATTATGCTGGCAAGAGTGTTACGGTAACTTCGTCTCGACTGGGTGGAACTCAGGTCTGTTCAGCATCCTCCAGTGGCTGTGATTATACCCTTTTTGCAGGGGATAAAATTACACTTAAGGCCGATGATGTTGATTTCTCCTACTGGGATTGCGATGTGGAAAATAGTACGAATTGCACATCAGAAGAAATGTTGAGTGGAGAGACTTTGGAATTTGAAGCTGTCAGCGGCAACAATTCTGTAGATGCATTGTTCTTCCAAAAGGACAAGCACTGTTTCTTTGATGAATTCAAAACCTCCAGGGAATGTGTTGGAGGCGACAATAACAATGAATGGAAGTATTGTTTTGACTATTGTAACAGTTCTGAAAATTGTGGTATCGGTGATGGCAACTTTAATGGATATGCCAAATGGATTGTCATAGGGAACAGTGAGCTGCGAGATAAGATTCAGTACCAGGATGGAAAAATCTGGCTTGAAGATTACTCCTATATACGAGGCAAAAAACAAGTTGATAGGGGCTCTTTGAAGATTCTCAGTTCTGTAAATGCTGGCCTGTATGGATCTATGCGTGCGCAGTTCCAGCCTCCTAGACTCGTTGGTAGCGATAACAAGTCTGTCGACGAATCTGGATTCATGCTCCGTTCTGACAATCAGGCCTCTGCTTACATCAGGTTGAACGTTTTTGTGAATGCGGAAGGACATCTTGCTGCTAAAGTATGCATTGGCGACAATTGTCAATCTGGAGTGTTGGCTGGCAATGGACGAGTCAGCAGTAATGATGTGGTTACGATGACTGCAACCATTCGAAGTGCTGAAGGTGCTGATTACTTGGATGTAGAAACCATTACCGGTTATTATGGAAACTTTAGAACAGGTGAAGTTACGTTTGAACTGTCGCAACTGAATGGATTTAGCGGCTTTACGACAAATGCGAACGAGTATGTCGGCTTCATTCTTTCTGATCCTGATTTTAAACTTTACGATATCGGTTGGAAGAGTGATACCTATAACAAGGATTGCTGGGAGTCCTATCCGACTGTGAAGTGCTCGTTCAAAGATGCCTACTTGGGTGGAATTGTTCCCAAGGATACTGTGTCGAGGCCTTGGGTGGGTCTTTCGAGCTGGTTCAACAAGAAATCGTGCACTACACAATATTGGTACAATGGTAGCGATGCTTGCAATCATCAGAATGATGGTCTGTATTACGAGTGTTCTTCTGATTACTATATCTTTGAGGAAGACGGCTCACACGGTATCGAAAGTACGGTGGATGGAGAAACCGTCGAGACCAATATGGCTATGGCGATGGTGCAGAATTGTGATGCCTCGCTTTCCGATGACAATATGGCTCTCCTCTATGCAGAAAGGGCGAAATGTGGCGCTTTCTGGGTGGGTGAAATTCAAAAGTGCTCCGAAAAGTTGACCATTTTTGATGCCACTAGCCCAAGACAGGTGTCTGCACATACAGGGAGCTCCGATGCCGGGACATACGGTAATGACGAAATATTTACGGTGGGTAGCAATAATAGCGGTGCTAATATGCGTTCGGCTAAATTGTTGCTGCGTATAACGAATGAGAGCTTAAGTGAAGTTGAAATCTATTTGCGTAGTGGCCTAGGTGAAAATGCTCTTTATAGCAAGTCCGCTTTCACTACAAATAATGGATTGGTAACGATCAATGTAGATGACCTTTCGAAGGCAGAGGGCTTTAATCCGGAACATGTAACTGGCGTTATAGTGAGGGTCCTTGGAACGGAAGCCATTTCTGTAGTAAAAATCGAAACGAATTGCGAGAATATTCCGAAATTGACTTGCAAGGATGTGGTCTATGATGCGGGCAAATTCTCGGTGACCGTTGAAGCAAAGAATACGAAATATGTATCTTCTTACTCGGTGACGGCAACAGAGAACGATCAGTCTAACAGTGCGTTGAATGTAGGTTTCAATTGTGATGAGGGTAATTGCCCGCAACCTGATGCCCACAATAATATTGTATTCAATACGCCCGATTATAACCCCTATACAACGAGCGGCGCTAAGGATTACGTCTTTACTGTAAATATGAAGGTCAAGAAGAATGGCGTAGAAGAAAATGTAGAAGGTTCTCCTTGTACGGTGTCCCGCTCTATTACTGATGTCACGGCAGCCTGCCAGTGGAGGGGGTATGCGGAAACGGCTCCTTATTCACTCGTGACTGGTTCTGGCTTTCCGCCGTTCCAGTATCGCCTCGTCTGCCCCGAGGGAAAAACCTGCCCCTATGAAGTTTTCTATGATAATACGAAGATTCACCAGGGTACGGGAAGCACAAATGGCTTTGTGGAATTGCCGCCAGATGCGAAAAAGGATATTAATACGCATGCACGTCCGTTGCTTGTCGATGATGAACATACAGTGACCTTCCGCAGTTCAAGCAATGATGTGGTGTTTACGCCTTGTACGAAAACGTTTGTGGTGACTGCAAAGCCGAATACTCCAGTCACGTGTAACATTTCTCATCAAACTTCGATTGCTGAAGCTCTACCGGGAGGGGGGGTGGCAATCCCCAGAGGAATGGTGACGGTTACAAATTGTGGCGAAAGCAATTGTAAGTACATAGTTAGGGAAAAACCAACTGATCAAGGTTCTACAAATACTTATTCAAGTGAAAGTGATATTGACCTGTATTTTACAGGGGCAAGTGAAGTGGGTGAGTATGATTACGAGGTGTCGATTCAGCGTGGTACTGAACCGGAAGTAAAATGTGGAAAATATAAGGTGAAGTTTACGCTGAATTTGAAGTGCGGTTCGTTTACGGATCCGGGGAAAGACTCTCCTGTTGATGCGGGAACGCCGATTGCTCCGCCTTCGCCTTCGCTAAACAATCTGAGCGGTGTTTCAGGTTGTGGTGGACGCTGCAAATATACAGTAAGCGGGGTTACCGGCGTAAATGGCAATAATTACGACGGTACATCTACCATCAATTCGTTCGAAGATGCAACAGCTTCTTCTGGTGCAAAGAATTATACACTTATCGTTTCTCATGGAGAAGGCTCGAAGGCGCAATCTATATCGTGCCCCTTTACCGTGACTTATGCTTCTTCGACAAGTTCTACATGTACGGCAAGTGACGCCGTTATTCCGACAAATAATACGAATGCTAATATAAGTATTGAGGGATTTACTAATGGTTGCTATGAGATAAATACAGGCTTAGCTTGCAAGAAAGCTCAAATACAAGCAAGTAATTCTGTCGGAACAGGAACGTTTAAAATCAATGGTACCTCAATAACTTGTGGTGAATATTTCGACAATTCTATAACTCGTTCATCAATACTTAAAATTGAGATTCCGTCAACATGCACTTTGAAAGATAAAGTTTATGTTTCCGATTGCGCAAAAATGATTGATCCTGATAATTTTGTTATCTCGTCTGCTGGAGAATCTGCTGAATCGGGAATCTATACAATTGCATCTCTTGCTGAAGGATGTAACGTTGTAAAATTCGATTGCCCATGGAATAGTGACAATATAGGTTGTTCTGTTCAGGTTAATTCAAGTGATGCAAATGCTGGAGACTTTAATTCGTATAATAATGTACTTTCCCCAAAACCATCTGCTGGAGATGTTTTGACAATAACAGGAACAGCTAAGTTGTTCTGTGCATATAATTAAAGCAAACATAATTTAGATGTTAAAGAAAAATCCGGTTCCTTTCGGAACCGGATTTTTTATCACTTTTCATTCAACTTTCTAAAACTACATAAACCAGTAAATTCCGCCGACTTGGATTTGCATGTTCTTGAAGGCTTGGTCGTCGTCATCAAGTTTAGTGCCATCTGCAATAGAGGTCAGGCCCACTCCGTAGCGAATGCCGATGTCTAAATTGGGCATGACGGAGTAGCCGATGCCGACATCGATACCGATTTCGAAGACTTTGAGTGCGTCTTTCTTGCCGAGATCGGTTGTTTCGACGTAGTTGTCGAAGTCTTGTTCAATTTTGGAACTCAGGAGAAATGCCAACTGCGGACCAGCTTCGAAGTACATTTGGGGCATCGCGTTATAGCGGGCGAGAACGGGTAATTCGATTGCCCAGGTGCTCCAGTTGATTTCTTCGTTCTTTTGACGGCGCCAGTCAATGTTGAGCTCGGGAACGACGGAAATTTTTTCGTTAACGGAAACCTTTGCGGCTGCACCGACTGCGGCGCCAAGGCTCCAGGGAATTTCGAAGTCCTTGGCTCCGTCACCCCAGAGGGTGCTGAAGTTTACTGCAGCATGTCCACCCATTTGGACTTGCGCAAAGGAGATGCCGGTGGCGAGCAGGGAGCCTGCAATAATGCGGGAGATTTTTTTCATTTTGTTTCCTCCGTGAAATTTGTTACCTGAGCGGGTTCTTGTCGCTCTTGTACCACTTCATGAATTCGCCGATGCCGTCGTGCAGGCTCCAGTGGGGCTTATAGCCGCACTCGGTTTCGAGCTTAGTGGTATCGGCGTTGGTCTGGTATACGTCACCGGGCTGCATGGGCAAGAAGTTCTTCTTGGCAGGCTCGCCGTAAGCGTTTTCGATTTCGGCGATAAAGTCCATGAGCTTTACGGGGTGGCTGCAGCCGATGTTGTAAATCTTGTAGGGCACGTTGTTGGCGCACTTGGCGGCATCGGGCACATGGTCCAGCGTATGGATGGTGCCTTCGGCGATGTCGTCGATGTAGGTGAAGTCGCGGATCATGTCGCCGTTGTTGAATACCTTGATGGGTTCGCCCTTGGAGATGGCGCGGGCAAAGAGCATGGGCGACATGTCGGGCCGTCCCCACGGCCCGTATACGGTGAAAAACCGTAGACCCGCGACGGGCAAGTTGTAAAGCTTGCTGTAGCTGTGGGCCATGAGCTCGTTGCTCTTTTTGCTGGCGGCGTACAGGCTCACCGGATTGTCCACCTTGTCGTCTTCGCTGTAGGGCACTTTGCTGTTGAGTCCGTACACGGAACTGGACGAGGCGAACACCAGGTACTTGACTTGGTTATGGCGACAGGCTTCCAGAATGTTCAGGAATCCGACCAGGTTGCTTTGCAGGTAGGCATACGGGTTCGTAATGGAGTAGCGTACGCCTGCTTGGGCGGCGAGGTTTACCACCTTGTCGAACTTTTCTTCGGCAAAGAGCTTGTCCAGGGGTTCCTTGTCATCGATGCCCATCTTTACGAATCGGCAGTTCTTGTACTTGGAGCTTTGCACCATGGCGCTGTAGGCGAAGTTGTCGCCGGGCTGTTCTATGCCGCCTTCGCGGAGGCGGCCGTACTTGAGGCGGACATCGTAATAGTCATTAATATTGTCGAGGCCCACTACATCATCGCCGCGTTCCGCGAGCATGAACATGAGCTTGGAGCCAATAAAACCTGCTGCACCAGTAACAAGAATCTTCATGTGGGGAAAGATAGTATTTTCTTTTTCTACCTTTATTCCCGATGTCCACGGTCATTCTCTTTAACAAGCCTTTTGGTGTCCTGAGCCAGTTTACGCCGGAGTCGGGCCATGCTGCGCTCGATACCTTCGGATTCCCGCCGGGAGTGTATGCGGCGGGGCGCTTGGATCACGATAGCGAAGGGGCTCTTTTGCTGACGGATAATGGCAAGTTAATCAAGAAACTGCTGGATCCGAAATTTGAACACCCGCGTACCTACTTGGCTCAAGTAGATGGCCGGATTACCGAAGAGGCTGTGCGCAAACTTGCCAAGGGAGTAGATATCAAGGGTTACCATACCAAGCCCTGCAAGGCAGATCTTGCCGAAGAACCGGATTGGTTGTGGCCCCGTAATCCGCCGGTGCGTTTCCGTGCGAATATCCCTACCAGTTGGGTGCGCCTTACTCTTATCGAGGGCAAGAATCGTCAGGTTCGCCACATGACGGCGGCGGTGGGGTTCCCGACGCTTCGACTGATTCGCGTGCAAATCGGAAATATTCCTCTGGGCAATTTAAAACCGGGCGAGTGGCGTGTTGTTACCGACAAAGTGATTTAAATAAACTATTTTGTGTAAAACGTCATTGCGAGGGGCTATGCCCCGAAACAATCCATAGTGAAAAATGAAGATTGGAAATATGAAAAAGTTTTATGGTGCCGCCTTTATGTCTGCGGCTTTGATGGCTTCGGCGCTGTCGCTTAGCGCTTGCAACGAATCCGGTTCCAAGGGGGCAAAGTCTGCAGGTAAGAATGCCGAATTGAATTGCCCCGAACTACAGCAAGACCCTGAAGCAACGGGCGAGTTCGACCCCATTGCCTCGAAGGATGCTCGCCCCTGCGGTGCAATCACCTTGTGGGGCTCCGCGATGCCGAAGTCCTTCAATATGTGGGAAGATTACAACAGCTTCTCTGCCGAACTCATGGGCATGATGTTCGAACCTCTCGTAAGTTTGCATTCAACTGAAGACCGCGAAGTGGGAATCCTCGCCGATAGTTGGAATGTCAGCGAAGACGGCAAGACTTTTACCTTCCACGTAGATCCGCGCGCCAAGTGGAGCGATGGCAAGTCGGTGACTGCCGAAGATGTTCAGTTCTACTACGACGTCATCATGGACGAAAAGAACCTCACACCGATTTTCAAGGTGGGCCTGAGCCGCTTTGATCGCCCCGAAGTTGTCGATAGCCTTACGGTGAAGATGACAGCAAAGGAATCGCACTGGGGAAACTTCTGGGAAGCTGCGGGAATGCTCGCCTTCCCGAAGCATGCGTGGGCAGGAAAGGACTTCAACCAGATCCGCTACGAATTCCCGGTGGTGTCCGGCCCGTACAAGATCAAGACCTTCCGCGAAGACCGTTACGTAGAACTTGCACGCCGAGCCGACTGGTGGGGTTTCAAGAAAAACTGGAACCGAGGTAAGTACAACTTCGAAAAGATTCGCTACCGTTTTATGAACGACCAGACAAAGGCTCTAGAAGCCTTCAAGAAGCAGGACTTCAACGCCTATGCCATTTACACCAGCAGCATCTGGATGAAGCAAACTGACTTCGATGCTGTCAAGAAAGGCTGGGCTGTAAAGCAGCGCATCTTCAACAAGGAACCCATCGGTTTCCAGGGCATGGCCATCAACTTGCGCAAGCCCCAGTTTCAGGATGTGCGCGTTCGCCGCGCTTTGAGCATGCTTCTGAACCGCGAGGCCATGAATGAAAAGTACATGTTCGGCCAGTACTTCTTGCTGAACAGCTACTATCCGGACTTGTGGGAAAATAACCAGAACCCGACCGCTCCGCTCTATACCTTTAACCCTGACAGCGCCCGCGCCCTCTTTGCGGAAGCGGGCTATAAGGTGAACGCTCAGGGAGTCCTCGAAAAAGACGGTAAGCCCTTCGCCATCAACTTCATTACGAGCCAGGAAGACCTGCGTCACCTCACGCTGTTCCAGGAAGACTTGAAGAAGGTGGGCGTCGTGGCAACGATCGAACAGATGTCGCAGAGCACGCTCCGCAAGCGCTTGGACGATGCAGACTTTGACCTTTACTGGGTGAACTGGGGCGCAGGCCGCCTCCGCGATCCGGAAGCAAGCTGGTCTTCGGCGACTGCTCTGCAGAAGGGGACGAACAATCTCGCCGGCGTACAGGACAAGGTGGTGGATAGCCTCATCAACTTGCAGAAGACGGAATTCGACCTTGCAAAGCGTAACGAAATCCTGAAGGCGCTCGACAACCGCCTCGCCGAAATCGTGCCTTACGTGCTCATGTGGCAATGCGACCACCACCGCATTTTGTACTGGAACCGCTACGGCATGCCCGAAAAGGTGCTGGACCGCTTTAACCGCGAAGACGCTATCCCCGTTTACTGGTGGCTTGATCCGGCAAAGTCTGCCGCCCTCGACAAGGCCATGAAGGCCGGCGAATCCCTCCCGATTCCCGAATACGACGTGAAGTAGACCGAGGAAAAAAGCCGCGCAATGCGCGGCTCAATCTGCTGTCATCCTGAGCGAGTGAAACGAGTCGAAGGATCTAAAAAAGGCATGCTATGAGCACGCCTTTTTCATGCCTATAACCTGTTTTCCTTAGAAGAAGAATTCAGCACCGACGTTGAGGCCGGAAGCATCGCCATCGTCAACCTTGCCACTACGAACAATCAGTTTTGCCCAAATGTCGAGTTGATTCGGAATCACGAAGTAGTCTGCGCCGAGCCAGAGGTTGACCTGCTTATTGCCGTCATCGTCTTTGCCATATTCCTTGCCGCCACGTTCCTCTTCACTTTCTGTAAGGCGGTACTTGATCTGGAGACCAAAGAACGGGGTCACGCCGACATTCGGGACGGTGTATGCGATTTCGCCACCGAGGTGTATGTCCAGACCGCGTTCGAAGTTGTCATGTTCAAAGCCCCAAAGAATGCCTGCTTCGGTACCGAACTTGAGGCCAGGAGCTTCGTTGATGGCCATCGAAAACTGACTGCCCAAATAGAGGGAAATTTCATCGTTGGTGACTTCGTCGCCGCCAACAGGCAGGTGCATGTCAACGAAGGCGTTGACCATGGGGTCGAACTGGTAGCGTCCGCCGATGGTCAAGTCGCGGAGACCGTCGCCGCCGTTTTCGCAACCGCTGCAGTCCACTTCGCTCCAGAACTGGTAGCCCCAATCCTGCAAAGAAATTTCGAGGCCCGGGATAATAGTATAGCGAACGCCGATGCCGAGACCGGCCTGAGACCAGTCGTGATCCCAGTCGTAATAAAGGTTACCCTTGGCGGAACCCTTACCGGCTTCGAGAACGGGGTAGTAGTCCCAGGTTGCGAAAGCGGCGCTAGAAACGAGGGCCGCTGCGAGTGCGATTTTTTTGAACATTCCAGACTCCTTGAGTAAGTTTTGGCCATAAATCTAGTAAATGTCGTTGGGCTAGGGATGTAAAAAAAAGATACCCCAGGAATCTGGGGTATCCGTTTGCAAAAGTTTGCAAATTCTATTAGAAGTTGATGAAGAGGGTAGCGGCGAGAGAGGTGACCATTTCATCCCTGTACGTAGTAACCTTCAGGTAGTCCTTACCGAAGGTGAACTGGGCGCAGAGGTCAAGAGTAATCATCGGGTTGAATGCGATGCCGAGGCCGAGGTACGGTTCAATTCCGAGTTCGCCGGTGTGGCTGTCGCCCCCATTTTCGCCATCATAGGTGTACTTGCCGAGGAGCATGGCGAGGTCGAGGCCGACGTACGGGGTGAGCATCGGGTTGATAGCGAAGTCGCCTTCAGCGCCCAAGTTCAAGGTCCAAGGCGGAGTGGTCTTGTCGTCGCCCTTGGTTTCGATAGCGAGACCGAGTTCAGAACCGAAGTTCACCATGCCGAAGTTCTGAGAATACTGGGCACCGAAGTGGAAACCGACCGGACCGTCTTCGCCGCAGAGGTCTTCGTTACAAGTGGGCAAAGCAATGTCCAAGAATGCGTTCATGGTCGGCATGAACTGGTAGCGAACCATGAGGCCAATGTCAGCGAGACCATCGGCTTTCTGGTCTTCACCATCCCAGTGAGTGAAGATGACGTAGGGGATTGCCAAACCAACTTCCAAGTTCTGAATAACGGTGAAACGGCCCTTGGCGCCGAGACTGAGCTGGTTGCCCTTGTCCTGCATGAGGTCATTGATGCCGACTGCTGCCTGGCCCTTGCCCTGTTCGAGAACCGGGAACTTGTCCCAGGTTGCGAAAGAAGCGGTAGCTACGAGAGCTGCTGCGAGAGCGATTTTCTTAAACATTAGAGGTCTCCTTATAAAATGTTTGTAACCTAAATATAACATTCTTTTAAGGGACGTCAAGGGTCGCAAGGGAGAAAATATGATGAAAATCACGATGGGCGGAATCTTGTAACTTGTTGAAACTCAATGAATTACGCTCTACTGCTGATGCCGCTGCCTAGAACCTGCCGATTTGGCTCGATTTAGCTTTTTTTGGCCGATTTGTTCCAGGTCACAGTGGAAAGGTTTTTGCAGGATACCCCCTATCTTTTTTAGAAATTTTAAGGTATTTTTACACATAGAAGAAGATAGTTGAGGGTTTTATGAAAACAAAAATCGGTTTATTTTTGTTTACCATGCTGGTCTGGACCGGTATGGGTTTTGCCGCACCAGAGGGTCCTGGAGAAACGCCGAGTGAAACTCCAAAATCATATTACAACTTGACAAGAGGCGTGAGTAATCCGCCAATGGCAGCAACGACATTGGTGCTTAGCCAAAGCACAGCTTCTTGTACTGGGTCTGGACCAATGGCGTGGGGAATGGGAAATTGCATTGCTTCTGTCGAGGCGACTCCCGAGAACTTGGCAGAAATGCTTGATACATGGTGGGGAAAATTGTCCATTTATAAGGGGGCCACTCTTGAATTGGGGTCCGATATTGATTTAGGGGAATTCGCGTCTGAAACTAAAGTTGGAACGTGCGTTACGAATCATGTGCCGATTATTGCTGATAGCGCAATGTTTGACGGAAAGGGTTATACTATAAGACATCTTTGCTATGCGGCGACATCGATGACTGGCCCTGTAGGATTTTTTGAAAAAATCGAACGCATGACCATCCAGAATGTCAAATTCAATGGAGTTCGTATTTACATTGATGGTGAAAGTACCGATGGTAAGGATTATTTCCCTGTAGGAGCTCTTGCAGGTATTGTGAATTATTCTTCAGTTGACGCCATTGAACTTGCTAACGATTCCATTCAGGCTCCTTTTGCGGGGGGGCTAGTGGGTTTGGTCAAGAATGCCACGCTTTCGCATATCAAGGGTGATGACGATATCAATGTTTCGAACAAGGTTTCTATCGCCAAGGGTTTTGCCGGTTCGGGAGTTGATCAAATGCAGCCTATTTCGGGACATAACGTGTTCTTGGGAGGTTTGGTTGGCGTTGCAGTCCGTTCTGAAAGTGCGCAAGATTCAACCTTTGCCGATGATTCTGTCAAGGTTGAAGTCCATGACTATGGGACGGGGAATAGGTCTGCTTTAGGTGGCATTGCCGGGTATTTCAAGACGATTGGAGATACTGTTGAAAACCTGCAAGTCTTTACAAAGTACAAGGATAATGGTGAAATTGTACCGACCAAGATTTCGGGAGGGGCATCGATGGGTGGCCTTTTTGGTGTCTTGCATGTTTATACGGATTACAATACATCTGCAACGGGTAAATTCGTTGTCCGAACTTCAAAATTTGACGGAAAAATCTACGATGCGGCATCTCCGAACGTGATTGCAGTGGGTGGCCTGCTAGGACTTGATTCTATTGACGCTGGCCGAGCCGTGCGCGTGATGAACAGTGCCTCTAAAATGGATGCTAAAGATTCCTTGACCATTGCAGGGAATTATCGGTATTACGCTGGCGGTATTGTGGGCTATGGCGGTTCCTGTAACAGTGGTAGTGGAAACGGTGAAGAATACCTTAGTGTTACCACATCCAAAACAGATGGCTCCATAACGCTTTCTGCTTCGGGAGCTGCGGTGGAGGGGCTCCATAGTGACGCCTATTTAGGTGGTGTCGTTGGCTATGCGTGCCTTGCCCAAACGAAGGGGCTGGGCCTTGTTAGCGATACTTCTTCGGTAAAGATTACCTCAAAAGTTAAGACGGCTGTGGATAACCTAAAGAAATCCAATAACAATGCTGCTCGTGATAGTGTGTATGTGGGTGGTGTAATCGGTTATGCGAAAGTGGCTGTTGCCAAGCCTGCGATACTTTCGGGGTTGTATTACGATGGTTCGATTGCTGTTGAAGATAGCTTGAACAATGTTTTTGTAGGTGGCATTCTTGGTGGTTTTTCAAAAATTGAAGGCGCTAAGTCACTGCAATTTGAAAATGTTGTTGCCCGTAATGCCCAGCTGATTTTCTATCAGGCTAAAGAAACAGCGAAAGTGAATACGACGAATACGCAGGTGACCAATGTGGGAGGCCTGTGTGGCGTTTGTGACGAAATCGGTATGATGGATAGAGTTGGGGTTTCTGGTAATATCAGTGTTACGGGTAGTAAATATGCAGGAAATTCACTATTGGTAGGTGGATTAGTAGGTTCTACCTACGCATCCGAAGCGAAAATGGAATTGCACAATGCTTTTAGTATTGGCGATATCAATGTTTCTGCGAATAATAGTGATGGTGGTAGCTCCTATGAGAAAAGGGTCGGTTATTTGTTTGGTAAAGCGGTGCTGTACAAGGCCTACGATGTAAAGTCGGCGTATCACTATGGAGAAAAGGATTCGTCGGTTGATAAACCGTTTGGCTTCTTGACAGATGAGACTGCTGCCGATAATTGGCGTGTTAATGACAATATCCATTATGTGGTCCGTAATGCCAAAGAAAATGTTTTGGAGTCTTCTCATCATAATGGAACCGTAAATTTTGTAAAGAGTTCTGAATTTGCAGGGTTCTTGAATGCCGCTTACGATGATGAAAAGGACTATGCATGGAGCTTTGTGCCGGATGCAAATGACAATTTCCCGATTTTTGAAGGTGGATCGAATAAACCTATCAAGCCGGATGATGAAAATTGCTGCCTAGTAGTTTTCGTCGATATAAACGATAGTACGATTAAACAAGACAAGGTGACAAAACATGGATCCGCCACGGCTCCGACTGCCGAAGAAATGGAACAGCACCAGATTGAGGGCTATACTTTTACGGGCAACTGGAAGGGTGACTATGAGGATGTCACGGAAAACGTGAAGATAGTCGCTGATTATTCCAAGAATACTTATTTAGTCAGGTTCTTTAATTTTGACGGTTCTGAACAGGTAGGAGCCGATCAGCTAATCGAGTATAATGAGTCTGCGACTGCACCGGATGCACCGACTCGTAAAGGCTATGATTTTGTCGCCTGGAGTGATTTGTCTTATAGGCAGGTAAAGAGTAATTTGAATATTTTGGCTACCTATACGCCGAAAAAGTTCTTGATTGCGTTCGAGAATTACAATGGAGAAACCATTGTGCAGGCATTCTTGTCCTATGACACCCCTGTGTCGGGACCGGCGAATGCTCCGCGCGAGAATACTCCGGAATACACTTACGTATTTAAAGGTTGGACCCCGGAGGTGACCAGGGTCCAGGGCGACGCGGTTTATACTGCGGTTTTTGACTCGACCAAGGTTAAGTATGCTGTGGTCTTTGCGGATTATGACGATACCCAAATTGGCGATACGGTTTGGGTTGAGTATGGTGATGCTGCCGTGGCACCGGCAGAGCCGACTCGTAAAGGTTATACTTTTGCAGGCTGGGACCGTAAATTTGATAAGATTGTCAAGAATCTGGATGTCAAGGCAACTTACGAAGAAATCCCGGAATCTTCGAGCTCTGTCGAAATTTCTAGCTCCAGCGAACCCGAAAGCTCCAGCAGTGTCGAGGAATCTTCCAGCTCCGAAGAGATTGCTTCGAGCTCGTCCAGCTCTCGCAATGACGAAGTTTCTAGCTCCAGCAGCATTCCGGTGGTCTCTAGCTCTAGCATTCGGGGCGAAATCAAGATCGTGAAGCCGACCATTAAAAAGTCCGGCAACAATGCAATCCGTTTGACCTTCGGTACCGAAAACGTCGATGAATCTGCGGTTGCTCGGGTCTTTGTGATTTGCGAAAAAGATACCGTTTGGAAAGATTCTATTCAGGATTTGATTGTTGGCAATGGCGAATGGGAGCTGGTTCCCGCTCCGATTGGCAAGTTCAAGGTTGTCTTGACGGTGGATGACAAGGTAAGACATGCCGTTTATGTGGACAGCTTTGAAGTCGCTTCTGAAATCAAGGCCGCTCCGGGTAGCTGGCAGATGGTTTCGCTGTCCGCCTTCGACAAGAAGAAGGTGAAGGCTGACGACGCTCTGTTCTACTGGTGGGATGAAAAGAACCCGGTGGGCGATTACTGGCAGTACCGCGCCTTTAACGGTGAAAAAACGGATGCCACTCGCGGGTTCTGGTATGGTACTACCGAAGGCAATCCGTTGGTGATTCGCGAATCTACCGGCTCCAAGGATAGCGAAATCGTGTGGGAACTCGATAGCTTGTACAGCGGTTGGAACTTGGTGGCTAACCCGTACGGCTGGAATGTGAACCTCACGAAGGGTGCCGCCGATAATGATGCCCAGGTTACCTTCTGGCGCTGGAACCCCACGACTGGCAATTACGACCCGAAGCCTAAGGTGATAGGCCCGTACGAAGCCGTGTGGGCGAAGGTGACCAAGTCTACGACTTGGCGTATGTCTGCTGCGCCGGAATTCAAGATTGATGCTGTATCTGCAGCCGAAACGAAAACGGCCATGCATAAGGATGCCGCTGATGTCAAGGGCGCCTGGAGCCTGATGGTTTCGCTTGCCGACGATTACGGTAGACAGGATTCCTGGAACGTTATCGGAGCCGGTGCCGAAGAATCGCTGGATGAACCACCTGCAGGCATGGGCAACCGCGTATCGCTTGCAATCCGCAATAGCGAAAAGGGTGCCAAGCTTGCAAAGAGCATCAAGGCTGTTGCCGACGAATATAGCTGGATTCTCGATGTGAGCGCAAGCTCCATGCGCGATGGCAAGCTGAAGTTCGAAGGTATCAAGGAATTGAACAGCCAAGGACTTAAGCTGTTTGTGACTGCAGATGGCGTGACGACGGAAATCACGAACGAAAAGTCCATGAATGTGGCGCTTGCCAAGTCTGCAAAACAGGTAGAAGTTCGCGTGGCCGCTGGCAATGCGGTGGTGGCATCTTCCAAGATTAGCGGCTTTGGCTCTACCCTTGCGGGCGGCACGCTGCAGGTTGGCTTTACGGCTCCTGACGCATTGGCTGGGGCTCGCGCAAGCTACGCCGTGGTTGGTGTCGATGGCAAGAAGGTTGCGTCGGGTAGCTTCAAGACTACATCCGGTACGAACCAGTTTAGCTTGAATGCTCCGAAGACGGGCGTGTACTTTGTGAAAATCAAAGTCGGAAGCCAGCAACTTTCGGGCAAGGTACTTGTGAAGTAGCGCACAGAATTTTAAACAAACATGTGACACTTGTCAAAAGGCGGGACTCGTTCCCGTCTTTTTTTGCGTGTAAATGATTCTTTTACAACATAATATGTTATTATTTGCTTATAAAGTGGAAGGTGTATATGAAGAGAACCGCAAATATTATTTTCGCTACGGTCCTGTTGTTGGCTGGGGCCGTTTGGGCCAATATTAAACCGGTGGGTTTTCGTTGCCAAACGGTGTCTGGGTTATATGCTGATGATGTGATATGTGATATTGCGCAGCTCGCTACCGAGGCCGATTTAGTCAGTGATGGCTATTCCCCTTTTACTACATGGGTCGCTTTTAGCAGTAACCTGATTTCAGAGATAGACTCTAAAGCGATGAGTGGTATAAAGAATTTTGGTATTCATTTTGATACCGACATAGATTTGGGCGGTTATTCAGAAACGGATGCAGCGTGCGAAGAATCATTTGCTCCGATGGATTTCGGTTCGATTTCAAATGCACAATTTACTATTGATGGTGATGACCATACCATTAAGAACTTCTGCTATATTGCCGAAGATGAAGAAGTCTCATTCTTTGGAACATTGAAAGAATCTACCGTAAGGGATTTTAATTTTGAAAACGCCTATGTAAAGGCGAAATTTATAGGCAAAACATATCCGGCTGCCGCAGTTGTTGCCTACAATGTTGAAGAAAATTCAAAGATTGTAAATGTGAAAGTCTCCAATGCTAAAGTGTTTGGCTGGGGGGCTGCGACTATAGCGAATCGTGTAAGTGAAAGTTCGCTTTCGGATATTCAAATAGAGAATGTATTTGTCTCTTTAAGCAAAGATGTTGTGGAAAATTGTACAAGCTGTGATGCCCAGTCTTCGGTACATTCTTATGGTGCCGGTGTGGCTAGAGAGCTGAAAGATCATGTCGAAATCTCGAATATTACGGTATCGAACCTAGAAATTTCCGATTCTGTTGCGCGAATTTATGAAGGCAAGGGTGAAAAATATACTGGATGTTTGTATGCCGGTGGTATCGCTGCACTTGCGAATTTGACAGGGGAAATATCCTTGGATGGAATTTCGATTTCTGCTAAATTGAGCGGTTCGACGGTTGGTGGGCTGATTGCAAGTGTGTCTGCTAATGGCGGAACTACAAATAATTTGAAGGTGACTGGCGCAAAGGTGTCTCTTAAATCGGGTGATTATAACGGAACAGATCAAAACCGTTACCTGGGTGGATTTTTTGGAGTCGTGTCATGGAAACATGGTGATGTCGCCTTTTCGGCAAATGAAGTTGAATTTGCCCTAACGAATAAGAAGACTGGAGCTGGAGCCAAGGGTTCGGATATAGGGGGGCTTGTCGGTTACTTTGGTGGATTGAATGAAAGTAATATTCCGGTTAATCTCTACATAGAAGAAAACCAAGTCAAGGCCGAGATCAATGCTGTAGAAAAACAACTTTATGTCGGTGGATTTTTGGGTAGTGTGTCGCTTGCTGGTGCTCCCAATAGTACCCTTTCTATAAAAAAATCGACAATCAAGCCGATTGATCCGAAGACTAATCCTAATGTGATTTCGGCGCCTAATGCGAATCTTGGAATGATTAATGCGGCCTATGGTGTAGGCGGTATTTCAAATGGAGAGGGAATTGTAGAAATTTTAGGAAACCATGCCGAAGGTGACATCAATATCGCTGCAACTTCGGTGGCTACGTCAAGCAATGTGGGCGGAATGATTGGTCTTGCAAATGTCAAAACGCTGGAAATGTATAATAATACATCTGTTGGAAATTTGCTTACTTCCATGACGAATGGCTCAGAGGCTAAAACGAGTGGTCATTTCTATATTGGATATGAAATAGGATGCGTTACTGAAGCTTATCCTTCTGTGGCAAGGATTAAAGTTAATGGCAATTATCATTATGGCTCAAAAGACGTAAACGCCAGGTTGGCTTTTGGTTGGCTTGGTGAAAGTGGCAATGGGGCTGTCTCGCCAGAATTATGGAAAACACAACAGGTTGAATTTTACCAAGTTTATCATAATTACCGTAACGCGGTTTTGAATGGTTCTGTAAGCCTGGATGCCGAAGGTGTACTTGATATAGGCGGATCTGGTGTCATTTATGTGAAAAATGAAGAAAAATGGTTGTATGACGGCGTGATTGATAGCGATGCCATGAAATCACGTTTGTTTACCTATATACTGAATGTTGTGTCGGCGGGGGCAAAGGACTGTAGCGATCCCGATGCGGTCTGTTGGGAAAATGAAGTGGATTCGCTACCTAAAATTTCGACATATAGAACGGCATACCAGATTTCAATTGACCTGGATGAAATTTGGGATGACTTGACCGATGCGGATAAGGAGTCCTTGAAAGAAAACCTGGTTGAAACGAAGACAGGACAGCATCATAGTACTCTTTATTCTTATACAGAGAATTATAGTAGTCCGAATAGTGATTTTGCAAGAATGGTGTACGGCCTGAGTGTTGTTAGTGGTGTGTTTAAAACGAAAGGCGGTGTTACGGCAACATATGTCGAAGAAGATCTATATAGTTCGTACATAACAGGGAATACCAGCTTTAAGGCTAAGGCGGTCCCGTATGAAATGGTAAGTCTTGATGTGAATTTGGCTGACCAGGGTGTTTTCTATGGTGCCGATTCCGATGTCGAGGGAGGCCTTGTAGTGCCGAATAGTATAAGGATCATTCCGATACCCTCTCAAATATATACGGCAACGTCCTGTGTTGCGGGGTGGTCTTTTGACAAGAATGCTTCTGATTATGCTTACCACGTGTCTCATTCTGCTGAAGACATTTATAAAGATGTTAATGCTGAAAAAACTTTGTATGCGGTATGGTGGGATGCCGAAGAATGTGCCAAGGGCCACTATAATAGGGTACGTCTTCTAGAATCGGAACACGGAACGATTGCGGTGGATGAATACCGTGAAGGTGCTAAAGTTTACACCCATGATTTTGCAAAGGATTCCACGATGCTTTTGCCGATGGGTATGCTTGGCAATGCAGTGATGGTGGTGCATGCCACACCTGATTCGGGTTATGATATGGATTCGCTGGTTGTCGATATTCTCGATACCGTATTCTTTGATGGCGATACATTGCCAGAATATTTGAAAAATGCAACGATGACGGCTTATTTCTCCATGTCGAAGGGTAAAGGAAACCTTGATCCGCAAGGAAATGAGAAACAGAATCAGGTTCGCCATGAACTTTGCAAGAGGGGCAATGCCGTGGGCGTGTATTTTGCGACGGGCAAATCCAAGGGTAATCTTGAGGAATACCAGGTGTCGTTGAAGGATTCCCTGGGAATGGAACTGGAAAAAGCGCTGTTGACGGTGGATTCTGTCGATTATTGGACCCACTTTGCCTTGGTTCCGGGAAAATACTCGGTTCTGGTTAGCCATAAGGGGAGCGGTGAACCTGTGCTTGATACGGCTTTCACTGTGGAATCTGAAATCAAGGTGGAAAAGGATTCTTGGAAGTTGCTAGCCCTTTCGGACGTGGATAAGAGTGACTTGGATTGGAACGGAGACCAGCTTTTCTATTGGTGGGATGAATCGGCTATGTTCGGTGACTATTGGAAGTACCAGAAGTATCAAGGAGAAAATGCGAATGCAACCCGGGGTTACTGGTATAATTCGCTTGAAGGTAGGGCGCTCCCGCTGCGTCACGATGAAGCGATGAATGGCCGTGAAATTGTATGGGAACTTGACAGCGGTTGGAACATGATGGCCAATCCCTACGGTTGGGATGTCGTCTTGCGTCATGAATCCATCTCGATGGATGATAACGATTCTCTGGTCGTATGGACTTGGCTAGGGGAAGAATCTAATTACGGGAGAAATATTTGGCTGTATGAATATGAGGCTGCATACGTTTATTCGAATAAAAAGAGAACGCTTAAAATCGATGCAGAAGACTATTTTGTGACTTGGCTGCCGTTGAGCGGCGATCAGGACAAGGCCTTGCCCCAAAAACGTGGCAATACGTCGCTGGCGAAGGCTTCGGCTCGCAATAATTGGACTTTGCAGGCGGTTTTGGCCGATGCCGCAGGACACAGGGATTCCTGGAACGTGCTCGGTGTAGGGACTGTCGCTGAACTGTTGGAACCGCCGGAGGGTATGGGCGACCATGTGAATCTGTCGGTGATGTCCGGCAAGAAGGCCCTGGCGAAGTCGGTGGTGGCTCCGGAATCGGGGGATGACGGCTACAGCTGGCAGGTCGCCCTGTCCGCAAGTACCGATCGCGTGGGTTACCTTAAGTTTGAGGGACTTGCGGACCTCGCGGGTCTCGGCTACCGCGTGTATGTGACTTATGAGGGCGAAACCCGCGAAGTACCCGCCGGCGACAGCCTGAGGGTGCTCCTCAAGGCCAAGGGGAACACGGCGACGGTCCAGGTGACCACATCCCAGGGCAAGGCCCTCGCCACTAAGCTGGAAAATCTGCGTTTTGAGCGCGTTTCGGGCGCCCTCCAGGTCGGATTCGACGTGTCTGGCGACCTGGCCGGCTCTCCGTACAGGGTGCAGCTGGTGGGGGTAAACGGCAAGGTTGCCGCCACCCACAGCGCAAAATCGGCCGCTGGCCGCAATACGCTCGCACTTACAGCCCCGAAACCGGGCCTGTACCTGCTCCGCGTGACCCTCGGCGGTCACCAGGTCGTCCGTAAGGTTGCGGTGCATTAGTAATCTTGCCATTGGGGCGGCTTTTTTCTAAATTTGGCCGCACTATGACAAAGGCTAAATTCATCAAGTTCATCATCGCGTCGGTGCTCGCCATCGTCGCCCTCTTCTTGCCCTACGAATCCCTCGGATTCGATGCTGCAAGCCCCATGGGAATCCTCAACCCCCTCGAAATTCGCGTTATTGGCGTTTTCGTGATGGCAGCTCTCTTCTGGATTCTCCAACCGTTCCCGATTTGGTCCACCTCCATGCTGGTTATCGTGCTCATGATCGTGACCATGTCGGACTCTTCTCTCACCCCGTTCCGCGTGGACGGCGTGACGATGATTAGCCACAAGTCCATTATGGCCACCTTCGCCAACCCCATCATCATGCTCTTCTTGGGCGGCTTCTTCCTCGCTGCAGCTGCCACCAAGTACAAGATGGACTTGAACCTGGCCCGTGTGCTCCTGAAGCCCTTCGGCAAGAACCCGAAGTTCGTGCTTCTCGGCCTCATGCTCATTACTGCCGTGTTCTCCATGTTCATGAGCAACACCGCTACCGCTGCCATGATGCTTGCCATTCTCGCTCCGGTGCTCAAGCTCTTTGACGAAAATGACCGCGGTAAGGCCGCCTTTGCCCTCGCTATTCCGCTGGGCGCCAATATCGGTGGTATGGTGGCGTCGTCGGCACGGAAGGCGATATTTCATGGACGCGGGTGCAGCGCGGCATCCTTCGGCTGATTCATGAGGACAGGTTTTTCACGGAAGAAGAAAAGAAGAAAAACCTCTCTCTGGAAAAGGGCCCTGAAACCAACAGTGAAGAAAAGGACCTTGAAACTAACGGTGAAGAAAAAGAGCCGGAAATCAGCGCTCCGTCTTCTGACGCCGCCGCGACGCCTTGCCCAGCGGAGTTTGTCACGCCGGGCGGTTTTCATTATCATGTGGGCGACACATTCCAATACACGAAACCGGACGGTTCTGTTTCTTGAACGGCAGGAACAAATGCTCCAGGATCAGATTGATGAAATCATGGAAGGAATTTCGGAGGTGAAAGCAAACAGAGGGGAACGATTCACCATCAAACAGATGGAGCGTTCACGGAAGCAACTGGAAGCCCGTCTGGAAAAACTGAGGGCAGATCATAAGAAAGACGACGTTGTGACCTTTGAACAATTGGGCATAGACAGGCTCTACGTTGACGAAAGCCACGCCTACAAAAACCTTTTTTGTTTTACGAAAATGACCAATGTAGCGGGGCTTTCCACCGCGGAGGCTCAGAAATCCAGCGATATGTTTCTGAAATGCAGGTATATGGATGAGCTTACAGGAGGACGCGGCACTGTTTTTGCTACGGGCACACCGGTCAGCAATTCCATGGTCGAAATGTATTCGATTCAGCGGTATCTGCAATTTGGCACATTGAAAAGCCATGGAATGTCCCACTTTGATTCCTGGGCGTCTACCTTCGGGGAAACTGTGACGGCGCTGGAATTGGCCCCGGAAGGAACCGGTTATCGGGCCAGAACACGTTTTGCGAAGTTTTTTAACCT
>JAFXLS010000130.1 GCA_017530965.1 Fibrobacter sp.
CCTGGCGGGCCCCAACTGGGACTACATCGACCCCACCGTGTTTATTGACGACGATGGCCAGGCTTGGCTCTACTGGGGTAACCCGAAGCTCTATTACTGCCCCCTCAAGGAGAACATGATCGAATGCGCAAGCGACATCAAGGTCTCCGACATGAGCGGCTTTAACGGCAAGTATACCGAAGGCCCGTGGATTCACAAGCGCGGCAAGAAGTATTACATGATTTATGCCGCCGGTGGCATTCCAGAATCCATTGACTATTCCTGGAGCGATTCTCCGACGGGCCCCTGGACTTACAAGGGCGTCATTATGCCGAGTAGCGAACCGGGTGCCGCGTTTACCGTCCACTCCGGCATTGTCGACTTTAAGGGCCGCAGCTTCTTCTTCTACCATAACCAGAAGAACGTGAAGGGCGGCGGCTACAGCCGTTCTACCGCCATCGAAGAATTCACCTGGAATGCCGACGGTACCATTCCCACGATCCGCGCCACCAACAATGGCGTCGTGAAGCCCATCAAGAACCTTGACCCGTTCGTGCGCGTGGAAGCCGAAACCAAGGCTTGGGTTGGCGGCATGACTGTCAATACGTCGGGCGGTTACACCATCATCGAACATGTGAAGGCTCAAAACGGTGCGGTTTACCTGACCAATATGGGTAACAGCTTCTATACCAAGGTGCGCTCTGTTGACATGGGCGACGGTGCCGACCGCATTATCGTTTGCACTAGGGGCAACGGCGGTAAGCTTGAACTCCATGCCGGTTCCGAAAATGGTGCGCTCCTTGCTACAATGAATATTCCGGCTAGTTCTGCCTGGCAAGAAAATTCGTTCGACTTGACTGATGCCGCAGGCGTCGATGACTTGTTCTTCGTGGTAAAGCAGGGCGGGTTCGATTTTGACTACTGGTACATGGAAAGCGAAAAGACCGCTGTGCCGCAGACTCCTTACAAGGAAGTGGCTGCAAAGATTCCGGGCAAGATCGAAGCCGAAAACTACGACGTGGGCGGTCACAATAAGGCCTTCTACGACAACGACCGCGAAAACCAGGGCAAGGCCTACCGCGAAGACGAAGTTGACGTCGTAGACATTAGCGATTCCAAGTGCGGCGATGCCGCCTGCACGGGCTATGCTATCGGTTACACGAACGATGGCGAATGGGTAGAATATACCATTGATGTCGCGGCCGACGCCAAGTACGACATTACGGCGAATGTGGCGACCGCCTTCGAAACTTCTGCAATGCAGCTGTTCATTGACGACAAGGAAATCACGGAATCGGTTGTTGCCCCGAAGGTCGATAGTGTATGGACTACGTACAAGGTAATTGATGTCGGTTCCGTGGAACTCAAGAAGGGCGAACATGTGCTCAAGCTCTTGATTACCGGCGGTTACTTGAACGTGGACTGGATTCAGTTTACCGATCCGAATGCAACGACTATCGTGAAGAACGTTCGCTTCGATACTCAGAAGGAGCCCGCCTACAACGTGTTCGGCGCCACAGGCAAGTTCCTTGGTCGCGTAGAGTCCGGTGCGAACATGGCTGCAACCCTTAAGAATGCTGGCTTCGCAAGCGGTATGTACATCTTGCGTGCCGCGGGCCTGAACAAGACCCTCCGCGTACAAGTGAAGTGACACCTTGGGGTGTCATCCTGAGCTATACGAAACTAAGAACTTTAGTTCTAAAGTTGAGTTATCCTCTTTGTGGAGGAGAGGCGAAGCCTCGAAGCCGAAGGATCTAGAGCTGCGTGGCGTTGACAACTTATCAACGAGAACTCCTTTTTAAGGAGTTCTTTTTTTTGCATGAAAAGGTATTTTTTTATTGGTGTGGATTTTAAAGTGAGGTTTATTATGAAGAACTTCTTGGTTTCGTCTGTCGTAACGTGCGCGTCGTTGTGCGCTACGTTTGCAACTACGGCAATTGCTCAACCCAACGATGAATGGAACGGCAAACCGCGTGTTTTCGCGGTGAACGTGCTTACGCCGCACGTGACTTCGATGCCGTATACAACGGTCAAAGAAGCCGTGAAGGGCGACCGCCATGCTTCTGAATGGTACCAGAGCCTTTCGGGCAAATGGAAATTTTTCCATGTAGAAAAACCCGCCCAGCGTAACAACGACTTCTACAAAGACAATTACGATGTCTCTGGCTGGGACGAAATCCCGGTGCCTTCTTCTTGGCAGTTGCTGGGTTACGACCATCCGATTTACACCAACGTGATTTATCCGTGGGCGCAGAACAACAGGGTTTCTGCTCCGGGTGCTCCGACTGATTTTAACCCGGTGGGCCATTACCGCCGCACCTTTACCGTTCCCGAAAAGTGGGACGGCAAGCGAATCCGCTTGCACTTCGAAGGTGTCGAATCCGCTTACTATGTTTGGGTGAACGGCAACTACGTCGGCTATGCCGAAGACTCTTTCACGGGTCACGAATTCGATATCAACAAGTACCTGCGCAAGGGTGAAAACAACATCTCCGTTCAGGTGTTCCGCTGGTGCGATGGCTCCTGGCTCGAAGACCAGGACTTTATTCGCCTCGCCGGTATTATGCGCGACGTGTACATTTACGCAGTCCCCGAAGTGCATATTCAGGACTTCCAGATCGATGCTACTCTGGCTAGCAACTACAAAGATGGTATCCTGAAGACTAGAACTTGGATTTACAACTCCACGGGTTCTGCTTCTGGCGAATACACCGTAGAACTTTCTCTTTATAACGAAGCCGGAACCGAAGTGATTGCGCCGACGGCACAGAAGGTGTCTGGCATTAGCCCGAATGGCGGCCAGAAGGATGTCTACTTCGAAATTCCCTATACCGCTCCCAAGCTGTGGTCTGCTGAATCGCCGAACCTTTACACGGCCGTGCTTACTATCAAGGATAGCAAGGGAAACTTGCTGCAGGCCGAAAGTAACAAGATCGGTTTCCGCAAGATCGAAATCAAGAAAGATAACGGTGCTCCGCGCCTGTACGTGAACGGCATGCCCATCAAGTTCCACGGTGTGGACCGCCACGAACTCGATCCTGATGATGGCCGTGCAGTGTCCTACGAACGCATGGAAAAAGACGTGATTCTCATGAAGCGTTTCAATATCAATGCGCTGCGTATGTCGCACTACCCGAATAACCCGTACATGTACGATCTCTGCGACAAGTACGGTATCTACGTAATTGACGAAGCGAACGTCGAAAGCCACGGTGCCAATAGCGAACTTCCCAAGAACAGCGACGACTGGCGCGCTCCTGCGGTAGACCGTATGAACACTATGGTACAGCGCGACAAGAACCACCCCTGCATTATCCTGTGGTCCTTGGGTAACGAGGCCGGTAACGGTAACGTGTTCGCCTCGGAACGTGAACGTGCGCACCAGATTGACTCAACCCGATTTGTGCATTACGAAGGCGACTGGAACAATGCCGATGTGAATAGCTGGATGTACTTTGGCCCCGACGCCGTGCGCAGCTACAACGACGCCAACAAGCCGATTATGCTCTGCGAATACGAACACGCCATGGGTAACTCCGTGGGCGACCTGCAGGAATATATGGATGCCTTCTACGGCAACCCGCGCAGCTTCGGCGGCTTTATTTGGGACTTCATTGACCAGGGTCTTCGTCATAAGGGTACGCCGTATTTCGAATTCGGCGGCATGTGGGGCGACTGGCAGAACGACGACAACTTCTGCGCGAACGGCCTCGTGTTCCCGGACCGTAAAATCCAGCCCGAAATGTGGGAAGTCAAGTATCAGTACAGCCAGGTGCGCGTCAAGAATATCGATGCCGCCAAGGGCAAGATTCAGATCGAAAGCCGCTACCTTTACAAGAACCTGGGCGATTTCCTCGATGCTTACTGGTCTATCAAGGAAAATGGCAAGGTCATTAAGGAAGGCAAGCTGAACGGCACCCAGATGAACATTGGCCCGAACGAAAAGAAAGAAGTGACTATCGAAATGCCGAAAATCGAAACCACGGTCGGCGCCGAATACTTCTTGGATATTGATTTCCGCCTGAAGAAAGATGAACTCTGGGCTAAGGCCGGCTACAGCATCGGTCACGAACAGTTCGGCATTGATTTGGGTCAGCTCTGGTCGACTGAAATCGATATCAGCACCTTGCCGACTTACAAGGTGAACAAGACCAACGGTCTCGAAATCGAAGGTTCTGATTTCAAGATAAAGTTCGACGAGAGGAACGGTACTCTTGCAAGTTACGTGCTCGATGGTGATACCATCATCAAGAACGGCGGTATTCCGAATTTCTGGCGTGCCCCGATTGACAACGACAAAGGCTTCAATATGGAAAAGGGTCATGGCGAATGGCGTAAGGCAAGTCTGAAGCGCAACGTGACCTCCGAAGTCAAGGAAGTTTCTCAGCAAGAAACCCAGGTGACCTTCAACTTCACGTTCCCCGATGTGGGCAGCACCAAGATGAAGATGACTTACTACGTGTACGGTAGCGGCGATATCGTGGTCAGCTACACGCTTAACCCCGATGGTTCCAAGAGCTACTTGCCGAACGTGGGTACAATCTTTACCGTGCCGGGTGGCTACGAAAAGGTCCGCTGGTTTGGTCGCGGCCCCGACGAAAACTACATTGGCCGTAACCGCGGAAGTTTCATGGGCCTCTATTCGACGCTCGCCGATTCTATGACAATCAAGTACATGGAAATTGGCGAAACCGGCCAGCGCACCGACGTCAAGTGGGCAACGCTCACCAACAACGACGGCAAGGGCCTGATGATTGTGGGTAACCCGCGCATGGAATTCAGCGCCCAGCATTACACTCCGGAACAGCTTTCCGATACAAAGCTTCCGTGGGAACTCAAGCGTAACAAGGACATTACGCTCCGCGTAGACTTGCACCAGATGGGCGTTGGCGGTATCAACTCTTGGGGTGCCCAGCCGCTCGATGCGTACCTGCTCAAGGCTAACCGCGAATACTCTCATACCTTCCGCCTGGCTCCGATCCGCAAAAAGCTGAACGACCCCACCGAATACTCGCTGCTCGGATTCCGCAACTTCGGCTGGAACAAGGAAATCGCCCCGGCTAAGTACGGCGAAACTGAAATCAAGAAGATTTACGAAAACCAGCCGGCAAAGGATATTACGGAAGACGCCAATGAGGAAACCGAAGGTCGGACCCCGATTCTGCCGAGTGGCGTAAAAATGGCAAACCATGCCGTCCGTGAATACAGCGTATTCGATATGCAGGGCCGCCTTGTAGCAAAGTTTACGACCGTAGGCGTCGAAGACTTGCAAGCAAAAACCTCTGTTGCGGTAAAGCGCTCGGGCACCTACTTGGTTAAGTCCAAGACGGGTACAGCCTTCCGCATCAACGTACGATAACTCCACACCCCATGCATGAACGCCCCGGCTTCGGCCGGGGCGTTTCATACTTAAGTTCCGCTTGATATATGGTTGCTTATAGTAATGCCGAGTTGAGGCGGCAAGCAAAAGCTTGCCGTCGAGACGAAGGACGAACAAAGAGTGACTAATCCTTTTGGAGTTCTCATAAACCATCGGTTGCGTATATAAAAAGAAGCTCCCGCCGAGGCGGGAACTTCTTTGGTTGGTTTTTAGGAGGTTTTTTTCTTAGGAGTACAAAGATTCGTTTGAGAGAGAAGCTTTACTTCACGAAGCTGGCGGGCAGCGTGAACTGCTTCAGGAACGGCCAACCGATTCTGCCGTCGCCCTGTTCATGCTGGCCTCCCTGCTTGGTGCAGAGGACGACCTTCACGCCATCGCGGCAGGTGGAGTATTCCTGGCAACCGTCGGAATTCGTTGTCGGAGCACCGGTGCAACCGTCTGCCTCTGCCCAATACTTGAAGGTGCCTTCGGCGCCGAGGAAGTTCAAACCGTCGTTGTACCCACTGTCTCCACCTTGGTATTTGCAGACCTGGTCTGCCGTGCCGCGGAAGTTGATGACAGAAATCGGGCGTGCCTTCGTGCACTTGGCGCTGTTGGTCTTGTTCAAGTCCATGGCTGCAGGTGCTACTGCGGCGAAGACATCGGACATCATGCAGGCCACGTGGTTGCTCATACCGCCACCCATCGAGAATCCTGCCGCATAGATACGCTGCGGATCGATGCAGGCTTTTTCTCTGACATACTTAATCATTTCGCGAGTGAACTCAATGTCGTCGTCGTTGGAGCAGCAAGGACCGACGTTCCAACCCGGGCCCATCGTTTTGGTGGTGCCTTGCGGGTAGAGCGAGATGACGCCTTCCTTGTCGGTGAGTGCTTTGTACTTCGTATCATTCATCTGCCCTTGGCTGCTACCACCAATCGGGTGATAGTCAATGAGCAGCGGAACAGGCTTGTCGCCCTTGTAGGCGCTCGGCACATGCATGATAAATGAGCGTTGGCCAGAGCTGCCTTGGACGGTCAATCTTACCGTCTCGTCTTTGCCGGACTGTGCAGTCTTGCCGGAGCAGTCGACTACGATAGGTTCGTCGTTGCCGGCGCTGCTGGAAGATTTCGGAGGTTCGACAGAGTTAGAAGATTTCGGTGGTTCAACAGCTTCAGAGCTGGAAGAAGCGTCGGCAGAGGGCCTTACCATTTCGATTGTCACGCCGGTTTCGGTTTCGCTCTGCATCTGGTAGACAAAATTGGCGTAGCCTTCCATGGCGAACTGGAGCATCGGCAACAGGTTGCCTTCTTTCTTGAGAGCCTTGACTGCACCCTTGTCGGTCAACATAAAGGTGCTGTTGCGGTTGTCTGCACTGACGCGGATGAACTTCGCGCCTTTTGCAAGCTTGCCCAAGTCGAGGGAGACGATTCCCTGGACGTTTTCGATGTTGTTCTTCTTGAGAACCTTGCCAAGGGAGTTGATCACGGACACGCTGAGAGAACGTGCGTCCGCATTGTAGATGGTGAGCATGTTGCCTTCCATATGGAGGGCTACATTAGAAGCCTTGGTGCTTGCGATAGCGGTGGTGCCGTCGCCACTGAGGCGGAATGTTCCATCTTCTGCGCTGGTCGTTTCATAGCCACCGAAGTTAAAGGTACTGATTTTAACTCCGCCGAGCAAACGGCCAGAAACCTTGGATTTGACCACGCCGTCAATGCTCCAGGCGAATGCCTGGCTGCTGAACAAGCCGAACAGTGCCAGGCTGGCGATACTTGCGAATTTGGGGTTACGCATAAATACTCCTTTTTATGATACCCTTTTGTTTTACTTCTTAAATAAATTTACACAATTATTGCGAAAATGCAATGTATTTTGCGTAAAGTTTATGAAACTATTAATAAATCTTACACATTTCCGTGTAAAAAGTGTTTTGTGCGTCTTTTTTTTTGTTTGGGGAGCGTGGATTTATTGTCCAAGGAAACTTGCCTTTGACAGGGTAAAAGCCCCCTTTTGTAAGGTACTTTTGCTTATGGTGTTCACGTTTTTAAAGGATGTTGGTTATGAAAAGACTTTCCCTTTCTCTTGCTATTGCAGCCATTGCAGGCTTTGCGACCGTTGCTAACGCAGCCATGGCCGATGGCGGTGCAAAATTTTTGGGCAATATTACTACGGGCGGTCAGATTCGTAGCGACTTTGCTCAATATTGGAACCAGATTACTCCCGAAAACGGCTGTAAGTGGGGTTCTATCCATTCCCTTTCTAACGGCAACAGCGGTACAAGCAAGTTCGCCTGGGACAACTTCGACAAGTGCGAAAGCGCCTACAAGTGGGCCAAGGAAAAACCGGGCGAACGCCACTTCAAGTTCCACGCCCTCGTTTGGGGTTCC
>JAFXLS010000131.1 GCA_017530965.1 Fibrobacter sp.
ATGAGCAACGACCAGTTCCTCGCCCTCGTGACCGCAGCGGCGACCCAGGCTATCGGTCAGCCCTGCCGCGTGACTGCTTACAGAAACATCAACTCTCCTGCTTGGACGATCGTCAAGTAAGGTAAACTTTTAAAACTCAACAGGCTTTTAAGCCAGGAAATATCAAAATGAAGAAAACCGTCCGTATCAGTTTCGAAGGCAAGACCTACGATGTCGAAGTAGAAGTTCTTGATTCCAATGCCGCCGTTGCCGCCGCTCCTGCTGCAGCTCCCGCTGCCGCTCCGGCTCCTGCCGCCGCTCCTGCTGTTGCCGGTGGTACCGAAGTCAAGAGCCCGCTCGCTGGCTCCGTGTTCAAACTGAAGGTCAAGGTCGGCGACACCGTTGCTGCCAACCAGGAAGTGGCTATCATCGAAGCTCTCAAGATGGAAAACCCGGTCGTCGCTCCGTGCGCCGGCACCGTGAACTCCATTGCCGTCAAGGAAACCGACACTGTCGTCGACGGCCAGACTCTCATGACCATCGCCTAAGAGGTACAGATAAATGAGTTCTCTTTTAAATTCGGTCGTTGAGTTCGCAGGCGACACCGGATTCGCATACGTCACCCCTTCGATGATCGTGATGTGGATCGTGAGTTTCGTCCTGATGTACTTGGCGATTGTCAAAAAGTACGAGCCGCTGCTGCTCTTGCCGATTTCGCTCGGCGCACTGGCGGTGAACATCCCGAGTGCGGGATTCTACGATGGTGGCTGGAGCATCGAAGGTATGTTTACCCCGACGGCCGGTCTCTATTACTACATCAGCCAGGGTATCCACCTGGAACTCTTCCCGCCCATCATCTTCTTGGGCGTGGGTGCCATGACGGACTTCGGACCGCTTATCGCTAACCCGCGTACACTGCTTCTTGGCGGTGGCGCTCAGTTCGGCGTGTTTGCGACCATGTTCTGCGCCGTGGCATTCGGTGGCTTTACTCTCGGTGAAGCAGCCTCTATCGGTATCATCGGCGGTGCCGACGGTCCGACCTCCATCTTTACTGCAAACAAACTAGCAAAGCACCTCATCGGACCTATCGCCGTGGCAGCTTACACTTACATGGCCCTCGTTCCGCTGATTCAGCCGCCTATCATGCGCCTCATGACCAACGACAAGGAAAGGAAGATCCGTATGAAGGCGCTCCGCAAGGTGTCCAAGGCCGAACGCATCGTGTTTGCCGTGATGGTGATGATCGTGTGCATCCTCGTGGTGCCCGATGCTTCTGCTCTTATCATCATGCTCATGCTTGGTAACATCTTCAAGGAAGCCGGCGTTGTTGAACGCCTGGTGAAGACCTCCTCTAACGAACTCATGAACATCGTGACCATCTTCCTCGGTACTTCCGTGGGTCTCACGATGTCTGCCGACATCTTCCTCCGTCCGCAGACCCTCATGATTATCGCTATGGGTGTGGTGGCCTTCGGTTTCTCGACCGCTGCAGGCCTCTTCCTTGCCAAGATCATGAATAAGTGCACTCCCAACAACCCTGTGAACCCGCTCATCGGTTCCGCTGGCGTGTCCGCCGTGCCGATGGCCGCCCGCGTTTCCCAGGTGGAAGGTGCCAAGTATGACCCGCAGAACTTCTTGCTGATGCACGCCATGGGCCCGAACGTAGCTGGCGTGATCGGTACTGCAGTTTGCGCCGGTTACATGATTTCTCGTTTGAGCTAATCATTAAGGTGTCATCCTGAGCGGAGACGCAAAGCGTCGAAGTCGAAGGATCTCTTTTAAGGAATATCGCCCCCGACTTTGTCGGGGGCTTCTTTGTTATGAAAAAAGGCGATCAAAGGACCGCCTGAAATTTTTATGATGGGGAGGTTATAATGCGCGAATTTCTTCTTCAGAAAGATTTGTCGTGTCGACAATGATCGAAATATCTACATTCTTGTCGCGCATTTTCTTCGCGATTTCCCGCTTTTCTTCATACCTTTCAATCGCCTTGTCTATGTCACTCATGTCAACTGTCATAAGATACCTCGAACTGAAATTACATAATTTCACTTCGCTTTGCAAGAGCTTGAATATGGGATCGTTCGCAAATTCACTAAAATCAGCTTCTCGATTTAGCGTGTCAATTGCACGGAGCCATTGCGCAAGGCGACTATTATCATTGGCGAATCTTTGGGAATTTTTGAGAAATTTGGCTACTTCAATTCAATAGAAATGCGATCGCGAGGGATGTTACCTTTCCGCTCGTTCGTCAGCAAAATGTCCGGTTCAGCACTACGATAGCCCAATTCCCCAGGAATAAACGGATTAACGAGTTTCGGGTTTTCAATACGGTCCGAACCAATCAGATTTAACGCTGCATTCACGAGGTCCGTCGTGAGAATCAGGTTCTTTTCGCTGGCGAGAATCTTCTTGATGCAGCCGTCATTATAGAAATACACATTCCTGTGTTCGTTTTTTTTGACGAACGCGTCAATGTCTTGCCCGTATTTTTTAGTTTTCTTCAATTTTGCAAGAAATTCTGCGAATTCTTCTCTTGTCATTTTATTCCAGTAGCGGGAACGCCCCCGTTGAGCGAATAGGGACTGTCCCTATCTCTATATATACACGCTTTTTTCGGGTGTTTGAATACCGTTTGAAACGTAAAATTTGTTTCATGTTTTCTTGATTTTGTTTTATAGATTGCAAAAAATTTTTGATTGGAAACGCGAAGTGGCGAAATCTGCTTAAAATCGCCATTTTTGTTTTAACAAAAATGTTGCACGGCCGCCCGCATAAATCTATCTTATAGTCATGATGAAATCAGTTATTGAATACAAAGACTATCGCGAGTACGTACTCGATTACTACCGCGAACGCAAGCGCACGTCGGCGTTTACCTGGCGCGAGTTTGCAAAGATTGCTGGTTTCGCATCGGGTTCATACC
>JAFXLS010000132.1 GCA_017530965.1 Fibrobacter sp.
CTTGGCCCGTCTCGCCAAGATGGCGAAATAAGAGGTAACAAAATGGATTTGAAAGAAAATGCAAAGGTCGGTATCGTTGCGGGTAGCAAGTCCGACCAGGAAACTGTAGACAAGATTACCGCGGTGCTAGACAGCTTCGGCATCGTGTGGGAATACAACATCCTCTCGGCACACCGCACCCCGAACGCCACCGCGAAGTATGCTCGCGAAGCCGCCGGGCGAGGCCTCCAGGTTCTCATCGGTGTTGCTGGCCTCGCTGCAGCCCTCCCGGGCGTGCTCGCAGGGCACACGATTCTTCCGGTCATTGGCCTGCCCTGCGCCGGCGGCCCACTCAACGGCGTCGATGCTCTGCACAGCATTGTGCAGATGCCCCCGGGAATCCCGGTGGCCACGGTCGGCATCGGCAACGGCAAGAATGCCGGTTACCTCGCCGCCCACATCGTCGCCATCGCAGATCCCGCAGTCCGTGAGAAGCTCATTGCTTATCGCAAGAGCCTCGGAGACATCGAAGGGTAACACAATGTGTAATGTGAAGTGTTGAATGTGTAGCTAGAGGCTTCACACCACACGCTTCACACCTTACACCTCACATTCTTTTATGCTCTCTCGTTCCTTTCGCATATTCCGTATTCTTCCCGCGCTGCTCTTTGCGCTGTCTTTTGCCGTCGCCGGTGAACCCGACCTTCCTGAGGTCAACGCCCCTTGGATGAAGGGAGAAAAGCTGACCTTCAGCCTTGGTTGGGGCTTCATTACGGCAGGTTCTGCGACGCTTGAAGTCCGTCCGACTTTGGACGGCAAGACGGAGTTCTTGACCTTTGCAACAGGCAACAAGACCATCAATAAGATTTATCCGGTTAACGATACGGTCTATACCCGCGTGCGCAACAAGGGGCTCATGACCGAAGTATTCCGCAAGCGCTTGCATGAGGGAACGTACCACAATACCTCGGTTATCCGCTTCGACCGCAAGGGAGAAAAGGCCTGGCTTTCGGATACAGTGTTTACCGACATGAAAACCCGCAAGGTCAAACGTTCCGCCGATACGTCTGTGGCTATCCAGGGCATGGAACATAGCATCATGTCGGCTTTCTACCTGGTTCGTACGCTTCCGCTCAACGTGGGCGAAACTTCCCGTTTTTCGGCGGTGAGCGGCAAGAAGCGCTATGAACTGAAAGTGGTCGTGCATGGTCGCGAAAAAATCAAGAGTGTCCTGGGTGAAGTTCCCTGTATCAAGGTGGAACCGGTGCTGGACGGAGACGGCATTTTCGTGTCCAAGGGCCGTATTTTTATCTGGTTGACCGACGACGAACGCCGCATTCCGGTGCTTATGGAGTGCGAAATCGCTCTGGGTTCGATAAAGGCAAAATTGCTGGAAGTCAAATAATCGGGGCGTTTGTGCTATTTTGTGCAAAAATGGCCTTGGAAAAGCGAGTTTTTTGCTTTTTTTACATTTTGTTTTTTGCAATTTACGCACTTAAAAGTTATATTCGCAGATGCGATTATATAATCTGAGGCTTTTCATGTTTAAGAAAGTACTTTTGACCTTGTGTTTGTCCGCCTTCTTGTCTTGGGCGCAAGACGATTTTGATGAAGATGATGAAGGCTTCATTTCTGCTCCGGCTGCTGCGCAGGAAGGGGATGAGGGCGGTTCTCATGCCAAAATAGCTACTGATGAGGACGAAGAAGAAGTCTATGACGTCGGTATGAATTCTGCCCAGCGCAGAGAAATGGCTGAACGCAAAAAGTTTGAAGAAGAACAGCGCTTGGACGAATATGCAAACTCTGAACGCCGTCGTGACTGGCTCCGCAACCGTCTGATTTTCCAGATCGGTATGGGTTCCCGTTATCCGATTATGGGTGAAACCGGTATGGGTATGGGCATCGGTGCTGGTGCTGAATACATTTTGCCTTTCCATTTGGCCCTTTATGGTTCTTTTGGTTTCTTGCCTAAGGGTACCGATAACGATTTCGACGAATGGGAGCTTGAAGGCGGTACGGGTTATAAGGTCGGCTTGAACTATTACCTGTTCCCCAAGAATCCTCTCCACTTGGGCGTGTCTGTTTCTTATGGTACGGTCTACTTTGACCACGACATCAAGCCGGATGCGAGTGGCGTCCGTGCCTTGATCAAGGTGGATGGTGTTCAGGTTGATGCTCTTATCACTTACTTGACCAATGAATGGTACTATCTGCAGTTCTCCATTGGTATGTATTATGCACCTAAGCTTGCCTCTGTTCCACAGACCCATGATCCTGATACGGATAACCCGAGCTTCCGCAAGAGGGAACTTGATGATGGTGCCGGTGGAACGATTTGGCTGAACGAAGAATGGATTTCTAAGGTCGTTGAAAAAGATGGTATGAATAAGACGGGCATTGTCTTTGGTATCGCCATCGGTTACGCCTTGCCGGAACTCTTCCCGGATGACACCGAAAAGCGCCGTCGCGAACGTGAAAAGGCTAGAGCCCGCTCTGGCGTCGCCGGTCGCTAAATCCTGAATGACATTGAAAAAGGCTCCTCGATGAGGAGCCTTTTTTATACCCTTGATGCGATTCGAACGCATGACCTTCAACTTCGGAGGCTGACACTCTATCCAACTGAGCTACAAGGGCGTGTGGTGCAAAGATAGTAAATTACACCAACTTAACTATCAGTTCGTGCGGCTCGGCGTCCACCACCAGCGCATCGCGGAATTCGCCCACGTCGGCGTCGCCTTCGAGCACCTTCACGATGTCGTCGTTCTCCATGGAGTTGCCTTCGGTGCGTCCGTAGAAGTGGTATTCGCTTTCTTCGGCAACCTGGTCGATGATGATGCGGACCGTTTTCCCGATCATCGCCTCGGCGTGCTCGGCGTCGAGTTCTTCTTGCAAGTCGTTTACCGCATCGAGCCTTGCGCGTGCTTCGCTTTCGTCGACCGCGGGCAAGTCCATTTCCATCACGGGAGTACCTTCTTCGGGGCTGAACACGAATCCGCCCAGGTGATCAAACTGAATGTCTTCCAGCAGCTCCATCAGTTCTTCAAAGTCTTCGTGGGTTTCGCCGGGGAATCCGACAAGCACCGTGGTGCGCAGCGTAACGCCCGGAATGCGCTCGCGAATCTTGTGTAGGATATCGACGAGTTCCTTTTTGCGGTAGTTGCGCTTCATGTTCTTGAGCACATTGTCGCTCGCATGTTGGATCGGCATGTCCACGTACTTCACCAGGCGCGGCTCCTTGGCCATCAGGTCCAAAAGTTCGTCGTCCACGAACATCGGGTACCAGTAAAGTGTACGGATCCACGGGATGTTCGTGTTGTCGAGAATCGCCTTCAAGAGTTGGGCGAGCGTGCCGCCCTTCTTGCCCTTTTCGCGGCCGAAGTAAGTCGTGTCTTGAGCGATGAGCGTGATTTCTTGGACGCCCTGTGCTTCAAGTTCCTTGGCTTCTTCAACAATGTCTTCGATGCTGCGAGAAACCTGCTTGCCGCGAATCAAGGGAATCGCGCAGTAGGCGCAGCGGCGGTTGCAGCCTTCGGCAATCTTCAGGTATGCGTGATGCTTGAATCCGCCTAAGTTCATGCGGGGCAAATTTTCTGCATCGCAAGTCTGCGGAGCGACGATCCCCATCTTCTTCAAAAGTTCGCCAGGCTTGTAGGTGCCTACCCAATAATCGACTTCGGGGAGTTCCTTTACGAGTTCATCGCCATAGCGGCCCGAAAGGCAACCCGATACAATCAGTTTCTGCTTCGGTTTCTTGCCGTTAATTTGTGCGAGAATCGCGTTGATGGATTCTTCCTTGGCGGCTTCGATAAATCCGCAAGTGTTCACCAGGATGTAGTCCGCTTTGGCGGCCGTGTCGCAGGTGGTAAAACCGGCGTGCAACATTTCTCCGACCAGGTTTTCCGCATCGACCTGGTTCTTGGCGCATCCTAAATGGACAACGAAAACTTTGGGCTTTTTAGTAGGCATGTAGCCAAATTTAGAAAAAACGCCTAGTCCTAGGAGTAACAACGAATGTTTTGGGGTTTTGGTGCGATTTCGGTTATTAAAAAATGCTTTCATTTGTGCATCGGGTGAAGCTTTTATCTATATTTCGCAGCTAGTAACTGGTAAGTAAAACCTTTTAACACGCAAAAAATTATGGCAGATTATTCTGATAAAATGAGCAAGGCCATCGAGGCCACCGAACGTGAATTTTCGAAGATCCGTGCTGGTCAGGCTAGCCCCGCTATCCTGAACGATGTGCGCATCGACTACTACGGTACGCCGACTCCGATTTCCCAGGTGGCAAAGGTATCTGTGCCTGAACCGCGCATGCTGCTTGTGTCCCCGTGGGAAAAGACCATGGTCGACCCGATTGAAAAGGCTATCCTTGCAGCAAACATCGGCCTTACCCCGATGAAGGACGGCAACTGCATTCGCGTGAGCCTCCCGATTCTTACCACGGAACGCCGTCAGGAACTCGCAAAGATTGCCCGTAAGCATGCCGAAGAAGGCCGCGTGGCTATCCGCAACATCCGCCGCGATGCAAACGACGCCCTCAAGAAGAACAAGGAACTGCCTGAAGACGAAGTTAAAAAGCAACAGGACGAAATCCAGAAGGCTACCGACAAGGCTATTGCCCAGATTGACAGCCTCCTGGCCGAAAAGGAAGCAGACATCCTCAAGGTGTAGTCCGGGGTTTGCGTGGCAAATCAGCTTAGACATGTAGCGATTATCATGGATGGCAACGGGCGTTGGGCCCGTAGCCGCGGTCTTGAACGTTTCCTGGGCCACCGCAAGGGCACCCAGGCGACTATCGATGCCGTTGAAGTGGGCGTGAACTTGAAACTGGAACACATGACCTTGTATGTGTTCAGTTCGGAGAACTGGGGCAGGCCCAGCAAGGAAGTGGATTACTTGATGAATCTCCTTATCGAGATGGTGGTCAAGGAAATTCCCGACCTTATGGAAAAAAATGTAAAGCTTACGGTAATTGGAAATATGAACCGTTTGCCGGAAAAGCCTCGCGCCAGTCTCCAGTCCGCTATCGATAAGACTGCAAACAATACGGGTATGCAGCTGAACCTCGCCATTTCTTACGGTGGCAGACAAGAAATTGTAGAGGCGACCCGTTCCATTGCCGCGCAAGTTGCGTCGGGGGCCATTAAGGTCGAAGATATCGACGAGACCCTCTTCGCTAAGAATTTGTATTTAAAAGGGGCTCCAGATCCGGATCTCGTGATTCGTACTGGGGGAGAGTTCAGGCTTTCGAATTACCTGCTTTGGCAGGCCGCCTACAGTGAATTCTATGTGACAGATACGCTGTGGCCCGACTTTACCAAGGAAGAATTCCTGAAGGCCGTCGAGTTCTTTAATACTCGAGAAAGACGTTTTGGAAAGGTGTTGCATGAGTAATCTTGCGCAGCGTTTAATTACGGCGTTTATCGCCATTCCCATTGTATTCTTCTTGCTGTGGTTCAGCGACTACAGCCGCGTAGGACTGATGTGTTTCTTGGCCGGTGTCGGTGCCTGGGAATGGGCTGGCATGGCTTGCAAAATGTACAAGGGCCCTGACACCCGCTATCTTTCGTTCGCGGCATCCTTGGCCCTTACGATTGCATGGGCGCTTTCCAAGGGTGTTTTCTTTGGTCTCCCGGCGGTGCCTTACGTGGTGGGCATGACCTTCCTCGTGATTTTTGCCATTTATATTGGCGTGGCATACGCAAAGGTCGAAATCGATCACCTGTTCCCCTGGCTGGTCATGCAGCTTGGAGCTCCGCTCTATGTGGGTCTCTGGGGTGGCATGAACGTGCTCATGATGGGTAACGGTCAAGGTTTCGAACACTGCTATCCGTTTATCTTGGTCATGACTTCGTGCTGGCTTTGCGATACCGTCGCCTATTTCTTCGGAAAGTTTGCGGCTGGCAAGGGACCCTTCGGTCGCCATCCGTTTGCACCGAGCATTAGCCCGAAAAAGACTTGGGAAGGTTCTATTGCAGGCTCTGTTGCGACCATTGTCTGGGTTACTTACTGGGCCAAGTGCAGTACCGCTCTCTCTGTTTTCGGAGCAGAAATCAATTGGGCTTCCGCCGTCATTATCGGTTTGCTCCTCACGGTAGCCGGTCAGGTGGGCGACCTCTTGATGAGTGCGCTCAAGCGTTGGAGCGGGACCAAGGATTCCGGCAACCTGTTCGTGGGTCACGGCGGCGTTTTGGACCGTTGCGATTCCTTCTACCTTGCTGCTCCGGCCCTTTACCTGTTTATGGATTTCCTTCAGAAACTCGGCTAAAAACGGCGTAATCCTGCCGTTTTGTAAACTCGTTTGTACAAAAGTGTTGCGATAAAGCGTTGTAATTGGGAACAACGCTATATGGGCCCGAAAGGGCCTTTTTTTATACCCCATATATATATTTATGGGCGAGTGAAATAATGTAAGGAGTGTCCGAGTATGGATTACACAAAATTGACTGTTGCTGCAGCTCTTATGGGCGCATCAATGATTTACGCCCAAGATGCAGAAATTGCTACATGGTCTGGTTTCCGCAAGGCAGCTGTTTCCTTCACTTTTGACGATGGCCCGCAAAGCGATGTCGATGTTGCTCTGCCCATGTTCGAAAAGTATGGTTACAAGGCGACGTTCAATATCGTCACGAATTGGGCAAACGGTGGTGGAGCCAATGGAATGCTCAACTGGAGTGGAGTCCAGAAATTGTCCGAAGCCGGTCACGAAATCGCAAGCCATAGCAACAGTCACCCCAATGGACAGCCGATGCCCGCTAATGAAATTTCTTCGTCCAAGGGAACAATCAACCAAAAAATTCAGCAGAAATATGGCTGCGTTACGCTGGCTTACCCGAACTGCGATACTCCGGGGGACTCCCAGGTTCTGCAGAATTACGTTGTCGGAAGAATTTGTAATGGAAGCTGGAAGGGCGGTTCCGATATTATGGGCAAGGATGGCCCGAACAACTGGGCAGCAGCCTCTGCGCTCATGACAGGTAGTAATGGAACCAGCGATTTTAAGGGCAACATGGACAAAGCTGTTCAACAAGGTGGCTGGGTAGCATTCCTCACGCATGGATTCCAGGGCAAAACCAATGGCTTTGCGGACTATTCTCCGACCGATGCGAATGGAATGGATGGCGCTCTCCAGTATGCTCAGCAGAAAGATAAGGATATCTGGGTTGCCCCGATGGGCCATGTCGCCATGTATATCAAGGAACGCAAGGCCTCTCAGGTTTCTGCATCCACCAGCGGCAGCACCACTACGGTCAAGCTGACTCACAACATTAAGGACAACATTTCCGATTACGACTATCCGCTGACCTTGAAGGTCAAGACTAGCCTTTCTAAGGCCGAAGTCACGCAGGCTGGTGCTAAGCTTGAAGCCAAGATTGAAGGTGGCTATGCTATCTTTGATGCCGTCCCGAATGCAGGCGATATCGTTATCGCTGGCGAAGGTGCGGGCCCGGAATCTTCTTCCAGCAGCGAAACAACGAGATCTTCTAGCAGTGGCGCAGTTGATTGCACTGCAAATCCCACTGATGCTTCTTGCCAAGGCATGGCAATTGCTTCTGAACTCCAGAACAATTTCAACCTCTCTGTTTACAGATCCTCTGACAACTATATCGTCGTTGGCGGTGCCCAGGGCATGAACATTACCGTGTTCAACAGCCTCGGTCATCAGGTGCGTACCACTCGCGGTCTCGGTGCCGTGCAGAAGGTTTACACCGGTGCCAAGGGCGTCTACCTTGTCAAGGTGGGCAGCAAGACCTTTAAGGTCAAGCTTTAGTAAGAACTTAAAACCTCTCTCTAAAAAGGAACGCCATTGAGGAACAATCCTCAATGGTTTTCCTTTTTTATTTGGCCCTTTTGTTTTTCTACATTTGGCACTAATATGCTTTTTTCAGAACTTCCCCTGGCTAATCCCTTGCAGCGTGCAATACGTGCTGTCGGTTATGAACAACCCACTCCGATTCAGGAAAAATCAATCCCGAGTCTGTTGGAGGGGCGTGACCTGCTGGGTATCGCCCAGACGGGTACGGGCAAGACGGCGGCCTTTGCTCTCCCGATTTTGCAGTTGTTGCTGGATTCCGGAAAGTTCCGTGCGCCCAAGACTTGCCGCGCGCTGATTCTCCTCCCGACTCGTGAGCTTGCCATTCAGGTAGAAGACTGTTTTAAGCAATACGCCCAGTTTACGGCTATCTCGACCGCCTGCATTTTCGGTGGCGTGAGCGATGTAAGCCAGAAGCGTAACTTGATTCGCGGTGTAGATGTTTTGGTCGCGACACCGGGCCGCTTGCTCGATCTCATCAACCAGAAGGCGGTGTCCTTGAAGGCGCTCGAATTTTTCGTGCTCGACGAGGCCGACCGCATGCTCGATATGGGCTTTATCCACGATATCCGCAAGGTGGTGGCGCTACTCCCGCAGAACAGGCAGAACCTGTTCTTCAGCGCGACCATGCCTGACGATATTACAAAGCTTGCCTCGACGATTTTGCGCCCGAACCCGGTGAGGGTTGAGGTGGCACCGCAGAGCACGCCCATTGAACGCATTCACCAGGAACTTTACCGCATCGACAAGCGTCGCAAGGGCGCGCTCCTTAAGGAACTGTTGCTGGCTCACCCTGAAATGAAAAAGGTGCTGGTCTTTAGCCGCACCAAGCACGGCGCCGATAAAATTACCCGCGTGCTTGAAAAGGCGGGAATCAAGTGTGCCGCTATTCACGGTAACAAGAGCCAGAACCGTAGGCAAGAAGCTTTGGGAAACTTCAAGTGCGAACAGATTCGTGTATTGGTGGCAACGGATATCGCCGCCCGCGGTATCGATGTTGACGACGTATCGCACGTGTTCAACTACGATCTGCCCGATGTCCCGGAAACATTCGTGCACCGCATCGGCCGTACCGCCCGCGCAGGCAAAGACGGTATAGCCGTTTCGTTCTGCGCTCCTGATGAGGAACAGGACCTGCGGGCCATCGAGAAGCTGACCCGCATCAGCATTCCCGAAGGCGACAAGGCTATCTACGAAAAGCTTCCGCCCCAGCAGAAGGAAACGCCCGAAAGTGAAATGCGCAATGCCCGTGGCCGCGGCTTCCCGCGCCGCGACAATAACCGCGGCAATCGTCACGATAACCGTCAGGGGGGCCAAAAGCAGGAAAGCAATAATCAGGGCAAGCACGGTAACGAGAAGAATCGTCCGCAGCAAAACCGCCCGCAGAATAAACCGCAAAACGAAAAACGCCCCGCACAGAATGGCGGGAACGTTCAAAATGCGAATCGCGGAAATGTTTCGAACCAAGAAGGTCACCGTACCATTGGTAAGAACCGTCCCGGCTCGCGAGCCCGCAAGCGCATGCGCGAAGCCGCTGAGGCCGCTCGCCGCGCTCAAGGCAATTAAGTTATTCTATCGGATATAGGAACCATTTCCAGGAAATGGTTGCCTTGTCTCCCTTTGTGGTCTGCGACTTGACCTTGTTCTCTTCGACCCATCCCAGGTTATTCACAGAGACGCAGTCGGATTCCTTCAACAAGTCCTCGTCATCGTAGTAGGCGTCATGTTCGTTCTTGTCCCTAAGTACGGGGCAGATCTTGATGGCGTCTATACCGCGGGGAATCTGGATGGCGACTTTCTTTTCGCCGCTCCATTCCTTGACATCGACGGTGTCTAGGGCCGTTGCCGAAAGCGGGTCGTATTCCGAAGGTTCGGAATCGATATAGGACTTCACAAGGAACCTGATTTCAGGGTCGCCGACCTTTTCGCTCTTGCTAATGGAGCTGGCCGTCTGCTTGTAGCTGGTGAGCGTGATGCTCAGCATTTTCGAGGCTTGCAGGTAGTTTATGGCTGGATCGTAGCTTCCGCCAATAAAGCTACCCTTGTCGTTGTAGCCGTCTTCGTCCTTGACCATTCGGATAATGGTGGAAAGACTCAGTACCGAGTCGGCGTTGCTACTGCGATACCTGTCAATAAAGTTATCGCAGCGCTTCTTGTAATTGTCTACAAAGCGCTTGGTCTTGTCGTAGCAGGAATAATAATCCATGTTCTCGCGACGGCTAGCTAAGGTGTCCAGGGCGGAATCCACATCGATAGAGAGTTCGACTTGTTTCTTGTTCTCTGCTTCAATGGGGTTGTCACCACAGGCTGTAAATTGCAGGGCTGTCAGGGCGACCAACGGAACGGCAACGAGTTTCAACATAAAGCTTTTCTGATTCATAATGTTACCTCATTACCTTATGCTAAAGTCCAGGAACATGCGCCAGGTCGGGTGGCTGTCGTGTCCGATGTGATAATACCGGTGGTTCGCGTTTTGCGAGGCTCCGCCAATGGCGAACATCTGGAATTCTATAGAGATCAGTCTGCTTTCGATACCGAGGCCGAGCCAGCCGTTGGTTTCCCAGTCATCCATATAGAAGAACTTGTTGGTCTGGTGGCTTTCGTAAACGGGGAACGGGCTCTGGCCTGCGTCGCTAATCAAATCCAGGTCAGCCTTCAGGTTCTTGTCGTTTGTTTTAAGGTAGAGCCTATTTTCGGTATCGGTCATTTCGTAGATGGGCTTGGTCAGTCCAAATGTGGCGCTGGCAAAAAGGAACGTGGTTGTACCCTTGATATGGTAACCGACCTTTCCCGTGAGAGGCATGTCTGCCGAGAAGTTGTAGTATTTGCGGTCGAGGTTTTGCACCAGGGTATATTTTTCGCCGGTAGATAGTTTTCCGTCCTGTTCGTCGACGTCAAACGTCCAGCGGGAGTAGCGGTAGAGAGCGCCCAGTCTGCCTTGGAATCCCAAGTAGTTGCCGATGTAGCGTCTGTAGAAGTAGTACATACCCATGCCCATGCCCCAGTTGGCATCGTGATCCGTATGCCAGTAGTTCTTGTCATGGTAGTCTGCGCTGACAAGGCTTAGACCGTGATGCAGGGTCTTCGAACGCTTTTTGGCGGCGCGCAAAACCTTCTGCTGGTAGTCGGCGTAGGTAATCTTGTTGCGGAGCTTTTTAGGGGCTGCACTGTCTGCTGCAGTGGTGTCTGCCTTGAGCGAGTCCTGGGGAACTTCTGCCACCTTGGTGGTGTCTGCAGGCTTTGTGCTATCGGCAGTCGCTTGTACGGCAGAAGTATCCTTTGCCGTAGAATCCTGGTTGGCCACTTGCGGTTGGCTAGTCGTGGCGGTTGAATCGCCGGATTCGGTCCATTCGTCCCATCCATCGTTATTTGCGGGGGGAGGTTCGGGGGATCCTTGGGCAAATCCGAGAACAGCCAATAGGCTGCTGAGGGTTAAAATTTTGCGAATTGTTGTCATAATCGTGTGTCGGCTCCCGTAAACTGGGTTTCAATTACAAAAAATAAGTAAAAAATAGCCATTGCGCAAAAAAATATTAAAAAAAATGGAATTTGTAAAAAAAAATAATTAGTTTTTAGTCAAGAAGGATTCCTAGTGGTTTTCCTTGTTTTTGCTGAAGGACAAAACGCTAGTATAAGAGGAATGTCTATGGATACAAGTAAGATTTCTCTCGGAAAGGTACTCGCCCTGCTTGTTTTTATGGTGGGGTTTCAATCTGTATGGGCTGACGTTTGGGATGGTGTAACCAAGACTCCGGCAAAGACAGAAAAGATTGATGGAAAGGATTATTTCTTGATTGAAACTGCGGCTAACCTGGCGTGGTTCTCTGATACGGTGAATAATTCTACAACTGCCAATGCGAAACTGAATGCCAAGGTAGTTGCAAACTTTATCGATATGAACCATAAGCCCTTTGTTCCTATCGCAGCAGGAAAGGGAGATAAATACTATGGTGGTGTATTTGATGGTAACCATGTGGTTATCAGGAATCTAAGCGTTAGCAGTGAACATATTTCTGCAATTGACAAGAAGTACGGACAGAACATTGCTTTTATTGCGGCCTTGGATGGCGGTACCGTAAGGAATGTCGTTCTTGATAGTGTGTATATCAAGGCCACGACTGATATCGGCTCGATTCTTACGGGTGAAGCAAATAAGATTAGTGTGGGTACGATTATTGCCTGGCAAAAATCGGGAACGGTTGAAGGTTGTTATGCGTCGGGCATTGTTTACAACAGCGGTAAGGGGCAGGCTGTTGGTGGCATTGTTGGCAATGCGGACTCTGGTATTATTAGGAACAACCTGAGTATCATTTCGATTCAGATTTCTGGTAGTCAAGCTTATGTTGGTGGTATCATAGGCCAGGCAAAGGATAAAGTTAGAATCGAATCATGCGTTTATGATGGTGGTAAGTTTATCAATGATTCTTCAGCTCATGACGGTGGCGTGATTGGTTTACGTTATGAAAATAATGTGGACCTTGTTAAAAACTCCTATTACGATGAGAACGATGTGAATAATGGTGTTGCAAGCGGTTCTTCAGATGGAGTCTTTTCGGCATCTATTCTTAATGAAGATCAAATTGCCTGTATATTGAACGAAGGTGAATGGGACGAAACGACTTCTACTTGTTCTGCTGATGGCGTGTGGTCTACGGGTGATCACATTACTAACCAAGGCGTTTCGAAAAACGACAAGAACGAAACTATTTTTACGATTAAGTTTAATGCTAACGGAGGCAAGTTCCCGGAAGGTGCAAAAACGGTCAAGTATCTGCGCTTTGGCGAATTGGTGACAAGTGCAGAAATTACGGTTCCGACTTATGAAGGGGACAGTATTTTCTGGGGTTGGTCTTTGGATCCGGATGCAACGACTCCTGAGACTTCAACAGTTCTCGATACGGCTTACGGCCAGAGAACGGTGTATGCGGTCTGGAAAAAGGCTGTCGAAGTATCTTTTGACTATAATACAGAAGATAATCCGAAAGTTGTCGTGAAAAAAATCGGGCTCGGTGATTCTGTGGTTGCTGTAACCTCTCCGGCTGCTTATATCGATGCCTCTGACGATATGTATTATTTTACCGGTTGGGCAAGAACTAAAACGGCAACGGAGCCTTTGGTCAAGTTGGGTGTTGCTGAAGAAGGCTTGACCTATTATGCCGTTTGGTCTACCGATGCGACCTATACCGTCGCCTTTGATGAACAGGGAAAAGGCAGTGAGTTGCATTCCCAGCAGATTAAGAAGAACGGCAAGGCGGTAAAGCCTGAGCCGACCGCGGATGGTTATTCTTTTGAAGGCTGGTTTACGGAAGCGGCTTGCCAGAACGCCTTTGACTTCAATACGGCTATTACGAAAGACATTACGCTGTATGCCAAGTGGACTCTTGAAACATACACGATTACTTACGAGATGGATGGCGGTGAAAATGATGAATCGAATCCCGGCAATTACACGATTGAAAGCGAAACGATTACTTTGAATTCCGCAAAGAAAAGGAATGGTTATCTGTTCGATGGCTGGTATTACGATGCCGAGTATACCCAGTTGGCAACCCAGATTTCAGAAGGTTCTTTTGGTGCCGTTACCCTGTATGCCAAGTGGCTCCCGAACAAGTATGAGGTGATTTATTCCGCTGGTGCCCGTGGCATGGGCTCTGTAGAAATTGATTACAAGACTCATGGCGATACGCTTGTGCTTTCGTCAGACAAATATGTCTACTATAACGATAATTACAGGGTCAGTTTCCTTCATGATGGATGGGCCTTGTCCGATGGCGGTTCTAAGGAATATGAATTTGGCGGCAAGTATGGCGGTGATGCAGACTTGATGCTGTACCCGTATTGGTCCAAGCGTGTCAAGGTCCATTATGGTTCTGAAGACAAGGATACCTTGTGGGTGAATATCGGTGATGTTGAATCGGATTCGCTGGTTAGCAACGCCATTAGCGAAGCCTTGCTGTCCCATGAACCGGCGATTGACTTGCCTACCAAGGATAATACGGACAAGGTTCTGTATTCCCTGAAATGGGTGTCCGATTCGTTGGCCGTGTACGAACCGCTCTTTGAAGCAACGGAACGACCCAAAGAAATCATCGTTGCCTATGGTACCGGTGCAAAGGACACCATTCATATTGACATTAAGGATTCCAAGTTTAAAACGGATGAAGAATTGCAGGATTTGATTAAGGATGCGTTTGCAAAGTACGACCCTGTCATTCCGCTTCCGACAAAGGCCGCCGATTCTCTCTATGAGTATGAATTTGCAAAGTTTGTTCTGAATTCGGAAACCGGTATTTATGAGCCGCTTTTTGTGAAGACGAGTAATCTCTTCTTCAAGATCAATTTCCACCTGCCTAAAGGTGCGGAACTGACCAAGAAGTTTGACGGTTACAGGTCTGGTGTGGTGACCAAGTTGCCCGATGCGGTCATGAAGACTGATACGAGCTGGAAGTTTAATGGCTGGTATACCAAGACGAAGGGCCGTGGCGATCGCGTAAAGGCCATGCGAGAAAAGGATTCTGGCAACAAGAGCTTGTATCCGCTGTTTCAGAAGACAATCCGTTATGAGGCCAATGGCGACAAGGGTGAAATCGTGGTGATCTATACGGATCGCGCCGATACGACCGTTGCCCGAGCCTTGTTGAGCGTGAAGCCTAAGGATTACACGAAGGGCGGCAAGACATATACCTTTGATAAGTGGGTGCTTGAAGATGACGTGTATACGGCAACCTTCAAGAATCTGACGGTTCGCTTCAATGTGGTTCTGGATAACCGAGCTTTCGAAATTCAAGAAGCTCGCCTGGGTGCCCGTTATGCCGTGTTCGATATGGACGGACGCGTCGTAAAACGTGGCGTTGTTTTCAATGGGTCTCAGCGTGTGGAAGTTGCCAAGTCGGGTAGCTACACCGTGCGCGTGGACAAGGACGCCGTCCAGGTGAACGTCAAGTAGCTTGTCATCCTGAGCTATACGAAACTTGGCAACTTGTTGCCTTAGTTGAGTTATCCTCTATGTGGAGGAGAGCCGCAAGGCTCGTAGTCGAAGGATCTGTAGGAGAACGTCACTCCGAGATGTTGATGTTTAATCGATGCACCTTGTAGTGCATGACTCTCGGCGAAATACTTAAATCGCGTGCGGCAGCAGACATGTTGCCGCCGTTTCTTTTTAGCGCTTCACTGATGATTTCTTTTTCGTAGGTATCCATGAGCGTCGACAGCGGCGCAATCTGGTTCGGGAGCGTGGGCTTGCGGGCCGATTCGTCGGTCTGCAAGGTGGGCGGCAGGTTGTGCGAATGAATGCAGTCGTCGCTGGTGGCAAGTGCTGCGCGCTCGATGCAGTTTTCAAGTTCCTGCACGTTGCCCGGCCAGTGGTAACTCATGAGCATGTCGATTGCGGGCGTCGAGAGTCGCACCACATGCGTGCCGTATTTCAGGTTCACTTGCGAAATGAAATGTTCCGCCAAAAGCAAGATGTCGCTCTTGCGCTGCGCCAAATCGGGGAGCGAGATTTGTACAATGTTCAGACGGTAGAATAAGTCTTCGCGGAAAAGCTTTTGCTGCATCAGGCTTTCGAGATTCTTGCTAGATGCTGCGATCAGGCGCACGTCGCTGTGCAGGTGAATATTGCCGCCTTGGCGGTAAAAGCTTTGGTCTTGCATGAACCGCAAAAGAATCTCTTGGTTCTTCGGGCTAAGTGCCGAGACGTCATCCAGAAATAGCGTGCCTCCGTTCGCCACTTCGGCTTTGCCCAAATGGCGGCTGTTTGCGCCAATGAAAGCTCCGCGTTCGTAGCCGAAGAGTTCGCTTTCGAAAGTGTTTGCGGGGTTGCCGAAGCCTTCGCTCAAGTTTGCGCAACCCATTACGACAAAGGGGTGTTCCTTGCGGGCGGAAAGTTCTGCGATGGTGTGGGCGGTGAGTTCTTTGCCGGTGCCGTCGTTACCGTAGATAAGCACCTGTGCGTCGTTCTTGGCGCACTTCTTGATTTGCTTGTAGACTTCGCGCATCTCGCCGCTGTTGCCGACCATTTTGCCCGGCTTCTCGTCGATGATATTGCGCAACTCGCGGATCTCCGCTTTCAGCTTCTCTATTTCTTCAGCTTCGTTCAATTTGTCATCCTGAGCGTAGAGGCGTAGCCTCGGAGTCGAAGGATCTCCCTTTGCTCATACAACGCCTTACTAGTTTTACAATAATGTAATAATATACATTAATTTTACATTTTTGTAAAACATTTTGTTTCAAAACCTGTAAAATTTGGGTGCCAGCCCCTGTTTTTATTCCTAATTTCCTTCCATAAATTGAAAAACAGCCTAGATCCTTCCGTCTTCGGCGTCAGGATGACACATTAGAAGAGGTTCAAAAATGAGCGTAAGCTACCGCAAAAAGACCATCAACGAAATCGCGAAGGAACCGACCGCGCCTGTCAAGCCGGCCGCTCCGGTAAATGTGGATTTCTACGGCGAAGACGTGTTCAACGCCGACGCCATGCGCGAATACCTGCCCAAGGATGTCTGCGAGAAGTTGCTTGCGACAATTGACGAAGGCGCGGCCCTCGATCCGAGCATTGCAGGCGATGTTGCCCATGCCATGAAGAAGTGGGCTATGGACCGCGGTGCAACTCACTTTACTCACTGGTTCCAGCCGCTCACCGGTTCTACTGCTGAAAAGCATGACTCCTTCCTTGAACCCGAAGGCTGCCGCGCCATCATGGCCTTCAGCGGCAAGAATTTGATCGTCGGCGAACCGGACGCATCGTCCTTCCCGAGCGGTGGTTTGCGTTCCACCTTCGAAGCCCGCGGCTATACCGCATGGGATCCGACTTCTCCGGCATTCCTCAAGCGTCACGGCAACGGTGCCACGCTTTGCATCCCGACTGCTTTCTGCAGCTACACCGGAGAAGCGCTCGACAAGAAGACTCCGCTTCTGCGCAGTTTGCAAGCTCTTTCTAAATCTACCCGCCGCCTCATGACCTGCTTCAAGGCGGGCCCCAAGAAGACGACGGTCACGCTCGGTGCCGAACAGGAATATTTCTTGATTGACAAGCGTTTCTATCTGCAACGCCCCGACCTGTACCAGGCGGGCCGCACGCTGTTCGGTGCCGCTCCCGCGAAGCATCAGCAGATGGATGACCACTACTTCGGTAGCATCCCGGCTCGCATATTGAACTTCATGAACGAAGTGGAAATCGAACTCTGGAAACTCGGCATTCCGGCCAAGACCCGCCACAACGAAGTGGCGCCTGCCCAGTTCGAACTGGCCCCGATGTTCGAAGAAGTGAACCTCGCTTGCGACCACAACATGCAAATTATGGAAGTGCTCCGCAACGTGGCCGACAAGAATGGCCTCGTCTGCCTGCTGCACGAAAAGCCGTTCGCTGGCGTGAACGGTTCTGGCAAGCACAACAACTGGTCTGTGTCTTACGGCAAGGGCAACCTCCTGAATCCGGGTAAGGACCCGCACCAGAACGCCGTGTTCCTCACCACGCTCTGCGCTATTATTTACGCCGTCGACACCCATGCTGATTTGCTCCGCATGA
>JAFXLS010000133.1 GCA_017530965.1 Fibrobacter sp.
ACGAATGCGGTCCGGCAAACTTCTTCGGCATCAAGGGCAAGACCTACGTGACCCCGAAGTCCGAATCCATTCTGCCGTCTATCACCAACAAGAGCTTGCAGCAGTTGGCTGAATACCTCGGCTACACCGTGGAACGCCGCCAGGTTCCGTTTGAAGAACTCGCTGAATTCTCCGAAACTGCCGAATGCGGTACCGCCGCCGTGATTACCCCGATCAAGAAGATCGTGGATCCGGTTGCCGGCAAGGAATTCACCTACGGTGACGGCAAGAATCCGGGCCCGGTCTGCACGGAACTCTTCACCAAGTATACTGCAATTCAGTTCGGTGAAGCCGAAGACCCGTTCGGCTGGACTGAAGTGGTTGATTTGTAATCGCTGCTGAAAACAGTATTGAAAAATCCCGCGGAGAAGTCTGCGGGATTTTTTTTGTGACCTGAGCCGCTTGATTTTTGGCGGGAAAAATATAGATTAGACTTGGAGCTGATTATGAAAAAGGTTGCGCTAAGTTTTGTGGCAGGAAGCATTTGTTTTTTGACGGCATGTACCGAGGATAATTCCATTATCACGTCGACAACAAAGGTCGAGTCGGAAGAACTGTATGCGTCGTTGGACGATGTCCCGGATTGTACGCCCAAATTGAAGGGACAGTCTGTTGCGGTGCAAGAGGAAAATGCTTTTTTTGAATGCAATGGCGACAGATGGGTGAGGAACAGGGGTGATTCGGATTCGGTAGAGGATGATCATTCAATCCCGACGAATTCGTCTTCTAGCAAGTGGCGTTTGGAAAACTCGGATGATCCTGATGCGGGTCGGGACGTTCCTTTTGATATTGTAAGTCCTTCAAGCTCTTCGTTGGCGATTGAAATTGTGGATGAACCGTGGACGCCATCTTTATCTTCGTCATCTGTCCAGCATGTGGCGGACCTGGGTGTTTGTCAGCCGGAGACAAATCCTATTGACAAGGGGGAGTCTGTCCGGTGGAGATTTTCTGCGAACCTCAGTTCGGGATATAAGCCAATTGATTTTGCGAAGGCAACCTATGAATGGTTCTTTGAGGATGGAGCGCCTTCGAGTGATCAAACTCCGAGTGCATCTACACCTGTTACCTATACGAAAACTGGCCTTACACAAGCTTCATTGGTGATAAATATCAATGGCGCCGTGGGAATGATTTCGTGTCCTCCGTTGCAGGTGAATGGCGACCCGATTTCTTGTGAGTGTACGGCGACGGGTGGCGATATTACGAAGGATGGTGGAAAGGCTGTATGGGCGGCTTCTTGCACGTCTTTATCGCCAATTACGGGTTATGTCTGGGAGGGGATTGATTTTGGAGCCGAAGTCACGACCTTTTCGCATTCGTTCTCGGCCAAAGGTGATACTTTTGCGCCGACGCTAGTGGTGGGGAATTCCGATAATACGGTTCAGACTGTAACCTGCCCGACGGTGGTGGCGACGGATGCCTCTGATCCGGATTATGTCATGGAGGAAGGTGAAGACTTGGTTTTCCCTGCAGGAGACCATGAGGTGTATTTGAGCTTTATGAAAGATTATGCTTCTTCGAGTGGATCGGTGTATTTCTCATGCTCGGCTAATGAACCTTTGGAAATGAGTATTAATGGCGTTGATGCCTTGGGCGCATATTTAGTTACGATAGAGTTGCCCTTCAGCAATGTTGGCAAAGATGGCTTCGTTTCACTTTCTACGAATGTTGAAACGGCGTGTTGGGCTAATCTGTTGCTTTAAGGCGTTGGCAAAAACGTATGTCCCGCGGAGAAATCTGCGGGCATTTTTTTGTTGAACTAGCCGAGGCGTTCTTTAAGTCGCGTGAAGCGGCGGGTGCTGCGGTTGTTGCGGACGGCTTGGTGGAAGGCTCCGGGGGCGGAGAGAATCCACACGTGGCCTTTCGCGCGGGTGATGGCGGTGTAGATTAAGTTGCGCTGCAGCATCACGTAGTGGCTAGAATCGAGAATCACGATGACGGCGGGGTATTCGCTGCCCTGGCTCTTGTGGATGGTGCAGGCGTAGGCGAGTTGCAATTCGTCGAGTTCGTCATCTTGGTAGGTGATGAGCTTGTCGTCGAAGAAAACGGCGATTTTGCGCTTTTCCTTGTAGATGCTGTAGACGATTCCGACGTCGCCGTTGAATACGTTTTTATCGTAGTTGTTCTTGATTTGCATGACGCGGTCGCCCACGCTCCAGCCGATGCCGACCATCTTGTGGCGCGGAACACCCGGATTCAGCAGGTCTTGCAGGAACGGGTTCAGCTCGATAATACCGAGTGGTCCCTTGCGCATGGGCACGAGGATCTGCAAGTCGGTTTTGATGTCAATATCGATTTTGCTCTTGACGCCTGTCGCGATCAGCTTCTGTAAGTGGAGCTTGGCTTCTTCGGGTGTCTCGAACGGAACGAAGTGGAAGTTTGGGCCTTCGATCGGGGCGGGCGTGATGCCCTGATTGATTTTTGCGGCCTTGTCGGCGATGTCGTTGCCGCCGGATTGCCTGAAGATGTGCTGCAGGCGTACGCTTGGAATGCGCGGACACTGCAGCAGATCGTTGAGCACGTTGCCGGGGCCTACGCTCGGGAGCTGGTCGGCGTCACCTACGAATACGATGCGGGCCGATTCGGGAACGGCTTCTAGAAGCGAAGAGGCTAGCCAAGTGTCCACCATACTGAATTCGTCGACTATCAGCAAGTTACAGTCCAGCTTGTTGAAGTCGTTCTTGTTGAATTTCTTGGTGACGGGGTCCACTTCCAAGAGGCGGTGTATGGTGTAAGCCTTCTCGCCGCAACAGTCGCCCATACGCTTGGCGGCGCGGCCCGTAGGGGCGGCGAGCAGAATGTTTTCGCCCATTTTGCGTGCAAGGTGAAGGATTCCTTTGAGAATCGTCGTCTTGCCGGTGCCAGGGCCGCCGGTAATGATGCAAATCTTGTGGGCCGTGGCCAGGCGAATCGCTTCGCGCTGCACGGGGTCGAAGCTGAACTTGTGCTCACGTTCCCAGTCGACAAGTTCTCGCTCGAAGCCGTAGGTGGGCAGTTCGTTTTCGCCGAGGCGCGCCTTGATGATTTCGGCAATTTTCTGTTCGGCGTTATCGAGCGGCGGGAAAAAGCAATCGTCGCCGTGGCGCTTGATGCGGCCCGCTTCGCAAATGCGCTTGAACTGCTCGAAAAGATTTTGAATGGCGTCGTCGTCGGTGACATCGATGCGCAAATTCTTGAGGGTGCGGCCGATTAAATCGTTGCTTGGCAAATAGCAGTGACCGTCCGAAAGTGAAGCCTCTTGCAGCGAGTAAAGAATCGCCTCTTGCAGGCGCATGGGGCTGTCTTTAGGAATGCCGACTTTCATTGCAATTTCGTCGGCCTTCAAGAATCCGATGCCCCAGATTTCTTCGCAGAGAATGTAAGGGTTCTCGCGAATCTTGCTGATGGTTTCTTGCCCGAATTTCATCCACAGCTTTTTCGCGGTGCTGCCTGTAATGTCGTGATTGTACAGGAATAGCAATGTCTCGCGACTATGACGGTTCTCTTGCCAGCTGGCGAGAAACTGTTCTACCTTGGCGGCCGAAAGCCCCTTGATTTTCTTTGCGCGGAAACGGTCGGGCTCGTAGTCGAGAATGTCGCGCAATTCTTCGCCAAAAGCGTCGACGATTGCTTGGGCGGTCTTGGGGCCTATCCCTGGGAAAAGGCCACTGCCGAGGTAGGCGGCTAAATTGTTGTTTTGCGTTTCGACGATTTCAAAGTGCATGGCTTTGAATTGTTCGCCGAATTTGGGGTGGCGTCCCCATTCGCCTTCAAAGCGTAGGTTTTCTCCTACGGAAAGTTCAGGAAGGGTGCCCGTAACGACCACCACCTTCTTATTGCTACTATCAATAATCCGCAGGACGGTGAATCCGTTCTGCGGACTGTGAAAGGTGATGGACTTGACGGTTCCTTCGAGAATCACTAGTGTTTATCATCCCAGTGATCGGGAGTGAAATCGCTTGTCTGCGAAAGTTTCTTGCCGCGCTTGAGGAGCAGGAATCCGAGAACGCCTGCGCAAACGATAGCGAGAACGATTGCTACGTTATAGCTGAGGCCGAATCCGAGCGGAGCGCCCTTCAGGTTCTCGGGGCTCACCCAAAGAATGTAATCGCTGGTGATGAATGCCATGAACATGCACGGAATAAGTGCAATCCAGAAATTTTTGTTCTTGCTGCGCAGGTAAACCGTGGCTACGCAGAGGCTACACACGGCCATGAGCTGGTTACTCCAGCTGAAGTAATTCCACAGAATGTTGAATCCTTCGGGATTCAAGTTGCTCCAGAAAATGATGGCGGCGCAAATGGTAAACATTGGAACCGTAAGGAGTAAGCGGTTCTTGACAGAGGTCTGTTCCATTCCGGTGAGTTCTGCAATCGTGAGGCGGAGGCTACGAAGGCTGGTGTCGCCACTAGTGATAGCAAGAACAATCACGCCCACCACAACGAGAATCGAAATTGGAGCCCAAGGAATCACGGTAGAAACGAGAATGCTCAAGACTTTGACGCCAGAAGCGCCGGTCAAGAGTTCCGGCATCTGGTGGTAAATGAACATGCCGCCGGCAGCCCAAATCATACCAATCAGGCCTTCGATAATCATCATGCCGTAGAAAGTCTGGCGACCAGTCTTTTCGGTAACTTCGGTGCGGGCAACGAGCGGGCTTTGCGTGCTGTGGAAACCACTAATGATACCGCAGGCAATCGTCACAAAGAGCATCGGGATAATCGGCTGTCCGCCCGGATGCTTGTGGAAGTTGCTCATGATGTCGTTGAAGCAGAAGTTATCGAGAACGTTCAAATTCGGGATGATGCCCACGAAAATGGCGAGAGAAGCAAGAATCAGGAGTGCGCCGAAAATCGGGTAGATGCGTCCGATAATCTTGTCGATGGGGAAGAAGGTGCTTGCAAAGTAGTAGGTGAAAATGCAGGCAACGGCAATCCAGAACAAAGTGGGCGATACTGCAGAACCGGCAAGAATCGGGGTGTTGATGAGTGCCGCAGGCGTGTTGGTGAAGACTGCACCCACCAAAATCAGGGCGACCGAGATGAGGGTCATCACGACCTTGGCCGGGCCCTTGCCCAAGAACTTGCGGGAAAGTGCCGGCACGTTGTAGCCGTTGTTGCGCATGCTGATCATGCCGCTGAAGTAGTCGTGCACGGCACCGCCAAGCACGTTACCGATAGGCAGCAGAATGAAGACGATGGCGCCGAACTTGATGCCGAGAATCACGCCAATCACAGGACCGATGCCTGCAATGTTCAAAAGCTGGATAAGGACGTTTTTCCAGTGCGCCATAGGAACACGGTCAACGCCATCCGGGTTTTCGAGGGCGGGAGTCTTGCGGTCATCGGGGCCGAAGACACGTTCAACGAATTTTCCGTAAGTGAAGTATCCGCCGACAAGAATCGCGATACCAATCAGGAATGTAATCATGTTATGCCTTCTTTTGGATTGTTTGTTTTAAAAATCTTCGCTGTCGCTAGCCTGTTCTGTTGCGGGCTCTGCAGAATCGTTCATCATTTCTGCATCGGTGTTGGTATTCCAATCTTCTTCCGGGTTTTCTGATCCAGACCAAGAGTCAGAGCCAGATTCTGCAGCCGGTTCAGAGGAAGTGTAGGTTGTTTTCGGCTGATCTTTTTGCGTGGTTCCCTTTTGCTTTGCAATATCTGCAGGCGAAGGATCTTCGCCGAATTGCTGCCTGAGGTAGAGGGCGTTGAGAGTGAAGCTAGACTTGCCTGCGTAATCGAATCCGATAACAGGGTGATAGGTCTTACCCAGCTGGAAGGCAACTGCAAGGCTGAAGCGGAATCCGTTGTTTCCTTTGACTGTAATGTCGGGGCTAATTTCTTTGCCGAAATCGGCTGTAGGCATTCCGTATTCCTTAGCTACGCAGGTTAGGCCTCCGTAAGACAACATTTCTGCGCTTTGATAGCCAAGAGACATCATGACTTCAAAGAAATCGAAGGGCTTGTAGCCGATTACAACAGAAAAATTCGTTGTTGAAACATCCAAATCAAGTTCGCCGTCGTAGTCATCTGGACGGTAGCCAATGGTACTGGAATTGTAACCGAACACAAGGCTCACATCAAGCGGCTGTGCGGCCGGCGGAAGCATGTATTGGAAAAAGTGACCAAAGCTATACTGCAAGCCGAAACCGAGTAAGTTGAATTTGCGCAGTTCGCTAACGGCGGGGAGGTACATGCCACGGAGAACGATACGGGCGTGGTAAAATCCGGCGCCAAACTGTAGGTAGGGATAGGTGAAAACACCGAGACCGTTCAGGGTCTTGTTACCGTAAATGGTGTCACTTGGAACGTTAGGATTACCATGGTCACCGAAAATGGTCGGTACTTCGTAATCATAACTGATTGGCCCATATTCGATGGTTCCCGAGTAATTACGGTCGTCGTTACCAATCGGAATGATGGAAATGGGCAGGCCGAATTCGATGGTAAGGCTTTGGGGAACCGAGGCGCTTACGTACCAGTTGCTGTTGAGGACGTTACCCAGGTTGTCAATAATCGGCTTTACGTATCCGGGACGAGCTCCCAGCTGGCTGTCGAAAGCGGAAAGGGATTCGTAGGTTGTGGCCCAGCCGCCTTCTTCCATGGAGAAAACGGAACTAGCCCCTAAAAGTAATGTGGCGATTAAAGCAAGCTTTTTCATACGCGGGCAAAGATAGAAAAAAACGAAGGCAGCGCAAGTTTAGCTTGCTAAAACTTGCATTGCTGAGCTGCCCTATCTTGCCCTGTAGGGCAATGATAGAAAATTCTTTGGCCCTACCCAATTTCATTAGAATTGGTATTGTATTGAAACGGAGGCGAGAACGAACGTTTGCCACAAATAGGGATCTAAATCGCTATTTTCGATGCGGGAACAATGAACGTTCTTGAACCAGCTCTCGTAAACCTTAATGGCGGGTACCATTGCGATATTGTCGGTGATGTAGTAGTGAATGTTGGCAATAAAGGCGACTGCGGATCCCATGAATTCGGTGTCGTATGCTTCGTTATCAAAAAGGGTTGCTTTGTCAACTTTAATACTATTGTACGCATAACCTACTCCAAGGCCGACTTGGAAAAAATCGGGATAGAATAGGTTGTATGTAACTTCCAAACCAAGACGCCAAATTCGCGTATTCTCCTTATAAGATTCATCCACGAATCCGCCAAGGACTTGTTCGAATGTCCAATATTGGAATCCCAGTCCGAATGTGAATGCACCAAGGTTTACGCCTAACATAAAATCCGGCGTGGCAACGAATTCTAATGCAGGGGGGTGGACGATTCCTTTGACTCCGGCAGAGTCTTTGCCGGTAGCGACATGCTTGTTGAAGTCACCTTTGGAAACCTGGGCGCCAAAGCCTGCGCTTACATAGTAAGTACGGGGCCAGTAGTATTCTTCGGCGAATGTGAAGCCTGCCAAAAGGCAAAGGACCACAGCGATAATTTTAAGTTTTTTCATTTTTTACCCCTAACCGGCAATCCTTACTTAGCTGCGTAGTAGAACATGGCGTCGATGCACTTCTTGGCGGCAACGCGAACGCTTTCATCGAGTTCCACGTGCTGAGCCTTTTCCGGATGACGCAAGGTCTCCAAAATGTTTTCGAGCGAGTTAGACTTCATGTACTTGCACATGCTGCAGCTGCCGATAAAGGTCTTTTTCGGGAATTCGTACTGCATGCGTGCGTTGAGGCCGCATTCGGTGAGGAGCAGGAACGGGGTGCCTTCGGGCTGTTCCTTGATGTAGTTCACCATCTGGCCGGTGCTGCCTACGTAGTCGCTCAAAAGGGCGACGCCCGGGTGGCATTCGGGGTGGCTCACTACCTTGAGTCCCGGGTTCTGGCTGCGGAAGAAGTTAATGAGTTCGGAATCGTAGGTTTCGTGCACGTAGCAGCAACCGCTGTGGAGCACGATTTCTTTCTTGATGCCACGCTTCTTCATCTCGTCAATCAGGTTCTGGCCCATGAGTCCATCGGGCACGAACACGATCTTGTCGTTTTCGAGGCTGGAGACGATCTTCATCACGTTGCTGCTGGTGACGCATACGTCGCAGTTCGCTTTCACGTCGGCGGTGGTGTTAATGTAGCACACGAAGGTGTGGTCGGGGTACTTTTCGCGGAGAGCCTTGACTTCGGCGCCGGTAATGGAGTCGGCGAGGCTGCAACCCGTAAGCGGACCCGGAATCAGAACATCCTTGGTCGGGTTCAAGATCTTTGCGGTTTCGCCCATAAAGCGCACGGCTGAGAACACAATCGTCTTCGCGCTCACCTTGGTGGCATCCTGGCTCAGCTTGAAGCTGTCGCCATCGTAGTCGGCAACGCCCAGGATGATTTCGGGGGCCACATAGCTGTGGGCGAGAATCACGGCGTCGCGTTCTTTCTTCAGTTCGTTGATTTCGTTGATGAGGGGGAGCATCTGTTCGCACTTTTCCATGGAATAGGTGCAAAGCACAGCGCCCGGCTGGATAGAGCTAAGACGTTTGTAGAGTTCTTCTGCTGTCATACCCCTAAATATAGCAAATTGTAAAAATATTTCTATATTTGCAAACGAAAAGTTTCCTGTGCCCTGAAAAGCCCATGCGGGAGCCCTACTGGGAGGCCTGCAAGGAGAGAATCCCGTGAAAACCGGGAGCGGTCGCGCCGCTGTAAGGGAGGACGAAACCGGCATGAACCAATGCCTGCAAAGGTGTGAAGGAGCCGGAAGTAGATTGATCCCCGAGCCAGAAGAACTGTGGGAAACGCTTTTTTGAGGAACGATGCGAACGACGTCATTCTGTAAAACCGCAACGTTTGCGGTTCTCTTGAGCAGTGTCTGGGGCTATGCCCTTGACGATTCAGCGCCCGTGCAGGACCTTGGAGTATCCGAGGTCGAAGCGGATGTTGGATATTTACCTACGAATGATGTCAGCTATACTGAAATGACCTCTGCCGCATGGGAAGGCAAGGCGCTGACGGCGGCGGATTTGCTTTCTGCGCTCCCTGGAATTCAGGCGTACAAGCAGGGCGGCCTCGGTAGTTTTCAGACAGTTTCGATTCGTGGAATTGCAGCCCGTAATATTTTAATTTGCATCGATGGTATTCCGCTGAACGATGAGAGCGGCGGTGCGGTGAACCTTGCCTCTATCGACTTGAACCAGATGGAGCGTGTCGAGGTCTACAAGGGAAATGTTCCTGCGAAGTTCGGTGTGGCGGGTCTTGGCGGTGCCGTCAACTTTGTTACGCGAAATGCCGTGAAGAAGGGTGGGCGCATCTTGGGTGCTTACGGAAACCATAATACTTGGGAAGGGTCTTTCCAGGTGGCGGCCCCCGTGACCGATAGTATCATGTTTGCGTCTTCTTTTGCGACTAGACATTCCGATAACGATTACGAATACACCAATCGAAACGGCACGCAATATAACGATGACGATGATTACACGGCGACTCGTGAAAATGCGGCATATACCGATGTCTCGGGTAATGTTCAGTTTCGGTTCCTGCACGGTAATGGATACTTCTCTACGGTGTCCGTGACGGCATCGCGCTATGAAGGTGGTAATCCGGGCAGAGAAGAACAGCAGACCAAGGTGGCGAAGTTCGTCGGAGAGTCTGCCTTAATCCGCTACGGAATAGAATCGGTTGGCTATTTTGACGATAAACTTTTCCTGTATGGTGGGCTTTCGGCAAGGTTCGACAAGAATGTCTCTAGCGCCTATTTCCCGCTGGACCATATTGGCTATACCAATAGTGAGTATCTGGAATACGGTGCTGCAACTTACAAGGTGGTTCCTGAGGTGTCGGCGGAGTTTACGCCGATAAAGAGATTGAAAGGTTCGGCCCGTGTGGCTGGCGAATGGGAACGCGCCGAAGCCCGCGGAGTTTCGAAAGGTTGGGCTCTAGACCGTTTTTCGTTCCTAACCTCGGGTGACTTGTATTATCAGATTTTTAAATATGCTGGACTTGGTACCGAAGGGGCTATACATTTACTGAAAGATAGACTTGACGGAGGAACGTTCGTGTTGCCTACGGGGGGCAGGACATTAGAAAATGCGGCCGAACGTGATGCGACGATTTCGGGAAGGCTCTATACCCGCTTGGGAACAAATGAATTTCCGTTGACGGGTGAAATTTCGATGGGACGTTTTTACCAGCAGCCTGCGCTGATGGAACTTTACGGAACCTTCCCTGGTGCAATTTCGAATCCTAACCTTAAGCGTGAAAAGGCAACCAAGTTTGAAGCCGCTGCGCAATATACCTTCCCCGGAAAAAGGACGCGTTTACGCGGAGCGTATTTCGAATCGCATTTGGAAGATGGTATATGCTGGGTTATAGTGCTGGAACATTTGCGGGCTGAAAATATTGCACGCTCGCTTGTACGTGGAACAGAACTGGAATTGACCAGCAGTCTGTTAAAACTTTTAGATGTGGTGCTGCGAGCTACGTTCCAAAAGACCGAAGACCGTTCAAAGTCTGATGCCTATAAGGGTAATATGCTTCCTGGAGAACCTGCGCAGTCCTATTTAGCCGAAGCAACTCTCCACTTGCCCTTGCATTTTGATTTTACCTGGGCGTCGGAATGGAGAAGTATCATGTACAGCGACCGGGCAAACCGTATGGACCAACCTGCGGTGGCGACCCATCGTGCAAATCTTGCATACAATCCGTTTGAAAAAACTCGACTCATGTTTTCGGTGGACAATATTACCGATCAGAAATACAGGAATTTCTATACGCCGTTCCCCATGCCGGGTCGAGAATACAGATTTACCATCATACAGGGGTTCTAGCCCCCGCGCTTAAGTGCGTAAAGCCAGAAAAGGAAAAAACATGAAACAAATGAAGAAGAATATCATTGCGAGCATTGCTTTGGCAAGTGTCGCATTCGGTCTTGCCGCTTGCGGTGACGACTCTAGTTCTGGAGTCTCTTCCGAAGAAGTTGACGTCTCTTTGACAGGCGTCGTTTTCACTAGCGATTACACGACTGGTGAACTTCGTTGGATCGACAAGGATGGCAAAATCTCTGATAAGGGTCTTTCCTTCCATCAGGATTCCAGGGTGATTACCCACCGCGCTGATTTGTACGTGCTTGAAGGAATCAAGGCCGACAATATCACGTTGGTTGATCCGGAAAAGCTCGAATCCGACGGCAAGAAGGCTGTGGTTTGGCAGGCTTCTATGGATCCGTTCTCCAACCCGATCGATTTGGCCTTTGATGGTGACGAAGCTTGGGTTGCCCTGCAGGCTGCAGACTCTCTGGTGAAGATTTCTACAGAAGACGGTAAGGTTGTCAAGTCCATTAAGACCGGTAAGTTTGCCTACAAGGGTGAAACTTCTCCTTATGTGGCCGATATCGAAATCGATGATGACAACTTGTACGTGCTGATTCAGCGTTACACGATGGATGCTGAAACTTGGGTAACGACTTATCCGAAGGGCCTGTTGGCTGTTTACGATGCCTCTACGGGTGACCTGAAGGATACCATTCAGCTCAAGACCAGAAATCCGAAGGCTTTGGCTGTTGTTGACGGCGAAGTCTATGTGGCAACGCATGGTGAATACAATGCTGCAAGTGGTACCGATGCCGATGACAAGCGCGGTATTGAAAAGGTGAATGTCTCCAAGAAGAAGTCCGAACTGTACATTTCCGGTAAGGAACTTGGCGGTGGTGTTGCTTCTATTACGGTTGAAGATGGTGTTGTATATGCCGCCATTAACTTGGGCTATGATGCAAGCTGGAATGCCCTGATGGAAGTGAAGAAGGTCGATCTTTCTTCTAAGAAGGTTGAAAAGATTAAGGACATTTCCGATGCTTCGGGCTCCATGGTCGCTAAGGACGGCAAGCTCTATGTGGGCGACCGTACCGCCTCTAAAGTTGTGGTTTGGGATGGCAAGAAGAAGTCTTCCCTCAAGCAGCCGAAGGATGCCCTTCCGCCTTACAGCATCGCCTTGTTCTAATCAAATAGAACTTAAGGTTCTGTAACCAAGTCCATCGCCCTGCGGATCATTTCCGCGGGGTTGTTTGTTTTGGGGGCATTTTCGCCGAGGTACTGGCGGTACTTGCGTGCGCCGGGTTTGCCGTTAAAAAGCCCGTACAGGTGACGTACCAAAATCGTGGCGGGTGTTCCGCGTGCGGTTTCCATCTCTACATAGGGGAGGTAGGCCTCCAGCAATGCCTTGCGGCTTTCGGGCTTGGCTGCGTTAGCGTCATTAAAAATGCGTTCGTCGGCATCCCGCAGGAACCACGGGTTTTCGTAGGCTTCGCGACCGACCATCACGCCGTCCAAATCTTGGAGCAGTTCAAGCGTCTGGTCAAGCGTCTTGATGCCGCCATTAATCGAAATATTCAGCTGAGGCATTTCTGCCTTGAGACGGTGTACGGTATCGTAGTTCAGCGGCGGAACTTCGCGGTTTTCCTTGGGGCTTAAGCCCTTGAGCCACGCCTTGCGGGCGTGAACAATGAATACGCGGCAGCCTGCATCGGCGATGGTGCCGATAAAGTCGCGGAAGAATTCCCAGGAGTCGAATTCGTCGACGCCGATGCGGCACTTGATGGATACGGGAATGCTTACGGCGTCTTGCATGGCCTTAAAACAGTCGGCGACCAGGTTCTTGTCTTTCATGAGGCAAGCGCCAAAGTTTCCGTTTTGCACTCGATCCGATGGGCAGCCGCAATTCAGGTTGACTTCCTGAAAGCCCGATTCTTCAACCATCTTGCTGCATTTGGCCAAGTCGGCCGGATTCGAACCTCCCAGCTGCAAAACGGCGGGGTATTCGAATTCCTGATGACGCAGGAACATATCCGGGTCGGTATGCAACAGCGCGTTGGTTGTGACCATTTCGCTGTACAACAAGATGTGCTTTGACAATAACCGCAAAAAATACCGTTCGTGACGGTCGGTGCAGTCAAGCATCGGGGCAATTGAAAGTCTGCGGTTAAAGTCTAATTCCATATAATATCTTTCGTCTCTCGTCTGTAGGCTCGGAGAGCCGTTCTCTCGTCTGATTTAAATAAACATCATCGTGTTGAGTTTGGCGCGGTACTTCCAAGTGAGTTCGTGCTTCGGGCCGAGAACTCCGAACAAAGTAAGCATGGCCTTCTTCGCGGCGCCGTCGTTCCATTCCGGAGCTTCCACGTACAGGTTCAGGAAAGCCTGCAATGCACTTTCGAAGTCTTCGTCGCAAGCGAGCTTGCATGCTTCGTGGTACACAATCGCTTCTTTGCCCTGCACGTCCTTCTTGGCGGCTTCGGCGTGGAAGTCGAGAAGTTCAAGCAGCGATTTTGCTTCGCGGTACTGGTCGTCGGCTTCGGTAAACTTGGCTAGCACGGACTTTGCCTTTTCGGTGTCGCCCATGCCGAGGCTAGCCTTTGCCCACAAGAGCTGCAACTTCTTGTCGTCGGGAGTCTTGGCGAGCGCTTCGTCGAGCATCGGGAGCGCCTGGTCAAAATTCTTTTGGGCGATGGCATCTTCAAGTGCCATCTGGAAGCGCGCTTCGTCACTCACGAAGAACTTCTCGAGACGCTTCTTCAGGTCCGCTTCGGGCAGTACGCCCTGGATTACATCTGCAATCTGGCCTTTTTCTACGATGTGAACTTCGGGCACCGAACGTACGCGGAAAGCCTGGATCAGCTGCATATTTTCGCGTTCGTCGCAGCTTACGACGCCGAGGGTGAAGTCCATGCTGGTAGAAAGCTGGCCCAGCAACTGGGAATAGGGGGCGCAATCGGGATATTCTGCAGAAGAGAATAGCACCGCCACGGCGCGGTTTTCGGAGGCCTGGGCGACCTCGGTCTCAAAATTTTCAGCGGTAATCTGTACTACTTTAGCCATACTCTAAATATAGAAATAACTATATTCAATCATATGAGTACATGCCCTTATTGCAAATCAGAGGTGGCAGAGATCAAGTTCCAGCATCTGGACTTGCGTATTTGCCCTAAGTGCTATTCTACGTTTTTCCCGTGCGACCAGACCATGGCCTTCCGCAGCGACTTGACGGACAAGTCCCGCGAACTCTGGCTTAAGGCGTTGCTTGCCAAAAACGTGCAGGACCCGGTTTGCGAAAGCCCGTGCTGTATTGACCACGGCGAACCCTTGGTAGAAGGGAAGCTTCCTGATTATGGTTACGATGGCAAGGTGACGACTTGTTGCAAGATGTTCCACATGCCGCCTTCCATGACCATCACGCTCTTGAAGCGCACCTTGGAACACCCCTTCCAGCAGGTTACTAAAGAGGGCAAGCACCATTTCTTCTTTATTCGAGCCCTAGACGCTTTGATCAATAAGCTCTTTGGTGAAAAAATGCCCGATGAAGATCCGTTGGATTTGGTGCAGTACAGCCTTCATTTGAAACCTATTTTGGAACCTGATTCCAATGACTAAAACCTATATCATTATTGTAGCGATTGCAGCCGCGGTTATTGCGGTGTATCTTGCATTGCCCGACCGGCATTTTGTCGATAATGTTTTCCCGTTGCATGACGGGGCGACCGTCTTTGAATACGATGATAGGACGGATGGTGGCCTTTCTGAGACCTCGTTCGCGCTTGCGGATTCTTCCCTAGCCTTTAGCTGCATGCTGGGTTCGGATACGACAAAGAGTGCCTGGTGCGGGCTCCTGTTTGATTTGAGTCAAGGTGAAAAGGCTTTGTATCGCAACTGGACTTTTGTGGATTCCCTGATTTTTGAATTGGAATCGAGTGGTACGGATGAAATTTTGGTGAAGGTCTGGACGTTCGATCCTGATGTGACAGACATTAAGAAACCGCGTACCTACCGCCTGCTCATGAAAGAAATCCCGCTGACTGAAGGTCGGCAGCGCATTGCCATGCCTTTTGAACAGTTCTATACGCCTGATTTCTGGTTTGAAGACGAACACGTTGACCGCGAATTGAATCGCCGGCATCAAGAGACAGTGGCTCGCGTAGAATTTGCTCCCGGCTGGAATCAGTCCCGTGGAAAAAAATTCTCGCTCAAATTGTATTCCGTAACGGCCAAGGGTGTCAGCAATTTCGCCTTTGGTGTCGTGATGTTCATTATGCTTGGGCTTACGATTGTGGCCATTGGCCGAACACATTCCTATAACAAGGAACACGAAGAAAAATCGGCGGAGTCTAGTAAATGAAAAAGATTGCCATTGCAACTGCGGCGTTGGTAGTTGTTCTGATTGTCTGGCTTGTGTTGTTCGCGAAGTTTAGCGCTTCGGAACAGAACCTTTTCCCGGGAAGTACATACCAGGTGTACGCAGTGTCCGATGCCAATGTGGGCGGCTTTTCGACCGTTGAGCTTTCCAATGAAGATTCCGTCATTTCTGCGCGAGTCAATATTCGTTCGGGAATGGCTTACCCTTATGCGGGTGTCGGTATCAACCTTCTTTCGGTGAACAATCGCCCGGCGACAGGGTTCTTTGATTTCTCGGATTACGATTCATTGGTGATAGAAGTTGAAACTGGGCGCATGAGGCGCGTGGGCGTGAAAATCTTAAACGACGATCCGGTGTACAGTAAGAAAAACGTGTACCAGAGTTATCGTCCGATGGTGGCCCAGGCGTCTGTCCAGATTCGTGGCAAGAGTAGTATTGCGGCCATATCTATGCTTGACTTCAAGGTTCCGGAGTGGTGGCTTGCCATGCAAGGTCTCGACGAAGATGACGGCTTGCGTTACATGAATCGCGGCATGTTCTTTGAAATTTGCAATGGCGAAGGAACCATGCTGGGGATTCCCGATGACATTACCATACGTTCCATCAAGTTGTGGGGCGAAAACCGTACTTTTAAGGCTTTGATGTATGTGGGCCTTGTGGTGCTGGTTTTGGTATATGCAGGCGTTTTTTCGCTGGTAGTGCGGAATTCGGAAAGTCGCGTGGCGAAACGGCAGAAGAACCAGGACGATTTGAAATCGAAAATGGAAAAAGCCGCGAAGATTTTGAAAGAAACCGATAAGTCTATTGCCGAAGTGGCCATTGCCGTAGGCGAAAAGAACTCTGCGGCTTTCGAGAAAAAGTTTGCTCGAATTTATGGCGTGAAACCTTTGGATTATAGAAAGAAGGGTTAAAGGTAAAATGCGTAGAATATGGACTGTAGACCGCGTAATGCGGCTTCTGATTATGGCGGCAGGTGTTGGCATCCTGCTTTGGGTGTTGCATTATTTGAGCGGTGTCCTTGCGCCCTTTTTCGCTGCATTTTTGATTGCTTATATCTTTGATCCCCTGGTTTGCAAAATCCAGAATAAAGTAAAGTATCGCATTGTAGCTGTCATTGCGGTCATTTCGCTTATGGTTGTTGTTGTGGGCGGTGCCGTGTGGATTTTTGTGCCCATGGTGGTGGGCGAAATTCGGCATCTGGGTGAATTGATTCCGAAGCTGTTCAGTGATTCTACATGGGTGGAACGCTTGTCGACTTTTGTGCCAAAGGATTTGTGGCAAGAAGTAAAGTCCCTGATTTCTTGGGACAAAATTGCCGTTGCCATGCAGACTCTTGATTTCTGGAACGCCGCTCAGTCTGTGGCAGGAAAAGTACTCCCCAGTGCATGGAGCGTTCTTGCCAAGACGTCTAATTTGTTTGTGTGGTTCTCGGGCGCCGTCCTTATTTTTATGTATCTCGTGTTCATCATGCTTGATATGCCTAAGCTTCGCGGTGGTGTCAAAAAGCTATTTCCGACAAAGTATAAAGAAGGCGCGTCTGATTTTGGAAAGAAAATGGACATGTTCATGGGTAGCTATTTCCGTGCGCAATCCTTGGTGGCTTTGACGGTTGGTATTTTGTATGCAATCGGTTTTGGAATCATTGGACTGCCTATGGGAGTCGCCTTTGGCCTTGTGTCCGGTGCGCTGAACATGGTGCCCTACTTGCAACTGGCGACGATTCCTGTGGCCTTACTGCTGGCGGTAGTCTATGCTCTCGATAAAGGAATGCCCTTCTGGGAAGTGGCTGCTATCGTGGCTGCAATTTACTTGGTGGTACAAATTATCGAAGACATGTTTCTGGTTCCAAAAATCGTTGGATCGTCGATGGATTTGCCTCCGGTAGGCATTCTTTTGTCGCTTTCGATTTGGGGAAAGCTCCTCGGCTTTCTCGGTTTGATCGTGGCAATTCCCTTTACCTGCCTGTGTCTAGTTTATCTTGACAAAATTCAGAAGAAGGCGGACTCCATGGTTGACGCAGAAGTCGAACCGCCGCCTGAAGCTTGATTTTTCAAGTTTTTTTCGAAATTTTACAGAAAAAATGTGCCACGACGCAAAAAAAAAAGTATAATATCATCATAAAATTCTTAAACCTACTCAAGGAGTTAATAAAATGAATAAGCAAGATCTCATTGACGCCATCCTCGCTAACAAGGAAGCTGGTATTGAATCCAAGGCTGCTGCTGGCCGCGCTGTTGACGCTGTTCTCGACGGCATCTCCGCTGGTATCAAGAAGGACGGTCTCGTTCAGCTGATCGGTTTCGGTACCTTCACCGTTAAGGAACGTGCTGCCCGTACCGGCCGCAATCCGCAGACTGGCGCTACCATCAAGATCAAGGCTTCCAAGACTGTGTCCTTCAAGGTCGGTGCTGCTCTTAAGGAAACCGCCAAGAAGACCAAGACTGCTAAGAAGTAATTTTGCTCCTGAAGCGTTTTGCTTTTGCACTCGGGATTTCCCGGGTGCCTTTTTATTAGGTTTTCAACGCCGCGGCGTTCGCCTTTTGCTATATTATCGATTGTAAAGTGTTGAATGTCATGCAAATAGCGAGGTTTTGCTATGAAAAATATTGTTAAGTTGCTTTTGGCTTTTTCTCTTTTTTCTGTAATCGCCTGTGCAGATTATGAAGAAGATGCTAATGATCGTGAAGACTGCTTGGATAATCCGAATCTTCCGGTGTGTAATGATGATGAGCAGCAGGATGAACCTGCTGGGACGGATACGCCTAGCGATAACGATATCTAGTTCTTTTGATTTTACGCTGCGTGGTTTACATTTTTTGATTTTACCATTGCAGGATTTACATTTTTTGTCTATATTTGCACAAGTTTAAACCTTGAGCGAATTAGACAGGAAGATGAACAAAAATCTTGCAATGTCGAAGCCCCAGAGCTGCGAGACCTGCGCAATCCACTGCGCAACTGCAACGGGTTTTTCCAAGGTTGATTGTTTTTTTGATTTTGCTGGACTTTTTAGTTCAGCTTTTTTTATGGGTTTTTAATAAACAAACGGAGAAAACAAAATGAAGATTGAAGGCATCGACAAAGTCCTTATCATCGGTTCTGGCCCGATTGTGATCGGTCAGGCTTGCGAATTCGACTATTCCGGCACCCAGGCTTGCAAGGCCCTGCGCGAACAGGGTTACAAGATTGTGCTCGTGAACTCCAACCC
>JAFXLS010000134.1 GCA_017530965.1 Fibrobacter sp.
GCATTAGAGCACATTGTCTCTTGGTTCAGAGGAGAACTTAATTCGCAAAGTTTACAGCCCGAGCCCTTGCCCGCGCAGCCACCATGCTTTTTCGCACTGCGTTCGTCGTAGGCCGATTCCTTAATCAAATCGCTCGCCTTGCCGTCCCAGCCGATAATCGTACCCAGTCGATATTCGCGGTTTTCGACTGAGGTCATGTTCAAATTAATATTAGTCTTGGTCATGGACCCTCACATTAAATCTGGTAGTCTTTTTCCATCATGCCGTAGTCGATAAGGATCTGTTCCAGGCGATCCTGCGTCATCGGGGTCGGAACGGTGAACATTTCGTTTTCGTCGATGTTCTTGGCGAGTTCGCGGTAGACGTTTGCCTGGCTGGACTTCGGTTCAAATTCAATCACCGTCTTCTTGCGAATTTCTGCCTGCTGCACGATGTTGTTGCGCGGTACATACTGAATCAGCTGTGTGTTGAGTTCCTTGGTAAAGGCACGGAGCAAATCGAGTTCGTTGTCGACGTTACGGCTATTGCAAATGATGCCACCCAAGCGCACTTCGCCATGCTGGGCATACTTCGCGATACCCTTACAGATGTTGTTTGCTGCATAAAGGGCCATCATTTCGCCGGAAGCGACGATGTAAATTTCCTTGGCCTTACCTTCACGAATCGGCATGGCAAAACCACCGCACACCACGTCGCCCAACACGTCGTAGAAAACGTAGTCAAGGTCTTCAGTATAAGCGCCGAGCTGTTCGAGCATGCTAATGGAGGTGATGATGCCGCGACCTGCGCAACCCACGCCCGGTTCCGGGCCGCCGGATTCCACGCAGCGAACGCCCTTGAAGCCCACTTTTTCAAGGTCAGAAAGCTGAAGTTCAGTCTTGTTGTCACGAATGGTGTCAAGCACCGTCTTTTGGTGAAGGCCGCCGAGCAAAAGGCGGGTAGAGTCTGCTTTGGGGTCGCAACCGACAACAAGAACGTGTTTACCTTGTTCGACAAGGCCTGCAGTCAAGTTCTGGGTCGTAGTCGATTTGCCGATGCCGCCCTTTCCGTAAATAGCGATTTGACGTAAACGTTTTGCCATAATTTTAAGTCTCCTTAGGTTGTTTGTTGCCTACAGAAACGCTAGGTGGCGAAATTTTAGAATTGTCTTTTTTGATATCCAATATCTTTCGGGGATGTTTTTTGAGAAAAATTCAAAAAAATCTCTCAGCCATAAATGCTCCCTATAGTCGGATTTGGCTCCAATCTATACCTAGCGCAAAAAAAGTTTTTTTTGTCTTTTTTGCCATCTGATTCGTCTTGGATTTTGCTATTCGGCTTTTTAAATTCTAACCCACTTGTTTCATAGAAAAAACTGATAAGCTGCGGAACGCTAGGTAAATGTTCAACAATTTTTCAGCAGAGACTATGGCAATAAATCAAGAAACTGTTTTTAGAGAACACCCATGCTTTGGTGCGTGCAAGAACAGAAAAGGACGCATTCACTTGCCGGTTGCTCCGGGATGTAATATCGAATGCCGTTTTTGTGACCGCCGTATCAACGAAGATGCGCAGGTTCCCGGGAATACGAGCAAGGTTATCAAGCCTGAAGAAGCCTGCGGATACATCCGCAAGGCACTCGAATACGTACCGGAACTTACTACCGTGGGTATTGCGGGGCCGGGCGATACGCTGGCGACCCCTTTTGCGCTGGACACGTTCCGCCTTGTCAAGAAGGAATTCCCGCACCTTATCCGTTGCATGAGTACTAACGGGCTCTTGCTCAACGACAGGGCGGATGAAGTCATTGAAGTTGGAATTGATACCCTTACCGTCACGGTGAATGCCGTGGATCCTGAAATCGAGGCGATGATCAACGCTAGGATTTTTTACCACGGCAAGACCTATACAGGTGTCGAAGCGGCCAAAATCCTTATTCACAACCAACTGGAAGGCATCCGCAAGGTTGCCGCCAGCGGGACACTCGTGAAGGTAAATACCGTGCTTTGCCCGGGTATCAATGACAAGCACATCGAAGACGTTGCAGCCACCGTCCGCGAAGCCGGTGCAATCATCTACAATATCATTCCGCTCATTCCGCAAAACGGATTCAAGGATTTGCCCGCCCCGAGTGCAAAGGCGCTTGCAATCGCTCAGGAAGAAGCGGGCGTATTTATTAACGTCTTCAAACATTGCTCCCACTGCCGTGCCGATGCCGTAGGCGTTCCCGGCGTTTACGATATCGGTGTGCAAATCTACATGGACCGTATCCGTGTAAAGGAGACCTTCTCTCATGGCTAAATATAAAATCGCAGTAGCCACAAACGATGGCGTGAATGTCAATGTTCACTTTGGGCATGCTGCCGCATTTGATATTTATGAAGTCGATGATGCGAGCGGAAAATTTGAAAAGATCGAAGTTCGCGTAAAGCCGGAACATTGTGACGGAACGTGCGGGGACGGCACTTGTGGCCAGCGCGATATGGAACATTTGTCGATGCTTACGGCAGCAAGGAATCTATCCGACCTGGATTACGTTCTTTGCTCGCAGATTGGCCCGCAGGCAATCCAGGCTTTGGCGCGCTTTAATGTCCGTGCGTTCGATATCGGTCTCCCGGTTGCTGACGCAATTGCTAAAATAAACTTATATCGCAATAAGATTGCTCAAAGAGCCCTAAAAATAAGGGAAAGCATAGTCTAAATCTATAGAAAGTCCTAAAAAAAATGTATTGGACGCAGCGACAAACGCGTTCTATATTTTTTGCCCGCTATTGGGGTGCTTTACATGGACTATAAAAAGACTTTGACTTTTCAGCAATTGCGTTATGCCGTCGGGATTGCCAATACGGGCTCGTTCAGCAAGGCTGCTGAGATGCTGTTCATATCGCAGCCATCGCTGACAACGGCAATCCAGGATCTGGAAAAAGAAATTGGCATTACCATTTTCAACCGCACGAATCGCGGCGTGACGCTCACGCCCGAAGGCGAGGAATTTATAGCTCGCGCAAATGAGCTCATAAACCATTTCAAATCGGTTGTAAAGCGCTATGGCAAGGAAGAACAGAAGAAGAAAAGATTCGCTGTTTCGACGCAACACTATTCCTTTGCTGTCAAGTCCTTTATGAATATGGTCAAAAGCTACAATATCGATGATTACGACTTTGCGCTCCGTGAAACAAAGACTAAAGAAGTCATCGATGATGTGATAAGCCTTCGCAGTGAAATCGGAATTATCTATCTGAGTGATTTTAACCGGAAATACATTACTTATCTACTCAAGGAAAACGATCTCGTTTTTCAGAAGCTGATTGTCTGCAACGCTTACGCCTACATGTGGAAAAATAATCCCCTAGCATCCAAGCAGTATGTCACTCTTGAAGATCTTTCGCAGTACCCGTGCCTTTCGTTTGAACAGGGCGAAAGCGGAAATTACTATTTCGCCGAAGAAATATTGAGTACAAATGAATATCATAAGACGATTAAGGCGAATGACCGTGCTACCATGCTGAATTTTATGGTGGGGCTTAACGGCTACACGCTTTGTTCTGGAATTATCAGCGAAGAAATAAATGGATCCGATTATGTTGCCGTTCCCTTCAAGGACGATAACGGTGAAAACGACCGTAATATGGAAATCGGTTACATTGTCAAGAAAAACTTCATGTTGAGTACCATTTGCCGCATCTATATCCGCGAAATGGAAGAATACTTGAAGGCTTATACGAGTGGGCACGATTCCCTTATTGCGTAGCCATCATTTATACAAAAAAAAAGGAGAGTTATATGGATCAATATAAATTGTTCGTAATAGCAAATCTCGTGTTCGGTGTATTGCTGGTTGCTTTTGCCCAGGTGATTTTACCGGTTTGCGGATCTATGGGAGGCATTAGAATGCGTTGTGGAACATCTGCAAGCATTGAAGCCATTCTTGGAATAGCCTTGCTGGTGACTGCTGTTGTGGGGGCTGCAATTATCAAGAAAAAAGCTCACTTGGTTCTTTCTATGGTAGCGACTGCTATAGGTGTATTTGTTTCGCTGGTGCCGACCATTATTGTTGGGACGTGCCCGCATGTCCATATGGCATGCCATGCGGTGACTGCTCCGGTGTTTGCCTTGACTGGTGCTGCAATCGTCTTGTTTTCGGTGGTGAACTTTGTTCTTTTGAAATTAAAGAGGCGAAATGAACAAGACTGATGTTAATTTGATTGTTGAAAATTACCTGCGAAACCCGTTCAGGAGTTTGGGGCTTTCGTTGTTGATCGCCTTGCTTGCTTCGGTTCTTCTGGTAGGAGGACTTTTGTCGCTTTCGCTTTCAAAGGGCTTGGACCGTTTATCGTCGCGCCTCGGGGCCGACGTGATTGTCTTTCCGCAGGGAAGCGAAGTTGACGACCAGACGATTCTTTTGCAGGGCGATTTCAAGTATGCGTACTTGCCACAGGGCTCGCTGGAATTTATACGCGGACTTGACGATGTCGAAGTGGCGACTCCGCAGTATTTTTTGACGTCGCTCAGTTCTAGCTGCTGCGATCAGAAAGTCTGGATTGTCGGATTTGACCCATCATCTGACTTTGTGATTCAACC
>JAFXLS010000135.1 GCA_017530965.1 Fibrobacter sp.
CCAATGTCGACGAACGCCTGAAGCAGATGGCTGCCGCCTACCATGTGGACTTTGAAACCCTCAAGGGCCACTTCCGTCAGTCCGGCCGCATCAACCAGCTCCGCGATGAACTCCGCGTTCAGATGGCTGCCGACTTCATCGTCGGTATCCGCCCGGCTGCTGAAGAAAACAAGTAAGAGGTAAATTGAATGATCATCCCTACCGTCATCGAGACCACCGGACGCGGTGAACGCGCCTACGATATCTACTCCCGTCTCCTCAAGGAACGCATTATCTTCTTGGGCACGCCGATTAACGACGAAGTGGCGAACAACGTCATGGCCCAGCTGATTTTCCTTGAATACGAGAATCCGGAAAAGGATATCACGCTGTACATCAACAGCCCGGGTGGTTACGTTTCGGCAGGGCTTGCCATTTACGACACCATGCAGCATGTTCGCCCGAACATTGCGACCATCTGCATTGGTAACTGCGCCTCGATGGCTGCGGTGTTGCTTGCGGCAGGCACCAAGGGCAAGCGCTATGCGCTCCCGCATTCCCGCATCATGCTTCACCAGCCGTCTGGCGCTGCTACCGGTCAGTCGACCGATATCCAGATTACCGCAAAAGAAATCGTGCGCACCAAGGAAACCTTGGCCGAAATCGTCGCCAAGCATACCGGCAAGTCCATTGACGAAGTCCGTGAAAAGACCGACCGCGATTTCTACATGGGTCCCGAAGAAGCAAAGGCCTTCGGTGTCATTGACGAAATCTTTGTTCCGCGTAAAGAGGGCATTTAATGTATCGTAGCGGGAAAAATCACCCGACGGTTACGTGTAGTTTCTGCGGCAAGCCCGCAGAACGCGTCGAGAAGATGATTACGGGCGCAGGCGTACAGATTTGTAGCGACTGCGTTGCCATGTGTCACCGCATTATCGAAGAAGACCGCATGCGTGCGAAGCAGGAAACTGCCGCTGCCGAAGCTTCGTCGAAACCGCTCCCGCTCCCGACCGAAATCAAGGCCCACTTGGACGAATACGTCATTGGCCAGGACCAGGCGAAGACCGCCCTCTCTGTGGCGGTGTACAATCACTACAAGCGTCTGCGTTACAAGCAGGCTCACCCCGATGCGCAGGAAGTGGAAAAATCCAACTTGCTCCTGGTGGGTCCCACTGGTTCGGGTAAGACCCTTCTGGCTCAGACCATGGCGCGCTTCCTGGACGTTCCCTTTACCATTGCCGATGCTACCGTGCTGACTGAAGCGGGTTACGTGGGCGAAGACGTGGACAGTATTATCGTGCGCCTGTTGCAGGCTGCCGACTACGATGTGGCCCGCGCCGAACGCGGTATCATCTTTATCGATGAAATTGACAAGATTGCCCGTAAGACTGCCAACCCCTCCATTACTCGCGACGTGAGCGGTGAAGGCGTGCAGCAGGGTCTTTTGAAGCTTTTGGAAGGTACTGTGGCTGCCGTGCCGCCGAAGGGTGGCCGTAAGCACCCCGAACAGCCGCTGGTGCAGGTGAACACCAAGAACATTCTGTTCATTTGCGGTGGCGCCTTCGAAACGCTCGACAAGATTATTTCCCGCCGCGTGAATACGGGCGGCATGGGCTTCGGTGCCGACATCCGCAGCGCCGAAGAAAATTCCCTGACGGAACTCTTCAAGCTCTTGGAACCCGATGACCTGATTCAGTTCGGCTTGATTCCTGAAATCGTGGGCCGCTTGCCCGTTGCCGTGGCTCTTGAAGAGCTTGACGAGGCTGCCCTCCTGAATATTTTGACTCAGCCGAAGAATGCCCTTGTAAAGCAGTACAAGAGCTTGTTCGAAATGGACGGAATCGAGCTCAAGTTTGACGACGATGCCCTCAAGGAAATTGTCCGCGAAACCATGGCTCGCAAGACGGGTGCCCGCGGGCTCCGCTCCGTAATGGAAAAGACCTTGCAGAAGGCCATGTTTGAAATGCCGGGCTCCGGCAACAAGCAGTTTGTCGTGACTGCAGAAATTGTGAAGAGCGGCTTGCAGGCTCCTTCGGAGAAGAAGTCTGAATCTGCCAAGAAGAGCCGCAAGAAGGCTTCGTAAAACGAAAGAACTCGTTATAAATAGCTGGCTTACACAATGTCAGAATTAAATCGTGAATCCATGGTGGAATTCTTCGGTGAAGAAGAATTCAAGAAGTTGTGCAATCATGAGGCAGGACATGCCCTGATTGCCTATTTGTTCAAGCGCCCGCTGGAATACGTGAAGATGGACATGTCCAAGGAACGTCCGGGTATTACGCACATTGCCGGCAGCGAGCTGGAAGGCGATGCCCATATCGCTATGGCGGGGCATTTGGCGGAATTCCTGATGCGCAAGGATTTTGCCTGCGACTTGGATACGGTCATGAAGGAGCTGCCCGCAGAACTTTACAAGAGTGATCCGGATTACCAGCGTTTTCAGGCGGCCTGCTATTATTTCCAGCTGGCGGAAACCAGTGTGGTGGAGCAGGATTTCAACATCCTGATGGCATGCCGCAAGTCCCTTTGCGGAATCGCAAACGCCTTAAATGAACGGCTCTATTTGAGCCGTAGCGATATCGAAGAAATCTTGAAAGGGAATTCGTAGCTTCTGCTACGATTTCTTTTTTGAAGCCTTGGCGCGTTCTGCCTTTACGGTTTGTACGGCGGCCTTGAGCGCGTCTTTCTTGGCCTGCTCCTCTTCAGGAGTGGGCTTCGTGTCTTCCAAAAGGTGATCGGCCCATTCGTCCCAGAAACGGCAGCGTTCGCCTTCGAGTTTCATCTTGGCAAACTTCACCGGTTCGGTTTCGACGGCAAGCGTCACGACCGATTCCTTGTAGGCTTGCGGAAGGCCTGCCACATGTGCCATGCGCTGCTTGAGTTCGGCCACGGTGGCATCGAGAATATCGACTTCGAAACGGCGTTCTATATAGCGGCGGGCAATAAAGCCGAGGGCCATAAAGTAGTCGCCCTGATTGCCTTCGGCGAGGTAATTCTTCTGGCGGAGTTCCTTGAGGGCAAGCACCGCTTCTTCGTACGGCGGGAGTCTCGGGGCAGCACCCGCCTTCGCAAATTTTTTATGCAGGAACCAACCGAGGAATACCAACAGGGCGACGCCTACCACAATCAGCACGATGTAGAGCCACTGCGGGAGACGCGGATCGTCGAGCGGGTCCTCGACTTCCAAGATGTCTTCTTCTTCGCCGGTGGTGCGGGTAGAAACTTTGACGGCTACGGGGTCGGTGCTTGTCTTGACAGTGTCGCTACCGATGACGGCGCTCACTTGCTGCGGGGCAATCAGAAAGTCGCCGCTCACGAAGGTGTTGAGCGTTGCAAGCCAGGTGAATTTGGCGGTGCCCTTGGGCATGCCTTCGGTCACCTTTTCGTTCTTCATTTCTTTGACTTCGAAGCTGCCGAGGTTTCCGACAAAGCTGGGCAAGTCGACGATTGTGTTTTCGGGGGCCACCACCTGGATTTCGTAATTGAATATGTCGCCCACGAATACCTGGGCGTTATCGACGTTCGCCTTGACCGATACATCGAAGGCGAGGGCGCTTGTGGTACAAAATGCGATTGCAGTAAAAAGAATTGCGAGAGAGCTAAAAATTCGAGACATATAAACCTCAGTGCCCAAGAATATACAAATTTTGGGGTGTGCGGGGCAACTTGGGCGGGATGTTTATCTATATTCCCATGGGCTTATGCTTTGGCGAAGAATTTGCAAATTGGTGTTTGTTTCGGTGCCGTTTGGCGCCGCGTTCGCCGTTGCCGCCGAAACTGCCGACAGCTCGGCAGTCAAGAAGGATTCCGTTGCCGTGGCCGATAGCACTGGGTTCAAGACTTCGCGTGAGGGCGTGTTTTCGATTGCCGCTTTGTTGTTGCCGCATAATTCGCTCAAGAATTCAGAGACTTTGCACAACTGGCCTTTTTTTGCGTTTGCGGTGCCTGCATACATGTACCATTTTAAGGTGCAGCAGGATTTTGGCAAACTGCTGAGTTTTAAGGGCTTGGCTTCGGGCGATGTGAATTTTGCGGGGGTTGGCGTAAAGCTAGATGCTGCAATTGAACTGATGCACTTGCTGGAACTGGGGGCCGAGGCGAATACGGGTACCGCGCTGAACTATGGTCGCACGGCAACCTTTATGGGTGTTTACCGGCCCGAAAAACGAAAGTACAGGCGCGATATTATGTTCACGGAATACACGTACGGCATGCGTTACCATACGGCGCTCACTATACCGTTGCTTGCGTTTTTGCCCAAGAGCGACTGGACCAAGATTATTCTGAAGGGAACGGCGGAACTCAAGTATTCTGCGTATACAGGCGCCGAAGATAAAGAGGTGTGGAAGGCCGGCAACGAAAACATGGTGAACGGATTTAAGTACAAGTACGGCGGCACGCTGATTTACATGATGCCGTTCAAGCGCGTGCCTATGGCGATGCTTGCAGTGAATGCGAGCGGCTTTAAGCACGAATATGATTTTGACGATGTGTACAAGGATTACAATCCGGACTTTGTAACGGTGAGTATAACTCCGATGGCTTCGATCAAGGTGAGCAAAAAATGGAACGGCATGCTTATGGCATCAGTCTCGCGCGACCGCAAGTTTGAAAATCACCGCTACCCGACCACCGAAGAATTGTTGCAAAAGCAGGTGGGAAGCGAATGGGATTTGCGTACGGTCATGTTTATCATGAGCCGGAAATTCTAGATTCACGTCATTGCGAGTCCCTGAAGGGGGCGAAGCAATCTTTAGCCTTTTTTTAAATTTTAGAAATGGAAATGCTCGCTGTTGCGGGCTTGACGGAAGAACATGAACATCGCTTTAATTATATACTTGGCATTTTTGATTGTGATTGCGGTGCGCAGTGCGCGGCGCGTAAAGGACATTCCCGATTTTTTCGTGGCGCGCAAAGGGGCGTCGGCGAAGGCGGTAGCCGGTAGCCTGGTTGCAACGATTCTTGGCGGGTCGGCCGTGATTGGCGCCGTCGATAGCGGCGCAAAACTCGGCGGGGCCGCGAGCTGGTTCATGCTGGTGGGAGCGCTTGGTTTGTTGGCGTTGATTCCGTTTGCGGGTCGAGCCTACAGTCATGGCAAATATGCGCTGCCGGATTTGGTCGAAAACTTGTACGGCAAGGGTCCGCGACTGGTCGCTTCTTTTGTGATTCCGGTTGCATGGACGGGCATTGTGGCGGCCCAGATTATTGCGGCGGCAAAGCTCTTGATGACGTTTACTTCGATGGGCTATATGACGGCGGCGATTGTGTCGGCGGCGGTATTCACCGGTTACACGCTTGCGGGTGGCCAGGTTTCGATTTTGCGCACCGATTTTTTGCAGGCATGCCTGATTATCGCGGGGCTCTTGTTGCTTGCGGGCTTTGCGAAGTTTGGCGGTGGCGAGCTCGGCAGTATGGCGGCTAGCGCTACGACTAGTGTGGCGCCCAAGTTTCCGTTTAACACGAACTTCACACCGCTCGACTTGTTCCTTTTGATTCTCACTTATGGTACTACGTATACGGCTGGCCCCGATATTTACAGCCGCATGTTCTGCGCGAAAGATGCGACGACAGCCAAGAAGGCGATTGGCATGGCGGCATGCGTCTTGATTCCCGTTGCATTCGTAATCGGCTTCCTGGCGGTTTATGGAGTGAGCCTCGTTGGTGTGCAGGGTGCCCGCATTACGGCGATTGCAAATGCGGTATTGCCGCCGGCGCTTTTGCCGGTATTTGCACTTGCACTTTTGAGCGTGGTGCTGAGCAGTGCCGATACGACGCTTTTGAGTAGTTCCATTATCATTAACGGGCTGTGCCGCAAGCCCACGTTGCTTCAGGCACGTATCATTATCTTGCTGAACGGAATCGTGGCACTCCTGCTTGCGCTCGTGTTTACCGACATTATTGGCACGCTCTTGTTGGCGCTTGCGGTTTACGCGGGGGCGTTTACGGTACCGATTTTGTGGGGTCTTTTGGGCCTTAAGGCAAAACCCAAATTTGTGGGAACCGCCATTGTGGTAGGTGGAATCTTGGCGCTTTCGGGTAAACTGTGTCCGGCGTTACCGGGTTCGCTTGGCTCGCATACCGGGGATATCCTGATGATTGCCGCGTTTGTGGTGAACGCAATTATCCTTGCGCTTGGCCGCGACTCTCGTGCCGCTGACGATAGGTTTAAAGTTTAAACCGCCTTAACTTCTTTGTTCAAAATCTTTTGACTGCGAATTGCGACAGTCGGGTGTTCGCGGTAAATCACCGCGAACAATTTTGTATACGGGATTTCACTTTCGGCAAGGTTTCGCATGGCGGCTTTGGCCACCTTTTTGCCGAGCTTGTCAAAAGCATAGCGGTCGGCTTCGTATTCCTGGTGCCAACAGTACAAGTGGAATACGGTGCGGAACGGAATTGCCGCTAAATGAAGCCAGAGAATAGATTCTACAAGCGACATGCCGTGGCTTGCAAGCAAGAAGGCGAAAAACCATACGGCCAAGAGCAACAGGGCCACTTTGGCAAGGTTCCGCAAAATGCCGTGACGCAGGTTTGCGTGGCCTTCTTCATGCTTTTTCACGAATTCGTTTTCGGCAGGATCCTTGCGATTTTCGGGCAGCGGTACGATATCGTTCAGCAAAGGAATCAGGCGCAGTACGGCAAAGAGGCCGCCGCGCATTTGCGTAAGCCTGCGTTCGCGAATTTCAAGCACGAGGCGTGCTGCAAATTCAACAGTGAGGAGCGATCCGAGTAAAAGCCAGGGTGACATTATTCGGGCTTATTCGTCTTGGCGATGGAATTCAGACGGCGTAATTTCTCTTCGACTCGGGCTTTTTCCCATTCGGTAAATCCCTTGTCGATAGGATGGGCGTCATCGTAGTCGTCAAAAATCTGGCGGCCCCGTTCATTGTCTTTGTCCAGCCCGTGGGTCACGCGTTCGAACCAGTCTTTTTCCAGCTGGCGGTAACGCTTGAGCAGTTCGTCGAAGGTCTCGGGCAAGGTGACAACGCGTATGGCATCTTTGTTGATGTCGTTTGTGGCCATGCGGCGCAGTTCCTTGACAGGCTGCGTCTGCAAATTAGGATCGGTTACGACCAACGTGATAATTTGTTCAAGAACGTAGCGTTCCAGGTATTCCTGGTATGTCTTGATAGCCTGCTGGCGGATGCGTTCACGCATAAAGTTCTCGCCCAGACCGTCAATGTGTTCCTTGGTGTAAATGTCGCGGATGGCGGACACTTGCAAACGCTGATAGGCGTCGCAAACGTAGCGCACCGTATCCGGGTTGAAAATGCTGTAGAATGCCGAGGGTACAACGCCTTTGCCGCGCAATGAATACTTGTATAGGTTGCGGTCCAGAGCGTAGGCGTTGCGGGCGTAATTCCAGCCCGGCACGATTTCGTTTAGGCGTGGTGCCACTCCTACCAGTTGCGGGTCACCCGGACGAATCAGGGAGAAGGGGAATTTTACGCGCTGTGGGAGCGTGGTAAGTCCCGTGGCAATCAGGGTAAAGGGGGATTCGCGGTAGTTGGCGGGGAACTTGATGTTCACGCCGAGACCAAAGAACATTCCCTGGCCAGGCATCACTTCTTGGTCGGGCATGCGTCCGGTGTGGTTGCTGCCTACGTTGGCTCCGTAGCCTAGGTTGCCGCATCCGTCGGGCCAGAGGGCCGCAATCAAAAGGGAGTGGTGGTGCATTTGGGTCATGGGACCCACATAAGAACTATTCACTTCGCCTTCTTCAATGTGGCAGCACGGCGCAATAATCGAAGACTTCACGATTGCCTTGCAGGCAACGGTGGTGCGGCTCATGAGCACGGAACCTTGCACTTCGGCTCCGGTGTGGATGGTTACCGATTTCTGTACGTTGGAGTTTTCGAGAATGACGGAGTCATAAACGTGGCTGGGTTCTTCCAAAGACGAAAGCACCACGGAGTTGCGGATTTTTTCGGCGCCTTCAATGCGTGCGTGGGCGCCAATCCAGCTGTTACGAATAATGTTGGTATTGCAGACTACGGCACCCTTGCCCACTACGCCAAAGGGGAAGGCGGTTTCTTCGCGGTAGGCCTTGAGTTGTTCGTCGAAGGCCGCAGCGACTTCGGGTTCCGGCTTGTGGAATAGTTGCGCTTCTACGAGTTCCATGGTAATTTCGGGGAATACGGCGACTTTGCGTCCTCCCATTTCGTTACCCACGTGCATGGAATTGCCGATCATGTAACTGATTTTTCCGCTACTGATCATGGAACCTACGTTCTGGACAACAGCGCTACTGCGCACCAGGATGTTGCTCAGCATGGCCACCTTGTGGACCAGCGCGTTTTCGATAAAGCAATTGTGTACAAGACTGTCGTAAATACCTGTGGGGAACGACACGTCGCCCGGCAAAAGCAGCGTTCCAAAAAATTTCGGCAAGTAGACTTCGCCCATGAACGAGGAGCGATTGATCCGGTTCGGGTCAAAGTCGGGTTCGACCATAACCTTGTCCCAGGATTCGGAGCGGTTACCGTTCTTTTCAAGAATCAGGATTTCGTCTTCGGTCAGGTGACGGTATTTTGCGGTTCCGGACCTGATTCCCTTGAAATTTTCAACGGAGGTCGCTAAAATGCTGTTCTTGAGCGCTTTTTTCAATTTTAACAGTCGTTGCATGGCATAAAAATAGCCTAAATTTGGGGCGATGATGAAAGAGCTCCTCTTTAATTTGATACGAAAACACAAGTATAACATCTCTATCTATACCGAAGAGATCTTTGAAAGGCGTTGTCAAGAAGAAATTATCCGTAGCGATGAGGATAACAGCTCTTTCGTATATCTTGAATTTGATTTTGAGACTTTGAAAAAAGAGTTGGCCGACGAGGCTAGCTTTATCCAGTTCTGGAATTCCTTTTTCTCGGTGCTGAACAGCGGAAGCCGTGGTAGCGATATTGTCGGGTTTTTGGAACACGAATCGGGGCTGGGAATGCTGTTGCTGGATTCCAAACTGGATGGCTGGGAACGCATTAAGGGCCGTATTGAACAGAAAACCTCGAGTAACCTTGATAAAATCAAGGATGTCTTGGACAAAACCATCAAGCCGATTCTCTATCCGGCTTGCATTCAGAACGTGCCTGCGCCAGAGAGCGCTGTTGTGTAGTTATGGCTGAACAATCCGGCGTCCAAAAGGTTTTAGTCATTGGTTCGGTTTACCCGCGTTTTCACGAAGACGCCGAAGTCCCTTGGTTGCGAACCTCCATTGCGCACCTTAAAAAAGCGGGACTCGATATACAGGTTTTGGCGCCTGCATACAAGGGCCTAAAGAGCCATGAAATTGATGGAGTCAAGGTAAACCGATTCCGTTATGCACCTGCGAGCTGGGAGTTCCTGACTCATGAAGAAGGTGCTCCTTCCAAGATGGCCAACAAGCCTTGGCTCCAGCTTTTGGCGATTCCCTATATCATCAGCGGGTTCTTCAAGTGCATTAAAATCTGCCGCAAGTTCAAGCCCGACATCATCCATGCGCATTGGCCGTTCCCGCACGCCTACATTGCACTCGGTGCCGCTAAGTTGTTCAAAATCCCGTTGGTGCTGAATTTCCACGGGGCAGAACTCCTGCTCATCCACAAGAAGAAATGGGTCAAGCCGCTCCTTAAATTTGCAATCGGCCAGGCGCAAGCCGTGTTTGCGAACTCGAGTTTTACCGCCAGTAAAATCAAGGCGCTCCGCGATGTTCAAGTCGAGTGGAGTCCGTACGGGACGACGCTTGAGAAAGGTGCGGGGAATACCGAGCCACATGCGATAAATGGCAAGTTTAAGATTTTGTTTGTTGGTCGCCACATTGAACGCAAGGGCATTCGCTACCTGATTGAAGCGGCCAAGTATTTGCCCCGCGACCAGTTCGAAATCCGCATCGTCGGCGTCGGCGATTTGACCGAGCAGCTGAAGATGCAAGCAGATGCATTGTGTCATCCTGAGCTATACGAAACTAAGAACTTTAGTTCTCAAGTTGAGTTATGCCCTTTGGGTAGCAGTGAAACGGAGCCGAAGGATCTGCCGGCCGAAATCATTTTCACCGGCAAGCTTTCGCCCGAAGCGCTCGCCAATGAATACAGGACTGCAAATGTCTTCACGCTCCCGGCGATTGTCGACAGCAAGGGCGACACCGAAGGCCTCGGCGTCGTCCTCATCGAGGCCATGGAACTCGGCCTCCCCATTGTGGCGAGCAATGTGGGTGGCATTCCCGACGTAGTCATCGACGGCGAAACGGGAATCCTCGTTCCCGAAAAAGACCCCGAGGCCCTCGCAAGCGCCTACAAGCGCCTCGCCGCCGAGCCCGAGCTCGTAAAGCACCTGCTCGCCGGCTCCCAGAAGCGCATCAACGAATGCTTCACCTGGGACGGAATCATCGAGCGCCAAATTGCCGTCTACAATAAAGTCTTGACATAAAAAAAAGGTGGTCAAAATTTTTGACCACTTTTTCTATTAAAATCTAATTTTCGGTTAGTTTTCTTGCGGTTCGCTGGCGTTTTCTTTCGCCTTGAATTTAATCACCCAGATTTCGGAGTCGGATCCTAAGCGCACAGGCGGACCCCAGCAATCGAAGCCGGAACTGACGAGCCATAGCACGCCGCCGAGCGCTCCCTTGCCGTAGGCGAGTTTCCACACGTAGTCGATAAGGAAGGTGACCGGGAAAAATTGGCCGTCATGGGTGTGGCCCGAAAGGGCGAAGTCCGGGAGTCTTCCTGCATGAGTTTTTTCGATTCCCTTGGGCTGGTGATCCAGCAAAATCCAGGGACGATGCAAGACCAGGGTATCGTAGGTAACGGTGGCGACGACTGCCGAATCCGCGGTGGAATCTTGTGCAGCGGCTGTTACGGCGGAGTCTGTAGAATCCTTCGGGTGTTCCACGATCTTTATGGAATCGGGAACGAGTTCGCTCAGGGGCTTGCGTTCGGTGTCCCTGCTGCGGGCGACCATGAAGTCGGTGCGGCCCGTAAAGCAGACGTTGCCGAGGCATGCGGTGGAATCGTCGAGTACCACAAAGCCCGCCTTGCGCATCCATTCGTCAGGATTGGAACCCGAACGTTCCAGCATGGATTCGTGATTGCCGTTGATAGCGACTGCCGCTACTTTAGCGCCAGCGGTCAATTTTTTGAACAAAATATCGTAGCCGTTGCGGTCCATCTTTTCGGTCGAAAAATCGGCCAGGTCGCCGCCGAACAGCAGGTAGTCAGGTTTGATAGAGTCGACCTGTGCGATAAATCGGCCCAGTTTCTTGGCGTTGAACAACGGGTCCACATGAATGTCGCTAAAGAATATGGCTGTAAAGCTTTCGGTGTACTGGCTCGGCAAATCGATGGTGAGCAGGTTGGTCTTGTATTCGTCATTGTGCGGAATTCCGTATGCCATGAATGCGAAGGCTACGCCGGCTGTTATTCCCGCAAGCCAGCGACTTACGCGGCGGACCTTGTGGCGGCTCAGGTGGTGTGGCTGGGTAAGGTAGTAACCGATTCTATAGAGGGTCCAGGGAATGTAAAGAATTAGTGCATTTGGAATCCAGACGGCAAAAAAAGTAACGAGACAACTTCCCAAAAAGGTGTCTCTGAAAAACATGCCTATAAAGATGAGAAACAGGACGGCTGCACCGATAATTTTCCCGGTTTTACCTTTGGCAGTGGAACTGATGTTGATAAAGATGAGTACAAGGGCGGCAAGCAGTATAAATAGGAATGCAATCATGGTTTAATAATAGTAAATCTATTTTCGAGTTTAACTATATTTAGCCTCGTATGGCTTTATGTATTGAATCTGATCATTTGGAAAAGGTCCAGAGGATTTTGGCTCTTCATTTTGAGGGGCTGGAAGTTTGGGCGCATGGAGCCCGTGTGACTGGGGTGGACCTCACTCCCGATACGGAACTGGAACTGGTGGTTATTTCTGAAAGTCCCCTTTCTTTCGAAGCCATGACCGCTGTGGAAAAGGCTTTTGTGGATAGCGGGCTTCCGTTCCGGGTCGATGTCATGGACTGGGCTAAGCTCCCTGAATCTCTCCAAAAACAAATCAAGAAAGAACACGATGTGGTTCAAGCCGCCGCGGAATCCTAGTATGAAACGTCTTTTACCTTTTGCTTTGGTGGCAATGCTTGCCGCTTCCGCTTTTGCCCAGGACGAAATTCGTGAGGCAAAGAATTTAATCCAGAATGGGCAGTGCGCCGAGGCCATAGCCCCGCTCCAGAAAGTTTACAAGTCCAGCTTCCGTAAGTCCGCTGGCGAGCGTGCTGCCGTGATGCTCACGGAATGCTACCTTCGCGAACACAAGCGCGACGAAGCCTTGAAGCTTTCTTCCCGTTTCTTGGAATACTATGTGAACACGGTGTATCGTGAACGCATGGAACTGGCTAACGCCATTGTCATGGTGGAAAATGGCAACGTTTACGAAGGTGTGGAAGCCATGCTCCGTGTTCTGGCCTACTCCAAGAACCCGGCTGCTAGAAGCCGCACCAAAGATGTGGCAATTCAGACGCTGGCCGCTTCGCTCCTGACGGCGGACCAGTTGCAGGCCCTTTTGGAAAAGTACCCGGTGGACAAGGACATTGTGGGCTGGATGCAGTTGCAGATCGGTCGCGAATGCCAGAATTCCAAGCGCTACAAGGCTGCCCGTTACTGGTACAAGAAGGTTGTGGCTGGCGGGGTAGCCGAAAGCCTCTCCAACACCGCCGAGAAGGGACTTGAATCCTTGGAAGACCGCGGTGCCGGCATGCCTACGGTCTTGGTGCTCGCTCCGCTATCGGGTGACTATGCTGAATTTGGTGCGGCGGCTATCCAGGGCGTAATTCTCGCCCACGAAAAGGCCGGACTCCAGGGCAAGGTGAACCTGCGCGTGGCCGATACCCGTGCTGATGCCGCCCAGGCGCTACTCCGTACCCAGCAGGCCATTAACCAGGATAGCATTGTGGCGGTTATCGGTCCCATTATGAGTGCTCCGGCTGCTACCGTGGCTGCCTGGCTTGGCAGTAACTTCCAGCACATTCCGATGCTTACCCCGACCGCCACCGACGACGGTATCGCCAAGATGGGCCCCAACATTTTCCAGGTGAACATCACCATGGATAATTTGGCCAAGAGCATTGCCGACTTTGCCACCAAGTGCTTGAATATCCGCGAATTCGCTATCCTCAGCCCCTTGGGCGGCTATGGTGCCTCCATGTCCCAGAGCTTTACTACGGCTGTGGAACGCCGCGGCGCCTCCGTGATCGCTTTCCGTAACTACGAAGAAGGCCGCCCTGACTACAAGACCGAATTCAGCCTGCTTCGCGATGTGCGTTTCAAACAGCTGAACCGCCGCCAGAACATTGCTCGCGGGGCGAAAGACTTGGATGCCGTGAATGCCAAGGAACGTCGCTTCTATATGCAGGATTCCACTTTCAACATCCCGGGTATCTTCATTCCGGCAACGAATCCGGGCGATGCGGGTCTCATGGCCGGCCAGGTGGCCTTCAACAAGATTTCGGGCGTATTGCTGGGAGCTTCCGGCTGGTATGGCCGCGAACTCTTGATTCAGGGCAAGCGCCAGGTGGACAGTTCCTACTTTAGCGTGCCCGCCATGGACATGGGCGGCAACAACGACAACCTCAAGAAGTTCGTGAGTGACTTCAAGGAACGTTGGGGTGCCGAACCGGGCGAAGACAAGGTGAGCGGGCTCAGCTACGATGCCGCAAACATCGTGTTTAGCTCCATGGAGAAAAAGCCCAACAGCCTCACGAACTTGATTAACAATACCGCCAACTTCCAAGGCGTGTATGGTGATATCAAGTTCAAACGCGGCATGAACTTGAACACCAAGATCGTGACTGTGAACAAGGGTAAGTTCGAAACCGTAGACGGTTGCCCGGCTAAGTAAGACGAAAGAACGCCACTACGCAGACGAGAGATATGAAAAATTCCCGCAGTAAACACGCTGCGGGAATTTTTTGTTTCTAGGAGGGAGAGAAATCTAGTCGTCTTCGTAGGTGGGGCATAGCGAGGCTGCCACGTAGTCCGGGGAATCCCCGTTGCGGTAGTAGGCATGCAGACTGTCGTCGTCCAAAAGGTCGTCCAGGTTTCCGCCGCCGGCAGCGTCGAGTTCTTCCTTGACGCGGGCCTTGAATGCCATGAAGCCGGAGTGGATCATGTAGAATGACAATGCAGATGTTTTATGGAAAAGTTTCATAAGACCTCCGTCGCGTTATTCCCGTTTTGCCCTTTTTGAATGCGAAAATGTTGTTTATTTGTTGATAAATTGTTTGCCCTCTATATGAGTTATAGATAATTTTGGATGGTCGGGCAATAGCAAAAGGCAGTGTAAGGTTTAAGAAACATTTTCATATTTTTGGGGAATTTTGCGAAATTTTGATACATTTGTCCAAAAAAACAAAAACTAAACTGTTGCCTATCAACACGTTAGAATGTGCCCAGGAATGCCTGCCGAACTCTAAAAAGTGGGCCTTTGGCTATATTCCAACTTGGACTAAAAAATAAGTTTCCAGGGAGTGTTGAAATCCGCTTTTTATTGTGGATAAATCGTGGATTGACCTTTTTTATCCAAAGTTTATCAACAGGTTTAGGGTGTTTTATGGGTTGCCATATTTTCTAAATTTGCATCAATGCGATTTTTTAAGACGATTTTTTTGGCCCTTTTTGTTTTGGCTACCGTTTGCTTTGCCGACGAACCCCTCACGCTTTCGCTCCCCAAGGAGCAGGCAGAACTCTGGTCCAAGGCCACTTCGGCAACCATGGCACTCCGCTACGGTGATGCTTTCGAAATATCAAAGCAATTGCGTTCCCGGAACGAGGGTGCAGGTTGCGTACTTGAGAATGTTGTACGTATCAGCGTTTACGATGATAAGGGAGATACGGCTTCGCTTATAAAGGCAGGGACGTTGCTGGAATCTTGCAAGACCGAGGGCTTGTGGGACGCTCTCCGCCGTTTCGAAATCGGTTACGTACAAGGCGAGACAGGACATTCGGTCAAAGGTGCCATGACGACGCGATCTGCGGCTAAGGCTTTCGAGGAATCCAAGGAGCTGGAGGCCCGCGCCTTCTTTGCCATTTACGCCTACTACATCGACAAGAGTTTTAGCTGGGTGCCGTTCAAGTCCGACAACCGCGAACTTTACTTGGCGACTCTCGACTCTGCCTCTCAAAAGTCTGAACGGTTCTGGCCCCTGTTCCTGACTCCGCTTATATGGATGCATTACGACAAGGAAGACTTTGCCACCGGTCTAAAGCTTGCGGAACGGGGACTCAAGCGCGCTCCCAATCATCCTGTCATGTTGCAGATCAAGGCCGATATGCTTTACCGCCTCAAGAAATATGACGAGGCCGCGGGCATTTACGAGCGTAGCGCCGCCGATTACCTGAAGCGTACGGGCAAGAGCATTCGCTACTGGTGCTCGGTGTTGAATTTGATTCGTATCTATAGCGACAAGGGTGACAAGGCCAAGGCGGAACAGTGGCGAAAGACGCTTAGCGATCCGAAATACGGCGAACTCAAGTCCTGGATGCCGGGTTCGTTGATGGACGACTTGAAAAAGCAAAAGCTGATATAGCTCCTAGATGGACGCTCTATACTTTGTATAGAAAATTTAACATCTAAAATCGGTCTCCGGTACCCCAAAAAAAGCGTGTTAATAAAGAGGCACGCTTTTTGATGGAGGTACTATGCCGCAACCGCTCCGTATAGGATTTTTTCTAGATGGTTACACTCTCAAGAAGGTGAATGATTACTACCGCAACGTTCACCGGTTCCATTCCTGCCTGGATTTCAGGAGCCTAAGGCTCTGGGTAGAAATGCAGGCTATCCGTTATTTCGAAGGGGACCGTTACCGCAAGCTGGAAATGGAATCCCATTACTACCACCCGTATCGCGATCCCCATGTATTCGCCCGGGATTGCGAGGGCGTGTTCAGGCTGGAGCAGACTCTTATGGAGTGCGGTTACAGTGTGCATTTCAACAACCCGGCTGAAACGAGTTGTGTAGGACCCAACCTGTCGCTGATGGAAGATGCCTTGCTGATGGCCATGTACCGCAAACTGGATGCGGTGGTGCTTTTAAGTACCCAGGGCGAGTATGCGCCGCTTCCGGACAGGTTGAGACTCATGGGGGTTCCTACGCTGGTGCTGGGCTGGGATTTTGTTTACCCCAAGGCGAAGTACAAGGTCCGCTGGAAGACGGATTCATGCCTGAGGCGCTCCTGTGCCCATTACGTGGCGATGGAAAAGATTGTGGATACGGATCCCAACGGGAATGCTCCCCGAGGTTTTTTCTTTCAGTGCGAACATCCTTTTGACAAAGGACGTAATCCTCGACCAAAGGTGGCGGTGGGGCGCGATCCTCAAGCGCCTCGCCGCCTAAACTAAGACATAAAAAAGCCCTCGGATTTTAACCGAGGGCGATTTTAAAGAATCTCTTGAAGACTACAGTTTGTCTTGTTGCTTCTTTTCCCATTGGCTCAGGAAGTACCAGGTAGCGCGGATACCGAAGAAGTAGGTATCGCCGACGTTGTCGGTGTGGTGCGTGCTGTGATTACCGAAGCTCTGATTGAATTCCTCGTGGTTCATGTCGTTATAGCGGACAAAACGGTAACCGAGGTAGCCGCCCAAAGCTAGACGGCCTAGTTCAATACGCAGTTCAAGTTCGGAATTGACTGTCGTAGCGAGAGTGCTGTAGAAACGGTCGCGCAAAGTTTGGACATTTTCTTCGTTGCCACGTTCGACATAATCATAGTTCGAAGAAAAGTGCATGTTCATGAGGCTGAAACCGAAACCGATGGAAGGAATCAGGTTAATTGGTGCGTTTTCACCGAAGAGCTTCCAACCGAACATCCAGTCGGCACCGTAGGTGAACCATTCGACATCGTAGAGCGGGAAGGTGGTGCTTTCGGTGGGGTTGCTCGGACCGCTTGTTTTGTAGCTAGAGGCCGGACGTTCGGATACTTGCGTGGGCATGAAGTTGAAGTCGATCCAGGTCAGGAACTGTTTGTACTGAGCACCCACGTTGATGTGCAGGCCTAGGTACCAGTCATCGAATTTTTTGTAATCGTTGGGCGCTGAACCTTTGAAGAAGGCCGTCAGAGTATCCAATTTAGTTGGATCCTCTGCATTTTTCTGGGTATATTCGATTTGGTGGTAGCCGTTGTAGAGTGCTACCGTGTTCACGTATCTCTGGTATTCGCTACGCATGCCGCGGTAGTCGGCGCCAATCGAAATGAACCCGCGGACGTGGTCCTTTTCGTAAAATCCTTCTTCTTCGTCAGCGAAAGAGCTGGTGGCGAAGGTAAGCAAGCTGAGAGCGACAATGCTCAAAAAAGAGGCTATCTTTGTTTTCATAAAAGATTCCGTTGCTAGTATACGGCATATAAAATACATTATGTTTTGGGTTTTTGGCATAAAAAATTTCATAAGATGTTAAAAATCAACGATTTACGTACTTTTTCAGGACTTAGGATGTTGAATTTTTGTGGAAAAATGGTCGCCGGTGCCTCCTTGGGGCTTTTTCTGGCGTTTTCGGGGTTGGTATTGAGTTCCTGTGGGAATAACGGCGAACCTGAAAAGAAATTGGCCGATTGTGGGGAACTGCCGGCCCTGGAATACAGCAAGAACCTGAAGGTGGGGACGCTTTGTGGCGAGAAAGTCGCCGAGATCCGTTCCATTGTGGGTCGCGACACCTTGATAAAGCGCTTTAACTTGGGGAACGCCCCCCAAAGGGTGGTGGCCCTTTCTTCGGCGCAGATTGGCTATATGTTGCGTCTTGGCCTTGAAAACCGTCTTGTGGGCGTGGGCGAGGGGAAGTATATCGCAGACAGTTCCCTGTATGCCCGGGTCGCCGCAGGCCAGGTAGCCGAGGTGGGGAGCGGTTCTACGATTTCTCTGGAAAAGCTGGTGGCGCTTCAGCCGGACTTGGTCTTGAGCTTTGCCACGGGTGGTGGACATGACGACTATGAACGGATCGAGGCCTTGAAGCTTCCGCTGATGCTTACGTCGGAATGGCAGGAAGACAGTCCCCTGGCCAAGGCGGAGTGGATTAAGTTGTACGGAACAATGTTTGGCGTAGAAGCCTTGGCAGATTCGATTTTTGAACAAAGTAAGAATGCGTATTTGCGGTCTGCAAACGGGGGCGTTGCGGGCGGACAGCACTTAGAGCAAAGCTCTTTAGTGCGCATGGCCACCAGGGTGGGGGTGTCCCCCGCTAGAGAGGGTAGCGAGCAACAGCGTGCGAACGAGGGGGAAACTCCCCCCCATAAATCCGCTCAAGATGATACAATTCCACATTCCACATCCCACATTTCACACTCCCCTTGTCCCCGTGTGTTAGTGGGCATGAGCTACGGCGGTGTGTGGTATGCTCCGGGCGGGAACAGCTTTACGGCGAGGCTTATCAAGGATGCGGGCGGCTGCTACTTGTGGGCGGCGGATACCAGTCGGGAACTCCAGTTTTCGCTGGAAGAAATCATGAAGGTGGCCGACAGTGCCGACGTGTGGGTGAATCCCGGAATGTTCGGATCCCCGGAGGAATTGTTGGCCGCGGAACCTCGTATCAAGTACATCAAGGCCTTCAAGGATAAGCTGGTATGCCAGAATGACGGGCGCAAGGGCCCCGGTGGCGGTAACGATTTTTACGAATCTGCAGTGGCGTATCCTGCCGAAATGCTTCAAAATCTGAAGGGGTGTATACAGAAGTCAACAAATGGGGCTGATTCTGGCCGAAAGGGTTTTGATTGGTACCATAATATTTTTATCTTTTAACCCATGAAAACTCATACAGGTATTGGTGACTGGATTGCAGCCAACTATGAACTTGGGACGCCTTTTTTGCAGCAGGTGCCCAGGGACTGTGCCGATTATTTGCTTTTGAATGCCCAGATTCGCGAATATGATTCGGGCGAAATCATTATTAATGGCGGGTCTATTGGCGATTCTTTCTGCGTGTTGCAGAGCGGTCGCGCTTTTATTTGCGGTGAACTTTTGGCTGACGGCCATTACAATACTCTCGCGACGTTGGAGGCGGGTACTTGTTTTGGCGAAATGTCCATTATCTGTAATGAGCCCACTAGCAATACCGTTATTGCAGGTGAAGATGGTGCCACGGTGCTCCATATTCCCAGCGACGAGTTCGTGAAGTTCCTGGACAAGAACCCGAACATCATGGTGTACCTTTACAAGGTGGTGGCAGACCGCCTGCGCGCTAAGAACAAGGCTTTCGACGAATTCGAAAGACTTTCGCTCCTTGCTTCCGCAAAGGTTCTCCCCTTTATCGATTTTGCACAGACTATGGAAAAGAGCCGCGTTACGGGAACGGTCATGTTCGAATGTAACGGTGAAAAGGGCTTTATCGCTTTCCAGGATGGCCGTATCTGCTGTGCTAAGTGTGGCAAACTGGCAGGCCCAGACGCATTGGAAAAAATGCTTTCTTGGGGTGACGAGACGCTGTTCAAGCTGGATACCCACTTGATGCCGGATATCGTGAACATCAACCAGATGTCCGATACCACCAGCCTCATTCTGGATGCGCTCAGAAATATTGATGAAAAACAAAATGCCCGTTAAGGGCAAACACATGCCCGGAACTTGGGCAAAGGAAAAAAGATGAATTACGCAGACGCAGGAGTGTCCTTGGCACGTGCCGACGAAGCTATGGTCGGTGTCAAGAAATCCGTACGTACTACATTCAACCAGGGCGTTTTGGGCGACGTGGGTAACTTCGGTGGCCTCTTTACGCTGAACCACCTCGGCATGAAGGATCCGGTCCTCGTGAGTTCCGTGGATGGCGTGGGCACCAAGCTCAAGGTCGACATCGAAATGGGCACCCATGAACTTCCGGGTCAGGACATCGTGAACCACTGCTGCGACGACATTCTGGTGCAGGGTGCTCGTCCGCTGTTCTTCTTGGACTACGTGGCTACGGGCCGCTTGGAACCGGGTGTCATGGACAAGCTGGTTGCCGGTATGGCCAAGGCCTGTCGCGAAAACGATCTCGTTCTGATTGGCGGTGAAACTGCTGAAATGCCGGGCTTCTACGGTCCGGGCGACTACGACATTTCCGGTACTATCGTGGGTGTCGTGGAACGCGAAAACATCATTGACGGCAAGAAGATCAAGCCGGGTACCATTATCCTTGGCCTGCCTTCTACGGGTCTCCACACCAACGGTTACTCTCTCGCCCGTAAGGTGTTGTTCGACGTGGCCGGCTACAAGGTCGACACCGTGGTCGACGGTATGGACAAGTCCATCGGCGAAGCTCTCGCCACACCGCACCGCAGCTACTACCCGAGCCTCATCGATCTTTGCAACAAGAAGATTATCCAGGGCCTCGCTCACATTACCGGTTCTGGCTACCAGGGCAACATTCCGCGTATCCTCCCGGATAACGTGGACGTGATTATCGACCGCACCACTTGGGATCCTCCGATGATCTTCAAGCTGATCCAGCAGGCCGGCTCTGTCGAAAAGGACGAAATGTACTCTACCTTCAACATGGGTATGGGCATGCTCATCTTCATCGACCCGGCAGACAAGGCTGAAGTCACCGCTCACCTCGAAGCCAAGGGCGAAAAGTGGGTGCAGATCGGTGAAGTCGTCGCTGGCTCCAAGCAGGTGAAGTTCCGCGACTAATCCTCTTCTTGCAACAAGGGAGTTTAAAAAGGCTTGCACTAGGTGCAAGCTTTTTTTATCGGCAAGGACTTTGCTTTTCTATCTTTGCGGTCGATGATTCCTGCACGCAACAGTCTCGCTTTTTGGCACCTACTTGCCATTATCACCATCACCTTTTGGGGCACGAGTTTCGTGAGCACGAAGGTGCTCTTGAATCATGGCTTTTCGGCGGTGCAGATTTTCTCGTTGCGCTTTGCGATTACCTACTTGATCCTTTTAGCGGCGAGCCACAAGCAATTCCGCAGCAAGAACTGGAAGCATGAACTGATTCTGTTTATCAGCGGCATTACCGGATGCACGCTCTACTTTTGGACCGAGAATACGGCGCTTTCGTTTTCGCCGTCGAGTAACGTGGCGCTCATTATTTGCGCGAATCCTCTGCTTATCCTGATTCTTGGGGGAATTATCTATAAGAGCGAGCGTCTTGGCAAGCGACAGATTCTAGGGTGCCTCGTTACCTTTGTCGGTATGGTGCTGGTGGTACTGAACGGCAAGTTCGTCTTGAAGCTTTCTCCCGTGGGAGATTTGCTCGCCTGCAGCGCCGGCGTCATGTGGGCGATCTATTCGCTGGTCGTGAAGCAGTTGAACGGCAAGTACAATTCGCTGTTCATTACACGCAAGATGTTTTTCTACGGGACGCTGATGTCTATTCCCGCCTTGTTCATCGAGGCGCGCGGCGATGTATCGAAGGTGCTTGATATTCCGTGGCAGAACTTTACGGAGCCGGTAGTCGCATTTAACTTTTTGTGCCTTACGGTATTTTGCTCGCTGTTTGGTTATCTTATTTGGAACAATGTGCTGAAGCAGCTCGGTACGGTACTGGCGAGCAACTATGGCTATGTGGCGCCTTTGATTACCATGATTACGGCTGCGATTGCTCTTGGCGAACGCATTACGCCCATTGCGATTGCGGGTGCTGCCGCCATTATTGTGGGAATGCTATTGGCGGAATTTAAATCTCGGAAAAGCGGTCGGTAACTGTACCGTCGGCAAGCGTCACTTTGCTTTCGAAATCCTCGCGGTCGCGCACCCATAAGGTTCCCTTCGGGTGGTCGGGCGTCTCGTATTCGCTGCGGTAAACCACGAGTGGCTTGACCGATTCACAGTCGAGAGCGTCGGCGGTGACGACAGTGTAGATCATCGTTTCTTTTTTGTAGTGACGATACTTGCGGCCGGCAATTGCTTTTGACATATTACTTTTCCAGAAATTCGAGCAGTTTGGGCATGAGCGTGGTTGCGTCTTTCACGCCCATGTCGTAAAGATCCACCAGTTTGGACTTGTCTTTTTCAAAGCACGAAATCTTGAATTGAGCGCTTGGGCGAATCATGAATGCGGAGCCTTGAGCGACGCGTTCTTCTAGCGTGCGACGGCATTGGTTATAGCGAATGTGGCGGGTCCTTGCCGCTTCAATAAACTTCGGGTATTTGCGATAGATAATCTTGAACAGGGGAATCATGGAATTCGGCTTCTTGACAAAGCCTTCGGGCTGCGTCACGATGACGACCTGCTTTTGATAGCCCATGTTCGCGAAAAACTGAAAGGGAATGCTGTCGCCGACGCCACCGTCCAGAAGTTTCATGCCGTCGATGTCTACGATATGGCTCAAGAGAGGGAGTGAAGCCGATGCACGAATCCTGTCCATGTCTTCGGGCTTGTCCAAATCGCGGGTGAGCAAATATTCGGGGCCGCCAGTTTCCAAGTTCGTAGCGACGGCATAGAATTTCGTTTCAACTGCATTTTCGCGGAACTTTTCAAAATCGAAGGGATCGACCACGCGCGGGATTTGATTGTAGCAGTAATCCAGTGCGAAAAAATCACCTGTGCGAATCAGGTTGCCCCAACTCATGTAGCGCTTGCTTGCCGAATGAATGATGTCCAGGCGCTTGTTGCGCTCGCGCTGTTCCGACAGATAGCTGCAAAGGTGCGTCGCACCCGCCGAGGTTCCGGCACATGCGCCGAACTTGAGTCCGTTATCTAAAAATACATCGAGTACGCCGGCCGAATACGCCCCGCGCATTCCGCCGCCTTCGACGGCAAGTGCAATGTCCTTGTACATTGCCATCAGGCATTCTCCATGAGCCACTGGAAATCTTCCGGATGCTCCACGAATTTTTCAGGATGTATCTTGTGTTTTGCGAAAAATTCTTCGCGGGTCATCCATACGAATCCGTCGACTTCGCCGGGTTGCGGCACCAGCGATTTTGCCTCTTCGTCGGTGAAGGTAACTTTATAGGTGTCGTAGTATTCGTTGTCGATGTAGGAGCCGCCGTTAAGTACGGTTGCGTACTTGACCTCGAATAAATATTCGAGGTCGCGCGGACTCTTGTGTATACCCAGTTCTTCGCGCAGTTCGCGCACGGCGGCGTTAATGCTGCTGTCGCCTGCTGAAATATGCCCTGCACAGCTCGTGTCCAAGAGACCGGGGTTGTTTTCCTTTACGCGGCTACGCAGCTGGAACAAAATTTTTCCTTCGGGATTGAACGCCCATACATGAATGGTGCGGTGCCAAAGGCCTTCGGCGTGAACTTTGGTGCGTCCGCAAGCGTAGCCTGCAGGCGTTCCGTCGGCATTCAAGACGTCAATTTGTTCTTCCATGGGACATCCGTTCTTTTAGTTCATTGACGACCAGCCTGTATTCACGTATCAGGTCTTCGTGCCTGACTCGAATATAGTCGTAGTCGCCTTCGCTGCAAGCAAATTCCATCAACTTTGCGATGCTTGCAATGTTTATCGCACCGATAAACAGCGAGGCACTCTTTAGCGCCTGTACCGTTAGGCGGTAGCTTTCAAAGTCTTCTTCCTTGAACTGTTTGCTTAAGACAACGTCGAATTCCTTGTCGACATAGGTCATGATTTTTTTGCGATAGAGAGCTTCGTTTCTTTCGCAACAGTAAAGGCCTACCGAAGTGTCCAGGAGATCGTCCGGTAAATGTTCGGTAGTCTTTTTCGGTTCTACCTTTTTTACGGGCTTTTCTTCTGTTGTCTCAACGACGGTTTCTTCTTTTTTAGGTAATTCGTCGTATTGGTTTACCAGTTCTTTAGGCAGGTATTTTAATAGGATGGCGAACAGGGCATCTTCATGTACGGGTTTTGTCAAGAAATCAGCGAAGCCCATGGTCTCGCAGATTGTTTTTGCCGAGGCGTTGTCGTCTGCCGTAAGCATTACGATGGGGGTCTGCTTGTTGGGATGATCGTCCAGTGTCTTCATGATGGTGAGAATGTTCAAACCATCGATAATCGGCATCGTATGATCCAAGAAGATAATGTCGTAGTGATTGCGCCTGAAGTTTTCGATGGCTTCCATGCCGTTCGATACAGGATCGAAGCGGGCGAAGGTCTCCTTCATGAGTCCGCTCATAACTCGCAAATTCATGGGCACATCGTCAATGGCTAGGATGGATGCATTGGGCGCATAGAAATGGATGGACTTGTTTTCTGAGGCCTGAATAAACTCGTTGTAGCGCGTCTTGAAGTCGCCCATCAATTCGTTCTTTATCACCTTTTGGGGAATGGTAATTTCGACCACCGGCAGGTCGTCCGCAATGAGACGGTTCTTGATTTCGCCACCCAGGGCGACCACAAGCATCTTCACCAGGGAAAGGGAGGGACCTGTCCAACTGACACCTGCATCGGGAATGTCGATGGTCAAATTGATTTTTTGGATAGTGACGGCTTCATTCTCGTTTTCAATCCAGCGGTAGCCAATTTGGATAATGTTGGCCCCGTTTACCACAAGGCGTTCGGCGTTAAACAAAATGTTGCTTATAATCTGCTGCAAGCGGGATTCGTCGCCTTCAAGATGTGTCGGAACCGAGGAATCCACCAGAAGTTCGAATTCCGCGGTTTTCTTGCGATGGCGTGCGGCATTCAGGCTGTCGCAAAGGACGCCAAACAGGTCGTATTCCTTGATGGTCACATCGAGACTGTTGGTGCGGATCTTGTTCATGTCCAAGATGTCGTTGGACAGCAAAAGCAACTGCTGGCCTGAAGTCCGCATGTCGGCGATATATTCCTTGAGCGAAGGATCTGTAGATTCCCTAAGCACGATGGCGCCCATATTCAGAACGTTCATTGCGGGTTCGCGAATGTCTTGACCGACCGATTCCATCATGCGTAAACGCTCCAATTCGTCACTAGCCAAATGGCTCTTTAAGCTGTATTCGCGGTGCTTGCGGGTCAAGAAGAACCGGATGCCAAGCCCGGTCAAGAATAAAAGCATCAGGAGCCCCACGACCCAGAATACCAGGAAGGACAAACGGTCCAGACCGTCGGAGACATCTTCGGCAGCGACCATTCCGGCAAGCATAAAGTCGTTATGCTTCAGTTTGGCCATATAGAAATAATAGGTATCGTTGCCGATGACGATGTTTCTTGAGGTTGCGAGACCGCGGTCTAGGTCTTGACGGAGCTTTATGTAGATTTTGTCGATATCGGTATTTTCCCAAATGGAATCTTTGTGCCAGTCACCGGTGTTGTTCTGGATCAAAACCTTGCCGTCATTGTCAATAATCTGGGCGAAGCATTTTTTGTCAAAGCAGTCTACGTCGAAGAAATCGTTAATGGGAATCTTGTTGTATTGCAGGTACAATACAAAACGGACATTGAGGCGGTTGTAGACGGGGACGCACAGCATAATTCCCATTGTTTCGCTATAGCAAATAGATTGCTTGCCACGGAAGGATTCCATGATGCAACGGTAATTTTCATCGGGCAGCATAAAGGTCGAATCGCCCGTATGCACGGTTCCGTCTAAAGAGATTAGCCCGTAACTGGTACTCTCGCCCTTCAAATCTGAAAGAGCTAGGAAATCTTCGATGCGAGAACCGTCCGCTTCAATCTTTCGCGAAATCATCGAAAGAGTGTTCAGACGCATGTGCATCTTTTCGTTTGCGAGGTCGGCAACCAATACGGCCTGCTGAGAGACTTGCTTGGAAACGTAAACGTTTAGCAGGGTATCGAGTTTTACGCGAAGCAGTACGCAAACAAGGCACAGTACGAATATGATGGCGGCGAGCCATACCACCATCTTGATGTTGATTTTTGTACCTCTAGGGTTTAATTCCATCGATTACCCCCTTGACGTACCAATCAAATTGATTTAGCATGGCGTCGTCGGTCATGCTTTCTCCCTCGCCTACGCGAATATTGCCCTGATTGTCTTCAATTGGGCCATAGAACACGTCGAACTTTCCTTGAGTCAGTCTGTGTTTTTCGACTTCTACGACTTGGCGAATCGTGTCTTCTACATTCTTTGTCAAATCGGATAATTCCATGATGCCGCTTTCGAGGCCGAGCCAGTAGGATTTGCCTTCGAATTTGTCCTGCATGATTTCTCGAATCTTCGGGATGTAGAAATTCTCCCATCGCCAAACGGGGGCGGTCAAGAAATGTTCCGGGAATCTTCTGGCGTTATCCCTGTTGTAACCGATAATCCATATGCCTTTGTCGTCTGCGATCTCGTAGGGTGACAACGCGTCTACATGGGTTGCCAGGACATCGATGTTATGCCTGTCCAATAGATCTCGGGTTGCGTCTGCGGCCATGGATTCGTCAGTCCAGGAACCAGTCCAGCTGATATATACTTTTGCGTTGGGGTTGACTTTTTGTACGCCGAGGGCGAAGGCGTTGATACCGCGATTGACTTCCGAAATATTGAATCCTGCCACGTATCCGATTTCGTTTGTCTTTGTCTTGAATCCGGCAACGATGCCCGAAAGATAACGCAACTGGTACATGCGCCCAAAATAGGTGGATAGGTTTGTTGCCGTCTGGAGGCCTGTGGCATGCAGGAACTTGGCTTCGGGATGGTTTCTTGCAACAGCCAGTTCTTGTTCGCCGAAGCCGAAGGAATTTGCGATGATGATTTTGGCTCCGTTCTGAATGGCCTGTTCCATAATGGTTTGTGCTGTTGAATCAATGGGCACGTTTTCATAATAGGCGACTTCAAGATTCAACAGTTTTTCTGTTTTTTTGATCGCTTCGTAATGGGTCTCGTTCCAGCTGTGGTCATTACGGAGTCCGGCCATAATCATGGCAACCCGGAATTTTGTTTCGTTATCCTGGGTTTCGGGGCCGAACATGAGTAACATTCCGATAATCATGGCGAGCGCAATGGTAGATGCAAGGATAGTCCATTTCATCGTTTTTCAAGCTCCCTCTGGATGTTTTCAATCAGCTCGGCATGCAAAGCCATTGCCAGATCGTGATTTTCGTGAATGACCTTCAGTCGTGAATCTAGGCTTGCGTTTTCTAGGTTGCGGAATTTTTCTGCCATGGATGTGGCGCCGATTGCTATCGAAGAATCGTATAGAACGTGCATGTAAAAGCGATAGTTGTCCCAATCGGAGTTCCTATAGCATGCGTCTACGTTTCTGCACAGCGGCGATGCGACGTATTCCTGCAACATTTCTACATAGATTTCTTCATCGTCGGCGCAGTAATTCAGGCCGGCTCTTATGTCTAGGAATTCTTCGAAATTCTTGAATCGGTCGTACGGAGTGGCGGCGGTTACCGGACGCAGTTCGATTTCATCGTCATCGAATGAGGTTTCAATCTGATTGTTGGGCACGCTGATTGCATTTGCCGAAGACATCACGGGTTCGCTCAGGTCTTCGGGAGTGAGTACCAGTTGTTTCGGCAGATACCATTTCAATGTGCGGCGCAGGTCCCGTTCCTTTAGGGGCTTTAACAGATAGTCGACGAAACCTTCGGCCAAGAAGGAATCCTTTGTCAGGGATTCGCCTTCTGATACCAAAACGATAACGGGCGTGTCCTTGTTGGGGGATTTGTCCATCATCTTCATTTTTCTAAAGACATCCACACCGTCCATGACAGGCATCATGTGGTCCAAGAATATCAAATCGTAGTGTCTCAGTTCTACCAGCTGCAAGCATTGGTGACCGCTAAGGGCTTCGTCAATTTTTACTTGGGAATTCTTTAGGAATCCGCGGAACATCCTGAGGTTCAGTTCTACGTCATCGACAATCAGGATTCTTGCTTCGGGTGCCAGGAATACATCCGTTTTTTCTTTGTTCTTGCGGGATGCGTTCCTGTAGCGCATTGCGAAGTCGCCCATGGGTTCTGAATTTAACACCAGTTGCGGAATTTCGACCAGGAACGAAGACCCTTCGCCGTAGCGGCTGTTGATGGTCATGTGGCCACCGCATTTTGCCAGGAGTTCCTGCGTTAGGCTTAGGCCAAGGCCCATTCCCTCGACATCGTTGTTTTCTGTTGAACCGTCTTGGATATATTTTTTGAAAATGGAATTTCGCTCTTCTTTGCGAATACCGATTCCTGTATCCTTGACGGCGATTTTTAGCATAATATAATCGTCGGTCTGGAGTGTTCCAATGGGCGGCACGTTGTCGAATCCGACGAACAGCGATACGCCGCCGACTTCGGTAAACTTGATGGCGTTGGAAAGCAGGTTGTTGATAATCTGGATGATTCGGTTCTCGTCGCCCCACAAGCAAGAAGGAATGTCAGGATCGCAGTCGATGTGGAACGTCAGGCCCTTTGCTTTTGTCTTCGGCTCGTTTTCGTTGTAGCATTCCTGCAGAATGGTGAATACTTCGTATTCCATGGATTCGATGCTTAAACGCCCCGATTCGATTTTGGTAACGTCTAGGACATCGTTTACCAGTGATAGGACACTCTGGCCTGCACTCTGGATATTGTTGGAATATTCCTTCATGTTGTCATCGTGCAGGTCTTTTTGCACAATAGAATTCATGCCGAGAATGCCGTTGATTGCCGAACGAATTTCGCGGCTCATGCTTGTAAGGAAGGCCGTTTTGGAATGATTGGTGCGAACCAGCTGTACGTGTTTTACGAATGCGGCTGAAATCAAAAAGATAAACAGTACAAGTGCGAGGAATGCGATAATCCCATCTCTCAGGACGGCCAGGTTCAGAGGCCTCCAAAGTAGCCGTTCTTCTACCAGGCGTACTACATACCATTCATTTTGTATGAGCGTTGAGAATACGCGATAGTCCTTGCCTCTCAGATTAAAAACAAAGGGTTCGTTCCCTGCAAATGAAATATTGCGCGCAAGCTTTTCTTCGTCTGAACCCCAGAATTCTGCTGACAGATAGTTACGGCCGTTTTGGGTAATGTCGGTATGGGAAATGACGACACCCTTCTTGTCGATAATGACCAGCATATTTGACAGATCGCTCTTCTTGACATTAGCAAGCAAATCCTTCAAGTACAGGTCGATGGCAAGAACGCTTTTCTTATCCGAAAGGCGCAAACTGAGGGTCACCACCTGTTCGCCACTATGGGGATTTATGTGGGTCGGAATCAGGGCCGCCTTGTCCTTTTCCATAGGGGCATTCTGGTACCACGGGCGATTGGTGGGCGAATAACCTACGGCAGGAGTCCAGCGCCCGCCGCTAAGAAATTCATCGCGCAATAATCCGAACATATTGCATATGGCAATATCGTTCGAGTGCTTGTAATATTCTGCTTCGGAAACCAGCAACGATTCCATCTGCTCCAGCTCGGCTCCGTGCGCTAAACTCTTTTCTGCTATGCGGGAGGTAACTCGCAGTATCGATTCGCCTCGCCCCAAGAAACCATTAATTGCTTCGGCATCTTTTTCGTTTGAAAGGGATTCCGCCAACAGTATTTCTTGTTTGACTGTTTCGACAAAGTCATTGAGCATATAAACACTCACTGCGGAAAGGCCTATGCCCACCACAATAAGGATTGCTCCGTAAAAAGCCCTTAAGCGATTTTCGCTTTCTATAGTCTTGAAGAACACAATCAAAATATAAGATATATTTCAGGTAAAAAGTCACTATGCTATATTTCGGGACATGAAGTTCGAAAAAGATGTATTGATGGGGCTCTTAAAAGGGGCTGAAACCGAAGGAATTTTCAACAAGGCGGTTGCCGGGTTCATTTTGCCCGACGGAAGTAGCGAAATTTTGACGCTAAATACGCCCGAAAACACGGTTTTCGACATTGCAAGCCTCACCAAGGTTTGTCCTACCTCCACACTTGCCTTGAGTTACATTCTCGAAGGCAAACTATCGGTCGATACCAAGGTCATCGACTACATTCCTGAACTTCAAACAAATTATCGCGAAGATATTCGGGTGTTTCACCTGCTTACGCACAGTCTCGACTACCGTGTGCCCATGAAGACTTTGCGTACGTTGCCTGCCGAAGGCATTCTAAATGCTCTTTATACTTACCAATTCGAAAAGGCTCCCGGTGCAGACTTCAATTATGGAAACCCCGCCAGCGTGCTTCTTGGAATCATATTGCAGCGCCTTATGGGCAAGGATTTGCAGCAACAAGGCCGCGAACGTTTCTTTATTCCGCTGGGCATGACTCGCTCCGGTTGGGATCCGCTTGACCGCGACTGGAATCCGATTCCCATAGATGAGATTTCGCCCACTGAAATTTGTAGCTTCAGAGGCCGCGAAATCCGGGGCGAAATCCACGACGAAAGCGCCTGGGTGCTGCGAAAGCTTTTCCCCGTTGGTAGTGCCGGCATGTTCAGCTGTGTGCCGGATTTGCTTAATTTTGTACAAATGATTTTAAATGACGGCGTAAGCGCAAACGGCCAGCGTGTAGCCCCCGCGGGCATTTTGAAAATGGTCAGCGAAAACGCCTTTGCGCTCGATTCGGCAAGCAAGTATTCTACCGCCAAGGATGCCTGTACCGCACTCGGCTGGGAGCTGAATAGCACCAAGTTCATGGGCGTAAAGATTTCGCCGCACACTTTCGGTAAAACAGGATTCACCGGTGCAAGTATCGTGGCTGATCCCGACAAGGGTGCCGCTGTCGTACTGCTCAGTAACTTCACCTACCCGCATCGCGAAGCGAACGCTGACCGCATCCACGCCTTCCGCGCCAAACTCTCCGACGCCTTCTTCGGGTAGTAAACAGCAACGTGTCATCCTGAGCTATACGAAACTAAGAACTTTAGTTCTCAAGTTGAGTTATGCCCTTTGGGTAGCAGTGTAACGAAGTCGAAGGATCTTTTTCTACATTTACATTCGTAATGGAACTTGATGCCGCACATATCGCTCTCTATGCCGCCTACTTCGTGTTAGGCGCCGTTGTAAGTCTCATCAACAGCATCGCGGGCGGCGGCTCGACGCTGAGCCTCCCTATCATGATTTTCCTCGGGATGCCTGCAACCGTTGCAAACGGCACGAACCGTATCGGACTCATTATCGGAAACTTCAGCAGTGCATTCAACCTGGCCCGTCATGGCTACCTGAACAAGCGTATTTTCTTGCAGTTGCTTACTCCCACGATTCTCGGAGCTTTTCTTGGAGCATGCTTCTTGGTGCGAATCGGCGATAAGCTGTTCCAGGCAATTCTCGCAGTCGTCATCTGCCTCGTGGTTGTCATGAGCAACCTGAACAAGAATGTTTTGGGAAATCCGCCTGAAAATCCGCCTGAAAAGTTGACCCTCAAAGGCGCTCTCGGATTTTTCGCCATCGCCGTTTACGGCTGCATCGTGCAAGTTGGTGTCGGATTCGTGCAGATTTTTGGACTCACGCGCTACACCGGACTTTCGCCAATCCAAATTAACGCTCTCAAAAATTCCCTCACCAACGTGTTCTTGGTGGTAAGTACCATTGCGCTCGGCGTGACTGGCAAAATCAACTGGCCCATCGCCATCATCATGGCAGGCGGCGCCTGGGTCGGTGGCTATTTCGGCAGTTTCTTGCAGCGCAAAAAAGGCAACAAGTTCATCCAGCGCTTCATCAGCATCTGTAGCATCGGCATGGCCATCGCGCTGGTGGTGGACTTGATTATTAAATAGATTTTTCCCGTTTTTCACGGCGCTTGCGTGCGCGGCTTTCTTCAAGTGTTTCGCCGAGGCCTGCGAGCAGTTCTGCAGCCAGGGCCTCGGCACCGGCAGCGAGCAGTTCTTTTTGCGGGCGGGGCAGTTTCTTGATGCGCGCCTCTAGCCGCAGCGCTTCTTCGCGGCTGTTCAATTCGAATTTTCTTAAAACGCATTCCGGCGGGAACGCCTTGGTGAACTTCGCTCCCTTGCCGGATTTATGTTGTTCAAAACGAGCTTCTACATCGACGGCATACCCCGTATAAATGCGGTCACCCGCACAACGGAGCATGTACACGAAATGAGGCATTACGATTCTTCGTGATGAGCCTTCGACACGAGGTTCATGTAGATGGTGCCAAGGATTGCGGCACAGAAGCTACCCAGCAGAATACCGAGCTTCGCGGAATCCTGACGGTCGCCCACCTCGAAAGCGAGGTTCGCCACAAACAAGGCCATGGTAAAGCCGATACCGGCAAGCATACCACCACCCCACAAAACCTTCCAGCTGTAGCTCGGCTTCACCGACACGCCAATCTTCACGGCAAGCAGGCTGAACAGGAAAATGCCGATCGGCTTACCCAGAATCAAGGCCAAGGCCACTGCACCCATCACAGGCACTTCCACGCCGCCCAGCTTGATTTCGACACCTGCGTTGCTGAGTGCAAACAGCGGCATAATAAAGAAGTTCACCCACGGTACGAGCGGCTTGAAGAAACGTTCCTGCATCGAGATACTTTCGCGGGCACCGCGCTTCAAAAGCGTAAACACTTCGTACTGTTCGTTGCGGTCCTTCGCTTCGCCCGAAAGAGCTCCACCCACGCTGCCGGCGAAATGGGCAAGCTTACCCTTCGCAAGCACAGGCTTTGCCGGCACCGAGAGTCCAAGCAGCACGCCCGCGATAGTCGGGTGCACGCCACTCTTCACAAAGAATGCCCACACCGCAATACCAATCACGCCATGCAACAGTAAGTTGCGCACGCCAATTCTAAACATCACGTTGATCAAGGCGAGCAAGGCAAAACCCGTACCGAGCGCAACAAAGTTCACGCCGTCGCCGCTCGGGTAACCGATTGCAATCACGAGAATTGCACCGATATCGTCGGCAATCGCCAGAGTCAAAATCATCACACGCAGGGCATGCGGCACCTTCTTGCCGAGAATGGCCATGCAACCCACCACAAACGCAATATCGGTTGCCGTCGGGACTCCCCAACCATGAGCCGCACTGTGTTCGCCATGCGGGCAAAGCAGCAAGTAAATCAAAGCCGGGAACAACATACCGCCAGCCGCCGCGATAATCGGGAGGCTCGCCGCCTTCGGGTTCCTGAGTTCGCCATAGGTCATTTCGCCCTTGACTTCAAGCCCGATATTGAAGAAGAAAATCGTCATCATGGCGTCGTTAATGAGCCAATGCAAATCGGCCGAACCGACCCAACTGCCAATCGTCAAGGCAAACGGCATGTGCCAAACATGATGGTAAGATTCAGGGCTGACATTCGCCCAGATCAGGGCCGCAATCGTCATGATAATCAAAACGATGCCACCGGTCGTCTCCACCTTCATCAGTCGTTCCATCGGCGTGATGATTTTGCGGATGGGGGTTTCCGGGAACAAATCTTCAATTTTGTCGCTGCTCGTTACTTTTGCCGACATAGCTACCTGTAAATAGGGTTGTGTGATTCAGCCTTGCGTCTAACAAAATAATCATTTTTTTTGCGCGTGACCGCTCCAAGTTGCTTATTTTTCCATTTTTTGTATATGTGATTTGCCCCCAAAAAGCGCACATAGCCTTTTTTGGGGATTTTTTGTATATTCTTAGCGTAAAAAAGAGACTTTGAGATGTTAGATAAAGAAGTTTTAAAGACCGTGAGCCGCATTGAACTTAGCGTTCGCGGCACGCTCGACACCGTGATGACCGGCGCCTACCACAGTTCCTTCAAGGGGAACGGTATGGAATTCAGCGAGGTCCGCGAGTACATGCCGGGCGACGATGTGCGTACTATCGACTGGAACGTGACCGCACGAACGGGCACGCCGTATGTGAAGAAGTTTATCGAAGAACGCGAAATGACCATGCTTTTGATGGTCGACGCATCCAGCAGTTCGGAATTCGGTTCCGGCAAGCAGATGAAGGGCGAAGTCATGGCGACTTTGACCGCACTCCTCGCCTTTGCCGCCATCAAGAACAACGACAAGGTCGGCCTGCTGATTTACACCGACCAGGTGGAACTCTTTATTCCGCCGGAGAAAGGCCGCAAGCACGTGCTGCGGCTCATCCGCGAAATTCTTTATTTCAAGCCGCAGCACCACGGCACGAACACTCAAGTGGCGCTGGAGTATGCCGGCAAGATTCTGAATCGTCGTGCCGTCGTCGTGGTGATGAGCGACTTCCTCGATGAAGGTTTCGAAAACGCCTTCAAGATTCTCCGTAAGCGCCACGACGTGCTTGCGGTCTCCGTCGTTGACCCGCGCGAAATGGAACTTCCGCCCGCAGGCCTCGTGGAACTCGAAGACCCTGAAACCGGAGAAACACTCCTCATTGATACCGGCGATGCGACTTTCCGCGAGGCATTCGCCCGCGAGGCAAAGCGCCAGGGCAAGGCGACCAAGGAACTGTTCCAGCGCATGTCCATCGACTTCGTGCGCATCGAAACGCACGACGACTTCAAGGAAACGGTGGCCCCGCTTATCGAGCACTTCCGCCGCCGCGCCCGTGCGGCAAGAATGTAACGCGCCAAAAATTGCAAATTAAAAAGGTGGTTTTAAACCACCTTTTCTGTTAATTCCCGAATTTTGTTTTTTACGAATTCCAAATCGCTATTCGTGAGGATTGGAATCAACCCATTGATTTCTTCAACAGGCTTATCCCACCACTTGAGCTTTAACAAGAGCGAAGTTAATTCTCCATCAAAGCGGTAGCGGATTGTTTCTGCAGGATTCCCGACCACAACCGTGTAAGGTTCTACATTGCTACCGACAACGCTATTTGCGCCGATGATAGCTCCGTCGCCAATATGTACGCCCGGCAAGATAGTCACATTTTGACCAATCCACACATCGTTTCCGATAATGGTATCGCCTTTGTATGGCAAATCGCTTTGGGCAGGCGGTTTCATGTTCCAGCCTTCAAGCGTGTAGAACGGGAATGTCGAAACCGCATTCATCTGGTGGTTCGCGCCATTCATCACGAACTCCACACCCGCAGCAATCTGGCAGAACTTTCCGATAATAAGCTTGTCGCCGACAAAATCATAGTGATGCGTCACATGACTTTCAAATTCTGAATCTGCGATGTAGGTAAAATCCCCGACTATAATGTTCGGGTTCTTGATCGTGGGCTTGACATAGATTTCCTTGTCGTAGCCCGCAATCGGATGAATCGTATTTGGATTAGGGATTTTTTCGCTCATACCCTAAATATATATCAAATTGTCGCGGGGCGGTAGCCAAGCAACTTCATGCTGTAAAGCGCCGTGCCCTTGCTGATGCTGCGGACACCCGTAGCGTATCCGAAAATCTTGCGTAACGGAACATCGGCTTTCAGGAAATGCGTCTTGCCATCGCCACCGATTTCTTTCACCTTGCCATCGCGGGACTGAATATCACCCGTCACAAGGCCCGCAAAATTCACCGGGCATTCCAGCGACAATTCCATAATGGGCTCATAAAGTTGCACATCGGCTGGCTTAATGAGTTTCGTGACAGCGTCGGCGCAAGCCTTCTTGATCATGGGCGGCAGAGCGCCTTCGGTCCAAGTGAATTCATGGACTTCAAAGCAAACGCCTACAAGGGGGCCTTTGCCAAGCACACCGATTTCAGTTGATTCCAAAAGCGCAGAACGCACGCCAGCCAAAATTTCACGCGGTGCCGTTTCCAAGAATTCTGCGGACAAGCGAATATCATGGGCATCGCCATCGAGCGGTGTCGCCGAAAGCTTGATGGAAATCTTATGGGGCCCTAGCTGGAAGGTATTTTCGACCGGGCCCACGTTACGGCACAGGCGTTCCTGCCAACGCACCTCAGGACTTCCAGCACGTACTTCGCAGCCGAATTCGCGTTTAAGTCGAGCAAGCAACACATCAAGCTGCACTTCGCCCACGGTATGCAGGTACCAGAATCCGCCATCGTCCTTTTGCACGCGGAAAGAGGGGTCCATGCGGGCAAGGACATTCAAACTCTTTTCAACATGGTGGTAATCTTCGGCGCCCAAGCATTCCACGCGAGTCTGCAAAAGCGGCTGATACTTGTCGCGAATCGAAGGCTGCGATTCTTCTTCGCAAGTAGGAATTGATCCGTCCAAAGAAATGACCTGTCCGAGTTCCGTTTCAAAGGGGCTGCGCATGGCATAAATATCACCTGAACGGATTTCGTCGACAGGCTGCAACAAGTTTGCTTTCAAACGTGAGAATTCAAAACCCGCAGGCCATTCCTTGCGTTCCATATTCGTATGACTACGGAACAGCGAAATTTCGCCCACACCCTTAAAGTGGCGGAGTCGAATGACTTGGCCTAATTCATTGTCCGCAAATTCAGGCACATCGGGCAAGAAGAACGATAGCGCCGTTGTCAGGCTGCGTACCCCGAAGCCTTCGATGGCCGAGCCTGCATAGCACAGAGCATAATCTTTATTCTTCGCCAGTTCCTTGAGCCCGCGCAAAAGCGTTTTAGGCGGAACCGGCTTTCCTTCGAGCGCAAGTTGCAAAACTTCGTCATCGAAGTTGCTCGCGAATTCCACCGCTTCGGCGTAATGCTTCTTGATTTTCTCAGTGGAATCACTCACTTCGCCTGCTTGTGGCCAGGAATCATCGATGACTTCTTCGCCCGAATCCGAATGAATCAGGCGATTTTTGCTAAGCACATCGAGCACGCCCGACATGCATCCACCCTTGTATTCTGGGAGCGTCATGAGCACCGGGCGCACGCCCAGAACTTCTTCGATGTTAATCAGCGTTTCGTCAAGCGAATAATCGGGATTGTCGAGTTTATTGACAAATAAAATCGTCCGCACACCCGCTTCGCGCAGTTTACGGAAGGCGGCCACCGTTTGCGTTTCCACTCCGCTCGCGGCACTCACCACAAGCACCGCGCCTTCGACGGCTGTCAGCGCCGTGTCGACTTCGGCACCAAAATCCACATGGCCCGGAGTATCAATAAAATTGAACCAGGTGTTCTTCCATTCGAAATGCGCCACGCCGCTTTCAATGGTAATGCCGCGCTCTTTTTCTTCGGGCATGTAGTCCATGGTGGCAAGGCCTTCTTCTACCTTGCCCGGCCGGCGAACCTCGCCCGCCGCAAAAAGAATACGCTCCGAAAGAGTCGTCTTTCCGGCATCCACGTGGGCAAGGATTGCGATATTTCGAACAGGCTGAGTCACGACGCCCTACTACTTTTTCAATTGTTCTTCAAGAGAGGCTACACGTTGCGTCAATTCGGCACAAAGCTTTTCAAGTGCATCCAATCGGGCATCGTGTTCACGGTCCTTTTCCGATTGGCGGTGCAATTCTGAATCCTGCATCTTGTTGACGCTGTCTACGGAATTCAGGCGGAAATCGTGTTCCGCATCCTTGGCCACCTGGGCCTTCAATCTAAAATCCTGTTCGCGCTCCTTACTGTATAAGGCATCAATGCGAACATCATGTTCGTCATCCTTTTCCTTTTGCATATCCAGGCGCGCATCATGTTCCTGGTCTTTACGCTGCAGCTCGCGGATGCGTTCTTCATCAAGACTCATGGTAACCTCGGGTGAAAGGATTTACATAGTTAATTTAGTAATTCTCGTTTAGCGTGAGCTCGTTCGCGACCGCCTCTTGCTTGCGTTCGGCTGTCGCATCAAGCGCTTCGGCATGCCCGCGGAGCGCCGCAAACGGGTGGAAAATCTTCGCACGGTCTTCCACGTTCATACGCGGATGCTTAATCAAGAAATTCCAGTCGTTCTGCGGATATGGCAAATCGATAATGTCGCTATAGTCAAAATTAGGCACGATGTCCTCCGATTTGTCCGTTGCGTTCAATGGTGGTAGCGCCCTCTTGCAAATCCATTCCCTTCACAATGGCGTTCTTGCCAAAACGCTTCTTGATGAGGAGCTCCGCCTTCAGGCGTTTCTTTTCTCGCTCCTGTTTTTTCACATCGGTAAACAAGTCATACTGTTCGTGGCTTGCATCCACAATGTCGGCAGCCACCAAGTTCAAACGACGTACCGTTAATTTCGGGTCTACAATGCGGTCAAAAAGTTTCATGACCGCATCCGCCATCACTTTTTGTGAGCTGGTATAATAACCAATGTTTGCCGTACCATGTGCAGGCTTCGGAATCGTACGTCCGTAAAAGTCCGTTACGGTTACGCCGTGGTAAATTCCCTTATCTACGTTTTCGCGGTCGTAACCCACCGTGAGCACCATGGCGTTTGTCACCAAGTCGTGGGCAACCAATGTCATCGAAACCGTATCGACCATTTCGCGCACCACAAGCCGCGCCTTGTCAAACGGATACGGATCTTGCAACACTTGGCCTTCGCCCGTACTTCTGTTCCGCGGTTTCGCCTTTTTGATGTCTGCAATCGTGCAAGGCTCGTAACCCCAGGCGTGGTCAATCAGGATTTCCGCATTCACGCCGAATAGCTTGTACAGCGCTTCAGGATTCTTGACGCTTACGCGGGCAATGTCGCCCATCGTGTAGATGCCGCGCCCTGCATTCAGCCTACAATTTTCCAGACGTTCTGCTATGCCGCGGCCCACTTGCCAAAAACTCGTAATCGGCCGGTGCGACCAAAGCTGTTTGCGGTAACTTATCTCGTCAAGTTCCGCGATGCGTACGCCATCATCATCCGCTTCCACATGCTTCGCCATCACGTCCATCGCAATCTTGCAAAGGTACAAGTTCGTGCCGATTCCACCCGTCGCCGTAATTCCCGTAGTCGCAAAAACATCCTGGATAATCGTCTTCACCAGTTCGCGCGCTGTCTTTTTATAAAGCTTCAAGTAGCGCGTCAAATCCAAAAAGCATTCGTCAATCGAATACGCATGAATATCTTCGGCGCTCACGTATTTCAGGTAAACATTATAGACCTTCGTGGAATACTCCACGTACTTCGCCATTTGCGGTTTTGCGATGGTGAATTCAATCTTTTCGCCCGTACGCCGCTGTACTTCACGCACTTTCTGGTTTACTTCGAAAAGTCGTGCACGACCGGGGATTCCGTATGCCTTTAACGCAGGGGTCACCGCTAGACAAATTGTCTTTTCAGTACGGCTCTCGTCAGCCACCACCAATTTTGCCTTTAATGGATCGAGTCCTCGGAGAATACATTCTACCGAAGCAAAGAATGATTTAAGGTCGATGGCGGCGTAAGTGCGTCCCACGTTTTTCTTACCTGTATTTTAATTCAGGATGCTCGGCGTAGAAAGAATTTTTATCGACATACATCCGTTCGTCTGCAATATGCATGGCCCTACGAACATCGGGTTCTCCGTAACACGTTCCAATGGAGAAACGAACATTTTCGGACAGTTTTGCCATTGTGCGTATTTTGGCCACACGGGTATTCAACTCGTCTTCAGTGACGTTCGAAACGAGTACCATGAATTCGTCGCCACCGGCACGGTATACGTCTTCTTCCGGGAAAACGTATTGTAAAATTTCTGCCGCTGCTCGCAAAACCTTGTCGCCAGAGATGTGTCCCTGGTCATCGTTCATGCGCTTCAGTCCGTTCAGGTCGGCAAAAATAACCGCGTCAGGCGTGGGTTTGCGTTCAGCCACGATTTGGTCAATGCGGTTGTTCATTACGTTACGATTTTTTACGCCGGTAAGCGAATCGATCGTACTCATAATCTGAAGCTTGTTCAAAAGGAGATAACTTGAAATTTCGGACGCAATAAGGAATGTCGTGACTTCAAGAGCTTCCTTTATCTTCAGCGTATCATTGACGTTAAAATTAACCGTCCACAAGTAACCTAGCAATTCGCCACTATGCCGCAGCGGGAAAAGTACAATCGTCTTTACGCCGGAAAGGTCAAGCATCGATCCCCAAATTGGATTTGCCAGGCGTAGCTTTTCCATGTCACGCTCATCTTTTACGATAATGCAGGTGCTGCCGGCCAGTGTTTCTGGCCATGTTTCTGCAATCGCGTAAAAGCCTTCAACGTATCGCGACATCGGCTTTATTTTTAGACCGTCGCGAATCGATTCCGCAAAAATGGAACACTCGCGATTTTCGGCATCGGTGAGCAAAATGCAGCAATGGTCGGAATCACAAGATTTGCGGATATCTTCGACGACTTCTTGAAAAGTTTGCTTGACATTGTCTGTGCCACGCAGCTTGATACAAGCCTTGAGAACGTTCGTAGCGGTTTCTGCAGAAAGGTCTGCCATTGCCGAGGAATCTGCTTTGGGAGTCACGTCGTAACAGTAGACGCAGTAGCCGATATTTTCGCAGTCGGAATCCAGCGGCATCAGGAACATGTTCAGCCAGAGACCCATCATGTAGAGGTCGACGTAGGCGTGGAGCGGCTTGCCTGATTGTATACAGCGGAAACAGTGGTCTTCGAAATTCTGGTTCTTCGGAAAGCACATTTCGTATGGTGAACCCGGCACAAATGGAGTGTGTCTCAAGGCCTCCATATCATCACAATGTGCCTTATTTCCTGCCACAACACGGATATTCCCGTAAGATCCGTCCGGGAACAGTTCCACGGACATTACACAGGCTTTTGCCTTATAATGTGACAGAATCTTGTCGAAATCCATACCAGCTTGTCCTCCTACGGCATTTCTTTTTTCATAGATAATTTAAAAAGATTTTGAAGGGACAAAATACTGTTTTGGTTATTCCCGATGCTCGTACAGATACAAATTCGCTTCAGGTACGGCTAGGTCTGAACCCTTGATTTTCCATACGTCGTCTTCCCCTGTGCGGTACTTTACTACGATGCGGTAGTGATTGTCTGTCTGCAGCACTTCTTGGGGAACTGTCCAGAAATTCTCGGTGCCTACGACCATTTCAAGAACATGGATATCGTCTGTATCGATACCGTAAATGATCATGGATTTCACCATGTCCTTGGGGTTGCGTACATGAATAATGCTCCAGAATTCGCTGGCGCCTTCTTTGACCCAGATCGAAGTGGAATCACCCCATACGCCTTCGACGCCTTCGCAACTTACGAATTCCCATTCGCCGGAATAACGTCCTACTTGAATTCCCATGATATCAGAGGCTGGAGCGCCGCCCAGATCTACGCCGCAATTCGCATCGGGGCACCGGTCGGTAATGCGTACGGTCACTTCTTTCCAGCCGTCAGGCGTTTTCGCTTTTACATGCACGCAACCGCCACACGCGGCGCCACCGTTCCATGGTCCTTTGTCATCTCCTGGCGATACGTTCACATGGATTGCGGCATAGTATTGGATATTTGTTTGTCCGTAATTGCAGGCACCACCGAGACTCGTTTCTTTTTCGGTAATGCTCCCGTAAGTGGTGACGGATCCTTTGCCGCCGTTTTCGGTGAGTTCCGGGTCTGCGGCGGTAAAGCTATCGCAAGAGGTACATTTCCCGTCATCGCTGCTATTGATTGTTGCGGATTCGCTGCTGGACTGGGGAGAGTCTTCTGCGGAACTGGAACTTGAAATTTCTTCTACAGAACTGGAGCTAGGAACTTGTTGCGAACTCGATGAAGTGGATGCTACGGATGACTTCCCTTCGGTTGCAGAACTTGATAGGCTAGCTTTAGCGGAACTGGACGAGCTGTTGTCGGCTTCCGAACTTTCCGTTGCAATTGCATCGGTGCTGGATGCGGAATCGTCTGTGCAACCCATAAGGGCCGCTATCATCAGCGAGCTTAGACAAAAGGCAAGGGCAAGATTTCTCATATATTGGAATATACCTAATTTTTTTATATTAAGTATCGGATAGTCCAGGGAGGATTTGAGATATGCAGGACTCAATACCTAAAACAGATTCTCATATTGATGAGCCAAATGCTGACTTGCAAACAGAAACTTTACTGGCGAAAAAAGCGCGGGCCGAACGCATCAAGAAAATGCGTGGGTGGCTATCTCCCCGCGATACCGTAGCAGACGATTTCGGCCCTGAAGATGCGGCCCTCTATTATGGCGAAGGGCATAACGGCTGGAACCGGTAAGATACATATGAAAAAATCCCTCGGCAAGTGCCGGGGGAGTTTTTATTTCTAGATCCTTCGACGGAGTTTATCCTGAGCTTGTCGAAGGACTCAGGATGACAAATAGGGCGCGGTGCTTGTTGTTCGCTTGCGCCCGCTATTATTAATAGCGGTAGTGATCAGCCTTGTACGGGCCTTCAACGGGCACGCCGATGTAGTCGGCCTGAGCCTTGGTGAGGGTCGTCAGGTGAACGCCGAGCTTTTCGAGGTGGAGGCGAGCGACCTTTTCGTCGAGAATCTTCGGGAGCGTATAGACGACGCCGCTTTCGTACTTGATGCCGGCGACAGTCTGCTTGCCCTGAGCGTTGAGCCAGAGGTCGATCTGCGCGATGGTCTGGTTCGTGAAGCTTGCGCTCATCACAAAACTCGGGTGACCAGTAGCGCAGCCGAGGTTCAGCAAGCGGCCTTCGGCGAGGATAAGGATGCTGTGGCCGTCGGGGAAAATCCATTCGTCGCTGGTGGATCTTCAGTATACCAGAAACGACGTGGATTTCCAGCGTGGCAGCTTCAGAGTCCGCGGCGATATCATAGACATCTACCCTGCCGGCGAGGATTCCGCGGTCCGTGTGGAACTCTTCGGCGACGAGATCGACACCATTAAAGAAATGAACCCCGTGACCGGCGAGATCCTGGGGCTCAGAAATCATATATCCATTTATCCGGCGTCTCACTACGTCACCTCCCC
>JAFXLS010000136.1 GCA_017530965.1 Fibrobacter sp.
AAGGCCTACTACGACATGGATACCAAGAACCAGGGCGGCGAATACCGCGAAGACCGCGTGGACATCGTGAAAAACGGCGACGGATTTGCCGTGGGCTACACGCAGAAGGGCGAATGGCTTGAATACACCGTGAACGTGCAGGCCGGCGGGAAGCTCCCCTTCGAGCTCAGCTATGCAAGCGGCATGGACAACACGGGCGTGCGCCTGTTCATGGACGACGAGCCGATTACCGACACGCTCGTGCTCACGGGCACCGGGGATTTCGACACCTACGGCACCTTCAAGGGAACGACCACCAAGGAACTCACCGAGGGCGAGCACGTGCTCAAGGTGCTGGTGACAAGCGACTACGTGAACCTCGACTGGATTGCCTTTGGTGAAAGCGAAGGCAGCGCTGAAGACATCCGCAACGGGACCACGGGCATCGTGCCGAAAAACGCCCTAAACGACGCCGGAGCCGCGGGCATGGCAAACGCTTTCGCAAGGGCCGCGGGCAGCTACAGAGTATTCGACCTGATGGGCTCCGAGCTCGGGAACATCCGCCTGAACGCCGGAGCATCGCTGATAGACATCAAGACCAGTCTCAAAAACGCCGGCTACCAGGGCGGAGCCTATGTGATTAGAAATGCCGCCGGTCAGACCCTGCGAATCAATTTCGAGAAGTAACAGCACGTGTCATCCTGAGCGGAGCGCAGCGAAGTCGAAGGATCTCCCCTGCTTTTAAAATCCTCCCCTGCGGAGGATTTTTTTCATTTTTCGCTCTGCTTGGCTGTCTTTATCAAAAAACTACGATAAAAGGTCAACGACGAAAAATTGTATTTAGGAGGCAAAGGCTCTTTGTTCAAGCCTTCTATAAAATCATCTATATACTTTTGAAATTTTTCCACAATAAACACATAGCGTTTCATCAGTTCCGTATGTTCCTTTGAATCGATATGCGCCGGCATCCCCACTTCATCTTCATTGAATATGATGACACTTTTGCTAAAATCTAGACCCGATGATGTGCGCTTTGCGTTTTCACATTCAAATTTGTACGCATGCGTATGCTGGATATTCGATCTAAACGGAATCGCAAATTTTAGGGAACGATATTTATCCTTTTTTATCCAAATAAAAAAGAAGCCGTTTTTATATGGATATATAAAAACGACTTCATCTAATGAGCTTTCTTTTTTATCTCAGGTGGTCGCTCTACCACCCTGTCATCAATTTGAGTTTTCTTTTTTTCTCAGGTGGATACTCTGCCACCCTATCTAACCCAAATATACATTATTCATTAACAAAAAACAATATATTTCGAAAAATTTCCACAAATCAAGCTGGATAGGATTCGGAATTCTGAAGGCTCTTGATGTATTCCGGGGCAAAATCAACGCCATTTGACCATGTGATTGTGTGCGCTTGCAATGTGAAATCCTTAAAGGTATCGATATCTGCAAGTTGCTGCACGATGGGTCGATGGTCCGACTTGACGACACTTTCGAAATCAGCGACAAAACGGCATCCGTCATTGAATTCGACGGATATCTTGTAATCGCCAATATATTTCGCATCAATCACATGAAGCATAGTCTAGACCAAGGTCTAAAGTACATTTATAACAGTGAAATGTCAAGGAAATAGAGATCAAGTTCCTCCCCAAATATTGTTTTACTTCCGCTATTTTTTGTATATTATCCTAGACAGGCACCGGTAGCGGATTTCCGTCTACAAGCCACGTTCGACTAGAAAAGCCGACTTTTGTTATATCCCCAATGAATATTGGGAGTTTTATATATCAAAAGCCGGCTTTTTTTTGTTTATAGGAGTATAAAATGGATAAAAAAGAAGAAATAGTTACGCTCAATCCGCTTGTGGATTCTGAGGTTGGTAAAATGATTCGAGTCATTCGCGACAAACAGGTGTTGCTTGACCGCGATTTGGCAATACTTTATGGAGTGGAAACTAGACGAATCAACGAACAAGTCAAACGCAATATTGAACGATTTCCGGAAGATTTCTGCTTTCAATTGAGCAAGGCTGAAGTAGAGGCGTGGGAAGGAAAAAACTTGAAATCGCAAATTGCGACATCAAGTTGGGGTGGAAACAGGAAGATGCCATATGCCTTTACCGAGCAGGGTGTCGCGATGCTTTCTTCTGTATTGAAAAGCGAAACGGCAATTAGGGTAAATATTGCAATTATGCGTGCTTTTGTAGCCGCAAGGCAAATTTTGATGGGAAATGCCGGGCTAATCAGCCGCATTTCGGGGGTTGAGGCTAAACTTGCGGACCACGACCGCAAACTAGACGAGGTTTTCGAGGCCATGGACCGCGGAGAACTCAAATCGAAGGGATTATTCTATAATAACCAGGAGTTTGACGCCTATGTGTTCGTGTGTAACCTGATTCGCAGGGCAAAGAAGCGGATTGTACTCGTGGACCGCTATGTGGATGAAAAGGTTCTTGCGATGATGCTCAAACGTGGCGAAGGCGTTTCAGTGACCATTTACACCTACGATAAGAGCAAAATATTCAAGGTTGATTTGGCAACATATAATGCGCAATACGCCGAAAGTCCGCTTGAAATTCTGCCAAGTTATGGAATGCACGACCGTTTTCTCTTTATTGACGATACGGCATACCATTTCGGGGCTTCACTCAAAGATTTAGGAACGAATACGTTCTTCTTTAGCAAGGAAGAATTCACGCTAGAAGAAGTGCTGAAGATGTCCGAAGAAAAAAATCGGGCGCTACAGGCTGGGGACTGATGCCTGCAGGGGGCAGTCAGACAATGTGATTGTGCATGCTTGCAGCGTGAAATAATGCTCAACCCTATTGACAGATAATCAAAAATTGATTATTTTCAAATCTATGATGGCAGTCGTGAAAAAGCCCCGTATTGAAATCCGCGCGAAGCACATCCCTGCTCCGCTTGTCAGGTTTTTGAAGGACACCTACAAACCTGAAAACGTGGCGGTCTGCAAAAACGAGGATTCCATTCCCTTCGAGGAGTCTGACTGGTTCAAGAACCTGGATTCCACCCCCGGCGAAATGATTGTCGCGAACCGCGATTTGCGCAACTGGTCGCAGGTCACTCTCGCCGAGAAACTTGGAATTCAGGTCCAGAACCTCTGCGCCATGGAAAACGGACGCAGGGCGGTATCCCGCAAGATGGCGATAAAACTTGGAGAAATCTTCGGAACGGACCCCGCAGCCTTCTTTGATTTTAGTAAGTAAGGAGGAAAACCTCCCCCACGGAGATTTTTTTATATTTGATATAGAACAGGGCGGCAGGCCACCGCCTGAGAAAAAAAGAAAGACCAATTTGATGAAACAGGGCGGTAGGTCGCTGCCTGAGATAAAAAAGAAAGACCAATTTGATGCCGTTTTTTATATGAAAGTATAAAAGACGGCGTTTTTTTTGAGGAAAATATGCTAGAAAATCATTCTCTTGTCCGGCTAAACGCCGAGTTTTTTGAACGTCATAAGGACCATGCTGAAATTTTGGGGCATTTTTTATGGAAAAAGGTAACACCCTGCGAATCAATTTCGGGAAGTGACACCCCTCCCCTTTTAAGCAAGAATCCTCCCCCGCGGAGGATTTTTTACAAAATTTATATTTAAAGGTGTATATTTTATAATTTTTACAGAATTTACCCCCTTAACATTACTTTTTCTCTTGCAAAAAGGTATATTTAAAGCATGAGTGTCAAGAATTTTGCCAGGGAATGTTATCTCAAAAAAATTCGCGGGTTTTACCGCGATTGCGAGATAATTAAGGTCATTACGGGGGTTCGCCGGTGCGGAAAGTCCAGCTTGATGGAGACTATCGCGCAGGAACTCTCCGATTCGGGAGTCGCTCCCGAAAACATCGTCTATCTCGACTTGGATAAGCGTGGGTTCAAGAATATCAAGACAGCCGATCAACTGGAAAAAAGCATTGAGGAGCACGCCTCTGCACAAGGAATCAAGTTCCTGTTCATCGACGAAATTCAGAATGTCAAGGGCTTTGAGGAGGTCATTAACGCGTTCAGAGTGGAAGGCGATTTTTCCATATTCATCACGGGATCAAATTCTTACCTCTTAAGCGGCGAGCTAGTAACCAAGTTGACGGGCCGATATATCGAGTTTGAAATGTTTCCACTCAATTTCCAAGAATACCTGGGAATGAAGCGTTTCTTTGGCAAAACAGTCAGCCAAAATTTGGTGGAAGAGTTCGACAAGTTCCTTGTAGAGGGAGGCTTCCCGAAAGCTGTTCAATACGATTCCCTGCAAGACAAGAAAGCTTACATCGAAAGCGTAATCACAGAAATCTTCGAGAAGGATATCAAGCGTCGCGTGAAAATCCGCAATGTGTCGGTATTCAATAAGATTCGGAACTACATGATAAACAACTTCGGTGCAACAACTAGCCTTACCAATATGCTCGAGGACTTGCGCAAGGACGGCTCCGACATCAAGCGGGAAACCCTGAATAGATACATCCAAATTTTAATCGATTCGAAAATTCTCTACGAATGCAACCGCTTCGACATGAAGTCGCGAAAGTCTATCGCGGGCGAAAAGAAATACTACTTGGCTGATGTAGGCTTCTATTATTCAACCAATACCGACAATCGCATAAACTACGGCCCCGTCATGGAGAATGTGTTCTATGCCTACGCTAAGTCAAATGGCTTTAGCGTAAGCGTCGGACGCATCGGGAAACTGGAGTGCGACTTTATCCTGCAAAAGGATTTTTCGGAATACCGTTATGTGCAAGTTTGCATGACGATGATGGACAGCCGAAAAACCGAAGATCGCGAGTACGCTCCGCTGGAGAAAGTCCGGGACAACTACGCGAAATACGTGCTAACCCGAAATGACATTATCCAGCACAGAAACGGGATAGTTCACATGAATATGCCCGAAATGATGAATGATGGGGCATTTTAGACGCTAGGAATTCATCAATCCTTTGATGAATTTTTCTGCATCTGCTCCTTTTTGCTCCGTTTTTGATTTCGGAGATGGCTTTGGAGAGTTCGGCGTAAACATAGTCCAGGGGCGTGACGCGACCGTTGTGCACGTCGTCTAGGCCCTTTTTCATCCTAGCGTAAAAGACTTCATCCGATTCCTCGAGTGCTGACATACATTCCTGCTTATCGTATGACATGAAAACTTCATAAACAATAGTCTGCGAACAAATATAATTTAATTGCTATGTCAGATTATGACAAAAATGAACGTTTTCGGGGTGTTGGAGCACGGGGTGGTTGTTTTGGGTATATTTAGGGGTGAGGTTATTTTAGTCCCTAAGGCAGCCAATCGGGACGACTTTTACACCGTCAGGTCGCGTATATGCCATTTGCCCGCCCGTGACAACCATCAGCAGGTCCGGTTCACGAAGTTGAATTTGGTCGCTTTTCTTATTGTGTTCCCGTATAAGTTCCTTTAAAGTCGTCAGGTGCTTTGCTCCTTCCTCAATTTCGCGACTCCCCAGCTTAAATTCTATCAAGGCATAGCGTCCGTCATTCAAATGCAACACGGCATCGGCCTCGAGCCCGGTCCTGTCGCGATAATAAGAAAGTTCGCCACGTAGTTTTTGAGAATAGACCTTCAAGTCCCTGATGCAAAGCGTCTCGAAAACAAAACCGAAAGTTTTCAGGTCAGTGTAGAAGTATTCGGGAGAGACGCCCATCGCAGCGACGGCAATTGATGGGTCGGAAAATTCCCTCTTCTTCCCTGAACGGATAGATGTGGCGGAACGGATGGAGGGACTCCAGGCGTCCAGATCTTCTATGACGAATAGTCTGCGTAGCGCGTTTAAGTAGGAATCCAGTGTTATTATGGAAAAATTGTCCGATTCCGATAGAATATCCTTATGGATGCTGGAGGTCTTTGCCAAGGTTGAGACATTCCGGGCGTACGATTTTAGGATAGCCTTTGTCCATTTGGGGTTCCTTTCGACTCCGTCAACCGTGGATATGTCTGTCTGGCAGATGTTTTCGAGATAGTCCTGCGCGACGACAAGTTGGGCATCATCGCCTTTCTTGAAAAGAGCGGCCGGCCACCCGCCACGGCAAGCGGCATGAATTAGTTGCTCTATCGAAAGGCTTGACGTAATCCCGTCAATATCGCTTTCGGGGGCGTCGAACAGTTTTGAAAGTGATATTTGGCCATTGGATTCCTGTGATTCGAAAAGGCTCATGGGGAACATCTTCAATCGTGATATTCTCCCCGTTCCCGAATGGATTGTCTTTGAAAGATCAAAACTGGAAGAACCCGTCAAGATAAAGAGCCCGTCTTCTCCCCTACGGTCCAATTGTCAAGTTTTGTTTTGTATTTTTGTTCAATTCTGTTTTGTATTTTTGGAAGAAAAATGCCGAATTCTTTGTAAAAGCGCATTTTTATAGCATTTTTCTTGAGATGTCGGCGTGTTGGGTCACGGGGTGGTTGATTTTGGGGTGGGGTTAAGCGTCCATCATCAAACGAGGTTCCAAGGACTCGATTTTGTATGCATTGCGGTTGAATTTCTTGATAGACTTCTTATTGTTCTTCTTAGACATAAATAACTCCCATAGGGCTTTTGACGCCTACGGCGTCCGCGGCGTCGTTCGGTCATGCCAAAACGCAAGCGTTTTGTCGCGACGCTCACTTAGCACGCTTTTCCCCAAAGCCCTGTTTTTTGTTTAAAATTTTTAAAGGAAGAAATCTAGCTCACCTAGATTCCGACAAATAATCCTTCACACAGCGGACCGGTATCCCGTCTTTTTTATGGTGAATACCCTTGTAACTTAAATTCGTACTTTTAGTCATTGTCACCGATTTGTGCCGACCGGCTTCATACTCAAAAGCCAAATGATAGACACCCAATTCTCCTATACGAAGATACTGTGTCGGAATATCAGCATATCCCGCAAACAATGCTGAGAACCCTGTTCCATTGGCTAGTTGTCCCCTGCTCACCATTGAAACAAGGTCTAAGCCACTCTCAGTCACATCCAATGACTTAAGGGCCATCCATTCACTCCCATTCATTACGTGCCAGCCTTCAGGGCAAACTCCCTGGCGAATCAGGTCTCTAGAATCAATTTCTTTATTGTCGCCGGGAACAAGCGAATCCGGGCAAGCAGGAGTCGTCCCCGTCCATACACTGTCGCAGGCCTTAGGAAGCCCCATCGCCTCGCTCCAGCTATACAGCCCGCCGAAGCCGTTGTTGCAATACCACGGATCGTCATCGTAACAATATTTTTCGACTTTCGCGTCATCAAATTCAGTCGTTTCAATTTCTATTTGGACACCATAATTCAAATTCTGCGCAAACGCCTCGAATTCAGGGAGCGCCAACCATGAAGTCGTTATGTGGAGCGTCCTGTACTTTTGCCCGTCACGCGGATCAACAAATTCCCCATACGATTTCTTGCTGTTGTAAAGGCTGTCCATGTTGAAATAGCTACTGCTAGACGTTGCGGAAGAACTGGAGCGAATATACGACACATAGTAACCGTCCTGGCAGATATACATCACATCTTCTCCAGTTTGCCTATCTCTTATGCGAACAATTTCCCCTTCGTCTAAACAATCCATTAGAGAAGCAGAACTACTACCTAAGGATACACTTGAACTCACTGAAAACATTGATCCGATAGACGAACTACTCTTGGTATCAGTAGAAGAACTAGACTTTTCCGACGAGGACGACACCGAACCGCCCCCCGAAGATGTTCCTTTGTCCGTAACGGAACTAGAGGAGATTGCATTGTCTAGGTCACCACTACTGCTTGAAACTTCCGCTACCGGGTCCGGTCCGGCACCGCTGGAACTGTCATCACAGGCAACAATCGCCATAACGGTCATCAAGACTACGCAAAAGTAAAGACTTTTTGTTTTCATTCTAACTTCCTTTTTATTCTAATACCACAACAGTGCACATCAAGAGTCTCGGTTCAAGAGACTCAATTTTATAATTTTTGCGGTTGTTTTTCTTGGACTTTTTGTTCTTCTTGTTGAGTTTAGACATACAACCCCTATAGCCTTTTTCCAAAAGGCGTTGTTAATTTGTTTAAAATCTTGTTATAATTAGTAGTTTTTTACACAGCGGACAGAAAAGCCCTGCGTTTTTAAACCTCTAAAGGTTCTATTAAACTCATTCGTTCGAATCGCAACTCGATATGAACAATCATCATATTCTGGATATTGTTGCGGCAGCCAATATAACGCAGAATTTGAAATGTATCCATACTCTAGAGCCACAGGATTCCAATAGCCTGCTGGCAGCAAGGACATTCCATACAAGTTTTCGTTACTGAAGCCCGCAACCTTCGAGCCCATATAGTGGGCGACACTCCCCCCCGTCCTCTGGTCTAAATGCGCCCATTCGCCAGAATTCATAATATGCCAGCCATCCGGGCAGATTCCCTGATGCTGGACATAGTTCTGGGGTTGTCCATATCCACTTGGATAAACAAATTTTTGCGAACAGGCCTCCGCACTGATAGATACACTGTCGCATACGGCAGGAAAGCCCATTGCATTGCTCCAGGTATAGAGTCCGCCCCAGCCGTTTTCGCAGTACCACGAGTCATCATCATAGCAGTACTTCGTGGAGTCTCCCTGCACAGTACCGCCTGGAACCATCTTGCCATAATTCAGGTTTTCGGCAAAGATAACATAGGTTCTCTCAAAACTATCATCATACATGCTCACCGTACGATACTTGTGTCCGTCGCGCAGGTCCGTGAACTCACCGTAAGACACTTTCTCGTTAAATTGCTCCGTCATGTCGAAGTAGCTGCTGCTACTGACTTTAGATGAGCTGGATGATTCCACTGGGACCCAATATCCATCTTCGCAGACAAATCGCACCCCATCCTCTCTCCGAGTTGTACCCTCTTCATCTGCGGAACACGTTTTCTTTACTTTACTAGAGCTGCTGGACTCAATCTTGACATATTGACCACTCTTGCAAACATATCTCTCCCCAGTATCATAAATGGTCAAAATACGATTCTCATCCTTTTCTTCGCAAGATTCCGGAATCAACCCGCTTGAAGAACTGCTCTTGGCATCCGTAGACGAGCTGGATTTCGCAGAAGACGAACTGTTCGTAGACGAAGACGAGACACTACTGCTAGAGGAAGAACTGGATGGATCCCCTCCGCTGCGCTCCGAGGATGACTCGGCAATGGAACTGCTCGTCTCCTTTTCCGGCTCAACGAAGCTGCTGCTGTCATCATCGCCACAGGCGGTAAAAGCAAGAACTAGGCAAGCGATTGCTGCGGTCACTACAATCTTTCGAAATATCATCTATCCCTCAACTTCCGTTTTGCTGAAATATACATTTTTGAAAAAGAATTGGGGGTGTTAGGGGGTGTCCCCTTAGGCGAGGGGGTGGAGAGCAACGGAGTGCGAACCAGGGGGATGCCTCCCCCTCCCCTTTTCTATGGACCCTATCCCCTATCGCTGCGCTCCAGGGTCCAGGGTGACAGTGAGATCCCCACCTTGGTGGCCATGCGCACTAAGCACTAAAGTGCTAAGTGCTGTCCGCCCGCCTTCGCGGGGATGACAAGATGGTGGCGGGGATGACATTCCGCGGCAACTGTTCCATTATGAAACGCGCCTTTTTTGTCCCGGTTTAGGGGCTTTTCTTGTTTCAGAACGAAACGAAATGGCCGTTTTTTGCCAGTTATTAGCATTTGGCACGGGTTTTGCTTATGTATGGGCGTAAAAAATCGCCCCGTTCAGATTGATTCGCGGGCGGCAAGAATTTAAAAATAGGAGACTCATTA
>JAFXLS010000137.1 GCA_017530965.1 Fibrobacter sp.
AGCGCCTGCCCCACCTGTAACGGCATGGGCGAAGTCATCGCGAAACCGTGCCCGCATTGCCACGGCGAGGGCCGTGTGCAGGAAACCGAAGAGATTTCCATCAAGATTCCGGCGGGCGTTGCCGAAGGCCAGTACCTGAACCTGCGCGGCGAAGGCAACTGCGGGCCTCGCGGCGGTGCCTGCGGCGACTTGCTGGCGGTCATTGCCGAAAAGCCCGACGACTTCTACACCCGCGAAGGCGACGATTTGCACTGCGAAATCAAGGTGCCGGTCCACAAGCTGGTGCTTGGCGGAACGCAGCGAATCCCGACGCTGGACGGTGGCGAAGTGCAGATCAAGATTGCGGCTGGCACTCAGGCCGGAAGCATCTTACGCCTGCGCGAACAGGGCCTGTACCCGCTGAACAAGCGCGGCGACCGTGGAAGCCTCTACGTGAACATCGGCGTGGAAATTCCGAAAGACCTCTCCCGCGAAGAGAAGGAACTCTACCAGAAACTCGCGGAACTGCGCCACGACAAGGAAACCGCCCAGGAAGAAAGCTTCCTTGAAAAGATGAAGAACCTGTTCAAGTAACGCGCAATGTCATCGTAAAAAATTATCCCGAGCAGCGATGCCCGGGATTTTTTGCTTTTAAGTGACATTTTGTAGATTGTGGGGTGTTTAACAGGGGAAAGTTTTATAGAAGAACGTTTCTTTTGGATGGAGACACAATGAGAAAAGTGGTCATTTTGAATGCGAGCCCGCGCAAAGACGGAAACATCAGCCAGATGCTGAATATCATAGGCGACAAGCTGTTTGAAAATGGCACCGAAGTAACAATCATTGATGTCTGCAAGTTGGAATTTCGCCCGTGCATTGGCTGCATGAAATGTCGCAGCACTCACGATTGCGTGATGCCGGAAGACGATGCGAAACGGATTCTGCGTCTGGTGCAAGAAAGCGACGCCCTTGTGGTCGGTTCGCCTTGCTACTGGGGCAACATGACCGGGCAACTCAAAATGCTTTTCGACCGTTGGGTTTACGGTATGATGGACCACAGCGAACGCGATTACCCGATTCCACTGTTAAAGGGAAAGAAGGCCGTCATTGTTACGACATGTACTACCCAATGGCCATTCAACCTGATTTTCAAGCAGTCGGCCGGCACCGTTCGCGCCCTCAAGGAAATCCTTTGCTGGAGCGGATTCAAGATTGCAGGCGTGATTCAAAAAGGCGGAATCCACAAGAGTAAAGGCCTTACGCCCAAAGAAATTGCCAAGTGCAAGAAAATCGCCTTGTCACTTGGTTCGCATTAAAAACTTATTCCGCTTCCTGCTGCAATTGCGGGATTATTTTATCAGACCATTCTTCGAAATCGCCGGCCTCGATGTGGTCGCGGGCCTGCTGCATCAGGTGAAGGTAAAAATGCAGGTTGTGAATAGTCGAAAGCGTCCAGCCGAGGGGCTCCTTGCTCTTGAATAGGTGCCGCAGGTAGGAGCGGCTGTAGTTGCGGCAGCAGTAGCAGTCGCATTCCGGGTCGAGCGGCGCATCGTGCTGGTGCGCGAACTTGGCATTTTTGTAACGGAGCACTCCCCTGCTGGTATAAACGAGGCCGTCTTGGGCGTTTTTCGCGGGCAAAATGCAGTCGAACATGTCTACCCCGCGCTTGATAAGCGAAAGCAAATTCCACGGCGTGCCGACTCCCATCACGTAACGGGCGCGGTCTTCGGGCAAATAGTCGGTGCAAAAATCCGCAATCTCGTACATGGTCTCTACGGGTTCGCCTACGGAGAGGCCGCCCATGGCGTAACCGTCGGGGCCAAGTTCCTTGAGTGCCTCGATGGATTTTTTGCGGAGTTCCTTGTGCATGCCGCCCTGCACGATTCCGAAAAAGAATTGCGGGTAGCCGTGAAGCGGCGGGTTCTTTTCGAGCCATTCCATGGCGCGGCGGGTCCATTTGAGCGTCAGGTCCAGCGAGTGCGAGGCCTCCTCGACGGTGCTCGGGTAAGGCGTACATTCGTCGAAGGCCATGATGATGTCGGCCCCGATTTCGCGCTGGGCCTGCATCACGGATTCGGGCGTGAACTTGTGGCGGCTGCCGTCCAACAAGCTCTTGAATTCCACGCCGTCTTCAGTAATGTGGCGAAAATCCTTGAGGCTCCAGACCTGGAATCCGCCGCTGTCGGTGAGCATGGGGCCGTTCCAGCCCATGAACTTCTGCACTCCACCCGCTTCGGCAATGAGCTTGGTGCCCGGACGCAGGTACAGGTGGTAGGTGTTCGCGAGAATGATCTGCGCCTGCATTTCGCGCAGGTCCCGCGATGAAAGTCCCTTCACGCTTGCAAGTGTGCCCACTGGCATAAAAATCGGCGTCTCGATGTCGCCGTGAGCCGTGCGGATTCGTCCGCGGCGGGCTTTGCTCTTGTCGCTTGTCTTGACGCGTTCGAAGGGATTCTGATTCACAGGGCAACCAGATTAAAGTTGTTCGCGGATTTTTTGTGCAAGGGCGATGCCGGCAGCGCGGGCCTGTGCAACAGAGTCGGCGGCGCGGGCGTCAAGGGGCTGCGTAACTTGAGCGCGGAGCAGGCGTTTGCTGGATTCATCCCAGTAAATGCCGCGGAGCGCGAGGGTGCCGGCATCGCTAAATTCGGCGAAGCTTGCGACCGGGAATTGACAACCAGCGTTGAGCGCCTTGAGGTAGGCCATTTCGGCGACGGCGATGGCATACGATTCGGCATCGTTGACACGGGCAAGCTGGCCGGCAAGTTCGTCGGACGGCGAGCAAAGCGTTTCTATCGCAAGGATGCCTTGGCCGGAAGCCGGGAGCATTTGTTCTGTGCTAAAGTATTCAGTCACCTGGTCGGCAAGCCCCATGCGCTTGAGGCCGGCGGCGGCGAGCACAACGGCGTCTAATTCCGCAAGCTTACCGAGGCGAGTCTGGATGTTTCCGCGAATAGGCACGTATTCCAAATCCGGGCGAAGCGCCTTCAATTGCACAACGCGGCGAATGCTACCGGTGCCGACGCGGGCCCCTGCGGGCAAATCCATGAACTTGATTCCGGTAGCTCCCCCACGGGCAATAAATGCATCGCGCGGGTCTTCACGCTTCAATACCGCCGCAAGCTTGAATTCGGGCAAAACTTCAGCCGGCATATCCTTCAGGCTGTGAACCGCAATGTCGGCGCGGCCTTCTAAAAGGGCAACTTCAAGTTCCTTAATGAAAACGCCCTTACCGCCAAAGCTAGCCAAAGATTTATCAAGACGGCGGTCGCCTTCGGTCGTCATCGAGACAAGTTCATAGCTCAGACCCGGATTCGCCGCCACAATGGCATCGGCCGCCATGGTCGTTTGTGCCAAGGCAAGAGCGCTCTTGCGGGTTGCAACACGCAGCTTACATTCAGTCATTGTTCGCCCCCAAGCACTTGAGGAACACCTGCACATCTTCGGGCGAATTTTCAGCCTTCACCTTGTACAAGAAATCGTTGGCCATCTTTTTGGCAAAGCGTTCGTACATCATTTGCACGCGGTGGCGATCTTCTTCGGGCAAATCCGGCATCGAACGGAGCAATTTGTCAGATTCTTCATTCGCCGACTTCAGCATTCTTTCGGCATGCACACTAATCTGCTTCGAGACTTCGTCCATGCGCATCCACTGCAAGAATTCGTCGATGCCTTCTTTCAAAATCTTCTGGGCGGCTTCAAGCTCGATCATGCGTAGGCGGCGATTTTCAGACACAACCTTTTCGAGGTCATCGACGCAAACGTATTGTACGCCTGCAAGTTCGCCAACGCTAGATTCTGCGTTACGCGGGCTACCGAGGTCAATGACCAAACGTTTGGATCCTTCGACTCCGCTAACGCTGCGCTCAGGATGACAAGCACGTTCAAATTCTTCTTTCGTGATAATCGGCTCTTGGCAAGCACTACAAAGAATTACCACATCGCATTTGCCGATGACCTGGTAGCGGTCTTCAAACTTAACCGGCGTGAGCACGTCTGCAAATTTTTCGGCATTGGCAAAGGTCTTGCTGCTCGCAAAAATCTTGGTGGTATTCTCTTGTACGTACTTGAGCATCAAGGAGCCCATTTCGCCGAGGCCCACAATGTATACCGTTCGGTTTTCGAGGTCATCGAAAGTGTGCTGCACCTGTTTCATGGCCAGAAACGGAATGTTGCAGCTGAGCTTACTCAAGTTGGTTTCGGTCTTGATGCGCTTGGTGGTGTGAATAGCACTCTGAAAGAGCTTGTTCAGGGTATTCCCCGTTGCATTCAACTGGTGCGCCGTTTCATAGGCGCGGCCAATCTGATGTAAGATTTGGTCTTCACCCATTGCCACCGAATCAAGACCCGCACACACATTCATCACATGGTGCGCCACCTCGTCGCCCGACTTAAAGTAAAAGAATTTCGCAAAATCGTCGTAGCTCTGCCCCGCCAGTTTGCAAACATACTGGACAAGTTCGACGTCGGTCAGGTCGCGGTCAGAGGCTACATAAACCTCGGTGCGATTGCAAGTCGCAAGAATCAAAAGTTCATCGAAGGGAGAATTACTCAACGCATTGGTCTTGACATCCATCGGGATGTAGAACTTTTCGCGGACTGCGATTTCGGCCACCTTGTGGCTCATGCCTGCCATGTAGATTTTGCGCATGGGCTAAATTTAGAAAAAACTCATTCGCCTATTTCGTTATCAATCCACTGGTAGCGTTTTTTCATCCACTCGGTCATGACCTCCACCGCTTCATCATACGAATCGTACGGATCCTTGAGCGCCCAGTTTTCTGTATTTCCAATAACGGGCCAGCGGCGGTATTCATTATCGATTGCTTTTTCGATAATGGCGCGATAAACAGGAATGCTGTCGATAAGAGCCTTAAAGGTTTTGCGATGATTATTCCAATAGTCCAATGCAGCCTCTTTAACTACGGAATTCTGCATGATGTAGTAGTTTAAGCGATACTTGCGAATATACCAATCTTCTGGATTCTGGTTCTGTTCGCGTGAGGCATTTCCGAAGGCCAAATCGAAATCCCATAGGGGTCCAAAATGAATCGGCTCCCCTTTTTTCCATGTCATGAACACGCTGCGGGCATAGTTGCCGTCTTCATTTTTTGAGTATTCCTGCACCCAATAGAAAAGTAAAAAGTCATCCACATCCAACCAATTCTTGATTTCGTTTGCCCTGTGAAGGTAGTAGTCCTCCATGAAATTTTCAAAGGCGTTCAAGTGATTTTTCAAAAGTTTTTCTGTTTCGGGCGATGGATTCTTGGGCGATTTTATGTGGTAATAGTACTGGTTGTCTGTTAGAACATAGGGTGGATCGAATTTTTTGGAGTCTTCTTTTTCAAGAAGGAAGGTGGTATCGTTTTCATCAATATTTACGCGGTTCTTGCCCACCTTGATTGTTTCAGATAGCAGGTACAGCCCCATGTAATTACGATTCAGGTAGACTTCTACAAACTGCATTCGCGGGGTGTATTTAGCGCCCAGCCACTCCGAGAGTCGAGTCATCATGTAATTGCGTAAATGGGTCTTGTCTCCGAAATTGGCCACAAGAGCCCAATCGCGATTTTTGGGCATGCCTAATAGAGAAACCTTGTCTGTAAATTCCAGTTTCATGCCGTACTTGGGCATTTTGAAGCTGGAATTGCCGCGCCCGCGCACGGTAAGTTCATAGACTTCACTTTCAGGGGCTTTTTCACCATAAATCTGCAAGTGCGAAGGAATCTCGGTTTCCCGGTCTCGTACTCCAGCAAAATCCTCCGTTTCTATGACAATTCGCGGAAGTCCTGCGTAAGGGTACATGGAATCGTCCATTGGCAAATGGTCGGGATCGCTTTCGGTTTCGGCCCAGTAACATGCGGCAAAGCAGATACAGCAAAGGATTGCTGCAAGCTGTTTGAGCAAATTTATTTTGCGGACCATAAAACGCATCAACGCAAATATAATTTTTTATATTTCAGTGCATGAACAAATTCATTGGGTGCATTCTGTTGTTTGCCTGCGTTGCATGCTTAGCTACGGAGAACCTGCACCCAGTTGCCGCTCCGACAACCTATTTGGGCATCCAAGGGACAGTTGAATTAGACGAAGACGTTTACAGCGGTGACATGGAAGTTTCGGCTGAATATGCGGTACACCCACGCCTAAGTCTTTACGTAGACGGGGTTTTCCGCTTTTTGAGCTACAGCTATGAGTATTCCACCGAAGGTTACATTCACAATTATTGCGATCTGCACGTGAACGGTTTTAACGAGACTTATGTGGGTGCAAAAGGGATTATTTTCCCCTATCTGGGACTCAATTTAGGCTGGCGATTTCCGCCCGGCGAAGGCTCCCAAAAGAATCGTTTTCACCGTCTGAATATTGAACCGTTCAGCCTGCTGCAGGTTTCCAAAAAACTGACGGTTGGCACCGCATTTCGTTACAATGCCTTCCTCGAAGACAAGAACTTTAAGCCCGGCGACGAAGTCGGTTTCAAGGCGTCACTCATTTGGAAACCGGGCTGGAACGATTCTTTAAAAAAGGGCTGGGAAATTAGCGAAGTTTTCCTTTACCAAGTCCGAATTGAAGAGTCTGAAAACAGGAACTTGGATAAGCCCTATCGCGGCATGAAGGACAAGTATCGCGGCATGAAAATGAAGTTTGATGCCATGCGTTACTTCAACATTGCAGGGCTTTCTACCGGATTCGGGTTGAATTACGAAATTCACGAAGGAACTTTGTTCGGCTTCGAAACAGGTCACCGCGTGGGAATCAAAATGAATGTTAGATAGCCGCCTTTTAGGTGAAAAATCGGAAACTCGATTTCTTCAGTTCACGCACCGAATGCAAAACGACGTAATCAGGGTAGCCAATCGATTCGGCAGCCTCTTTAATTTGACGGTCCAATTCTTCGGTAGATTGGGCATGCATCATAGCGTAAAGTGTATACGGGAATCCTTCGAAAGCTGGACGCTCATAGCAATGGGAAATGTAGGGCTTTTGCGCGAGAATGTCACCGCCATTTGCCGCATTAAAGCAGACCATGGCGTTGTAGGCAAAGCCTGCTTCTTGATGACGAAGGATTGCCCCAAAACGGCGCATGCGTTTCAGAGCCAAGTCTTCACGGAGTTCGTCACACGAAACTCCCCAATCCTTGAACGGGGTCAGTGTATGCGGAATGTCATCGCAGGCAATGCGGATTCGTGCACGATCTGCACCTGCCATCGGTTTCGACCTGACACAAGTATTTTTACGGATTACCGGCGCTGCAGAACCGCCCATCACCGTGTTAATCTTGAACTTCTCGGTCGCACTAAGGATATGTACATTGTGCAGTTCCGTTTTTGCACAAACGTCATCGACAATCTTTTGGATTTCTGCTTCTGATTGAGCAATGACGGTAAACCACACATTGTATTCGTGACTACGCACGTAATTATGCGTGATCGCAGGAATTTTATTTACGGCGGCTGCGAACGCATCTAAGGCGGATTCCGGCACATTCCCAGCGCAAAGGCGAGAAATAAAGCCCAGCGCCTTGGAATCGTACACGCCACCAATACGGCGGATAATCCCCGACTGACGCAAATTTTCGACAGCAGCAAAAACGCTCTGTTCATCGGAGTCGAGCTGTTCCGCCAACACCAGATACGGGCGTTCTTCCAGCGGAAAAGCGTCCTGGACGACAGAGAGAAGAAGCTGTTCAAGTTCAGTCATGTAAAACTAGAAGTGAGTGGTGTGAAGTGTGAGGTGTGAAATGATATTCATTACACATTCCACACTACACATTATCCATTAATTTCCTCGTCCGTCAGGTAGCAGGCCGGATCTTCTTCCCAGAAGTCTCCTGTCACCGCCTCGGCGCGAGTGCGAAAGTTGCCGTTGCAGAGGTTCAGGTAGGCGCACTTGGGGCAGCGACCCTTCAGAATCGGCTTGCGGTTCTTGAGACCCGCCATAATCGGGTTGCTTTCGTCGCTCCAGATTTCGCCAAAGCTGCGTTCGCGCACGTTGCCGAGCGTAATATACTGCGTAAACTGGTCGGGGTGAACGTTTCCGATGCTGTCGACGTTACCGAAGGCCATGCCGCTGCGGTTGCCGCCATTGCGCCTAATGAGTTCAAGCACCTTCTCGGCGCGTGCAGGGTCTTCGCGCTGCATACGACGATACAGGTAGATGGCATCGGCGTGGTTATCCACCGTCAAGATTTCCTTGTTGACTCCGCGTTTCTTGAAGTCGAGCGTACGGTCAATAATCAAATCGATAGCCTTACGGCTTTCTTCATGGTTCAAGTCGTTTTGCACCATCGCCGAGCCGCGGCCGCTATAAACCAGGTGATAGAAGCACACGCGATCGATATTTTCGGCTTCGAGCAAGTCAAAAATCGCATTCAAGTCTTGCACGTTGTAGCGCGTAATGGTAAAGCGAAGGCCCACCTTCTGGCCTGTTGCGACACAGTTGCGGATACCGCGAAGAGCGAGTTTGTAAGCGCCTTCCTTGCCGCGGAATTTATCATGAGTCGCTTCGCAGCCGTCCAAGCTGATGCCCACGTAGCCCACACCCATGTCCTTGAGTTTCTTTGCAACATCGGGCGTAATGCAGGTGCCGTTGGTACTAATGGTCGGGCGAATACCCTTGGATGCTGCATAATTCGCCAGTTCAAAGAAGTCCGGACGCAAAAGCGGTTCGCCACCGCTAAAAAGGATCACCGGCACCTTGAAATCTGCCAACTGATCAATGAGAGCCAAGCCTTCTTCGTGGGTCAGTTCGTTCTGGTACTTGATAGCCTCGGAGCGGGCATAGCAGTGCACGCAACTCAGGTTGCAGGTCTTGGTGCAGTTCCACACCACCACCGGGCCGCGACCGGGTGCTACCCCATTTTTGGATTCATGGGCACGAGGTTCGTAACGCAGTTGATCCCCGTAGTTCGGGGTATCCATCAAGAGCTTGGTAATACTAATCATAATCTAAAACTTTTTTGGGAACATTCCAAAGATAGAAAAATAACCTCGGTTACCCGAGGTTATTTAAATGTGTCGCGTCATTGCGAGGAGCAACGCGACGCCGCAATCTAAAAGCGATTAAAGCTTCACAGAATCCTTAGAGATGAACTTCTTGATCTTCTTGTCGCCCATCCAGAGCTTCTTGTGGCTCTGCAAATCGGTGAGTTCCAGGTCCACCTGGTAGAAGATTACGGACTGGCCGCCTTCCTGGTCCACGATGGTATTGATGGTGCCGGTCAGCATCCAGTCAGCACCGGTTTCCTGGTGGAGTTCCTTGGAAGTTTCTTCCGTAGCGTTGCCCTGCTGGTCGCGGACTTCTTCACGGAGTTCGGCACGTTCGGCGGAGTTGGCAACGAAGTCAACAGCACCAGAGTTCAAGAGGGCTCGTTCCATGTCCTTGATGAATGTTTCGACACTGATGTGTTCGTGGCTCTTGTTACGAACCTTGCCAATCACGACGGTCGGGGTACGGCCCATTTCGCCGATGACTTTTTCGATTTTCGTGCTGCCCAAGCAACCGGAAATCATTTCGTCAGCCACCAAGCGGGAGTCCGTGTCATTCCACTTGCCCGAAAGGTCCGTGGTAGAATTTTCATCGACACGGGTCACCGTCTTGCCGCCGCTGCTGCATGCGACCATGCAGAGAGAGCAACCGAGAGCGAGGATAGCAAACAATTTACGCATTAGATTTCTCCTTGAAAATTTTTAACAAATGTACAAAAAATCCCCAGGCTTTAAACCCGGGGACTTTTAAATTGTCGAAGAAAGATTACTTTTCAGCAAATTTCTTAGAGGCAGCCTTGACCTTCGGGTCGTTCTGTGCGTCCTTGATCTTCTGCTTGATACCGTCTTCAATCTGCTTCTTGAGCTTGGCGGCGAGGGCGGGGAAACGTTCTTCCAGGGAATCGCTAAAGACAGCCGGTTTCTTGGGAGCGGGAGCACCCTTACGCTTGGCGTTCAGGGGGCGCTTCTTCTTGGCCGGGGCCTTCTTTTCTTGGGATTTTGTTTCCTGAGGCTTGACTTCTTCTGTGGATTTGACTTCAGTTTCTTCTGACATAATAGACCTCTTGGAAATATTGTTAATTTGACGGCGCAAAAATAGTAAAAATCCTCAAATTTGCAAGTGGATGGGGTTCATCCACACCCTTAGGTCCGAATAAAAACAGACGGCGCGAGACCGTCTTGCACAAGAATCAGCTTTATTATATATGAACAACTCTCAGTTCGCCGGGAACTGCGGTGTACTATCTTTTCCGCCCATTTTTCAAGAGGATTCGGAAATGATTGATTTCTTTATTGAGGTGCAGACTATTTTAGATACCAAAGCGAATAATATCTCTGCATATACCTATAAAACATAC
>JAFXLS010000138.1 GCA_017530965.1 Fibrobacter sp.
TAAACCGTATCCCCATGGACATAGGGCGCCGGGTCCGCCGTATAGTTCGTCGTGATTACAATTTTCTGAGCGAAACCCGTACAAGCCAAGGCCAATACGGAAGAAACGAATAAGATATTTTTCATCTTAATCTCCAAACATGTTATACACCAGAGATAAAGATATATCGCGAAAAGCCCCGCGGAATACCACGGGGTTAACTTATCATTGACAATTTTTCAAAAGGGAAGGCGCGGGTTTATTTCCCGGAAGAGACGATGACCTTCGCGGTTTTGAGAATCTTGTTCTTGAGCTTGTAGCCCTTCTGGAACACGGTGACCACGTGGCCTTCGGGCACGGTCTCGCTGGGCTGCTGCATCAGGGCTTCGTGCATGTTCGGGTCGAATTCCGCGCCGGTCGGGTCAATCTGTTCGAGGCCCGCATCGGTCAAAATCTTCGCGAACTGGTTGTAAATCATCTGCATGCCCTTCTCGAAGGCTTCGAGGTCCTGGGCCTTGTTTTCGCTCGCGAAGGCGCGTTCGAAGTTGTCCTGCACTTCGGAGAGTTTTTCAAGGAGCTTGCCGTTTGCGGTCTCGATGAGTTCGAGCTGTTCCTTGGCGGTACGGCGGCGGTAGTTGTCGAATTCGGCCATCAGGCGCAGGTTGCGGTCGTTTGCATCGGCAAGGGCGGCCTTGAGGGCGGCAGTCGGGTCTTCGGCAGCGGGTTCCGCAGGCTGTTCAGCAGCGGCATTATTTTCAGCGGGGGAGTCGGCATTCTCGGCCGGCTGTTCCTGAGCATCGCCAGCACCCTGGTCAGATGCGCCGGCCTTGTTCGCCTCGGCCTCCATCTTCATAGCGTCTTCGGCGGCCTTGAGCACGTCCTGTTCAAATTTTGCCTTTTCTTCTGCGGTCGGTTCCTGCTGATTCAAATCTTCTGCCATTTCTAAAAAATCCTTTTAAAATGCCTCACATTGATATGTCGGGGCTCTGTTTTACATTTTCCGTGCCATATTTAGCAATTTTCATGCCAAGTGCAAAGATTAGAAAGTTGTTTTGTTTTGAAACACACAACGACTTTTTTACAATTATTTGAACAAAAATGCTTTTTCATGAAAAAAGAGTATATCTTTGTAAATAAAAGTTATAAGAAGGAGCCCTTATGAATCCAGAAATTCCGAATCATGGCCCGAATCCGGCCCAAATGAAGGCTGTCGGCCTCCGTATTTCGTTTATGATGGCTCTGTGGATGAGCTTTACACTCAGTATTTTTGGTACCGCGACGGCGGAACGCCCTGCCGGTATGCCTTTGGCCCCTATTATTATTGGCTGGTTTGGCAGTTTCTTGCTGAGCTTTATCGTTAGTTTTGGAATCGGTTTCGTGGTGCCCATGGGCAAGGTGAATGCCGCTCTTGGCCGAAAATTGCACCTGACGCCGCATAAAATCACGACTCACGCCATCGAAACCTTCGTTTCTAACCTGATTTACACGCCGCTCATGACGGCTGTCATGGTGACTTTTGCGTTCTTTGTGCTCATGCCGCCCGACCATAAGCCGCCTTATTTGCCCATGTTCGTGGGTTCGCAGATAGCCTGTTTTGTATTCGGTTATATCATGATATTCATTGCCATGCCGTTTATTGCCAAAAAAGCCTTCAAATCGGCAGGAGTGGGCATGCCCCCCAAACAATAGTTGGTTAAATTTTTTATTACACACCAACCTTTTAAATAGATTATTTCAGATAATCCCTAGTGCTACGAACTAGGGATTTTTTTAAATTTGACTCCAAAGTTTAATTCCCCTTCTAGAAGGTGATGTATGTGGAAAGCTAAGGGTGCAACCCGCTACTTTTTGTCAATACTTGCAATGACCTTTGTGCAAATGGGTGTGTTCATCTATGCACAGAAAATTCTGTCCGGTTCCTTCATCAATGTGGAATCAGGGCAAACCTGGCAAGCATTCATGCTGCAAATCTTCTTCTTGGCCCCTTACATTCTAATGGTATTTTTTGCGGGATTTTTTACCAATAGGTTTTCCAAGAACAAGGTTCTAGCCTGGTCCGCCCTGGTAATGACAATTTTCGTAATCGCCCAGGCAGTGTTGGTGACCTGCAGCTGCCCTCGCGTAGCTTTCTGGTTATCCATAGGTCTTAGCTGTGGTTTCGCGGTACATAGCGCAGCCAAATATGGTATTCTTAAAGAGATGTTTGGCGTTCGCAATTTGAGTTTTGCGAATGCTTTTTTGCAGATTTTTGGCTTGGGCGGCATCATTTGTGCGTCTTGGCTTGCAGTGGTGGGGGTGAACCTCATTAACCTGGAATCGCTCAAGTCGTATGCGGCCGTTCACCGTATCACTTCTGAATCCCTTGTGATTCCTTGGATTTTGGCCGGTGTAGGTGTGCTGGGTACGATATCCAGCTTTCTCGTGCCCAAGGTCAAGTACGAAAACAAGAACGTCAATATCGAAAATGTGAAAAAGCACTTGAGCCTTGGCTGGCGTGTGCCGACATTACGCGCTTCGATTATCGCTCTTTCGATGTTCTGGGCCTTGGCTCAGGTTTTTGTGCTCATGTACCAGGACGTGTCCGGTTCTTACGATATCGACACCATCCAGAATTACCTGGCCTTTGCGATTGTGGGCCTTATGGTAGGCTCCGTTATTGCAGCAACCAAGTCCCGCGACTTTATTGAAACCGGATTCATTCCGATGGGCATGATAGGCGTGTCTGTGTGCATGTTCCTGGTGCCGTTCTTTGTACACCCCTTTGCGCTTGTCATTTTGTATTCGCTCACGGGCCTTTTTGGCGGTCTGTTCTTGGTGCCGGTGAACGCCTTGTTGCAATATAATACGCGCCCGAACAATTCCGGCTCGGTTCTTGCCTTGGCGAACATGATCCAGGCAATCGTGTTGATTGCCTTCTTGTTCCTGTTCTCGATGATGGTGCATTACACGGATATTCCGCCCCAGCTGTACTTCTTGGGGCTAGCCATTGTGTCGCTGGTGGTGTTTGTCTGGACCATTTCGAACTTGCCGCAGGCGTTGCTCCGCACGCTTCTTAAACTGGTGTTCAACCGCTACCGCATTCGCGTGCTTGGCGTGCAGAATATTCCAAACGAAGGTCCCGTGCTTTTGGTGGGTAACCACCACAGCTTTATCGACTGGGCCATGTTGCAGATGGCATCCCCCCGTCCGCTTTGCATTGCAAGCAACAAGGACCACTTTGAAAAGTGGTACCTGCGCGCAGTCCTCAAGCGTTTGGGCATGATCCGTATCGACAACAACAACCCCAAGGAGGCCATGGACAAAATCCATCAGGCTCTTCTGGAAGGCAAGGCCGTGGTCATATTCCCCACAGGCGAGGTGTCCAAGTCCCCGCATGTGGAACCCTTTACCATTGACTATTCTTCGGCTGTTGACGAGACTGACGCAGTGATAGTCCCGTTCTACATTCAGGGCCTTTGGGGCTCCAACTACAGTTATAGCGGCTCCAACATGTATGGCGCGTCTTCGGACCGTTCCGTGACAGTTGCCTTTGGCGATGCCATTCCCGCAACGACACCCCCTAACGAGATTCGCGCCATTGTCCGCAAGATTTCGATTGATGCCTGGAAGTACGCCGTCAAGTTCGTGCACCCGATTGCGTCGTCCTGGATTCGAACCTGCAAGCGTTACGTGAAGCATGGCCCTGCTATTTACAGCCCCGACGGCAAGCACTTTTCGGGCTACAAGCTCATGGGCGCCGTTATGGCGTTCCGCGGACTTTTAAGGAAAAAGCTTGGCAAAGATGAACAGAATATCGGTATCATGCTCCCGCCGAGCCCCGCTGGCGTCATCGTGAACCTGGTGCTCTGGGTCATGGGCAAGACGAATGTGAACTTGAATTACACCTCGTCGGTCGAAAACGTCAAGTACTGTTGCGAAAAGGCTGACGTTACGACAGTCATTTCGAGCCGTCAGTTTATTCAAAAGTTGAAGGGGAGAGGTAACGACTACTCCGAAGTCGCTTCGGATAAGGTTCGCCTTCTTTACGCCGAAGACTTGATGAAAGAAATCCCGAAGGCAAAGATTGCAGCCCTCCTGTTCCTCTGCATTATTATGCCGAGCTGGCTCATCCGCTTTATTTTCTGCAAGCGTACCAAGATTGACGATACGGCTGTCATTGTGTTCAGTTCCGGTTCCGAAGGCACTCCGAAGGGCGTGATGCTCAGCCACAGGAACTTGATGGGTAACATTCAGCAGCTTGCATGCATTATTAACGTGAGCCGCGGCGACGTGATGCTTTCGGAACTCCCGCTGTTCCATAGTTTTGGCCTGACTGTCACGACCCTCTTGAACTTGACCGAAGGTTGCCCGATTGTGGCTGTGGCAGACCCCACCGACGTTAAAACCATGGCCCGCGTTTGTGCGGAATTCCATGTAACCTGCCTGGTGGCGACCCCGACCTTCTTGCGCGCCTTTACGGTGAGCCGCTATGTGCATCCGCTGGTGTTCAAGTATGTGCGCATGATTATTGCCGGTGCCGAAGCCTTGCGCCCGGAACTTGCAACCGCATTCCGCCTCAAGTTCGGTAAAGAAATCTACGAAGGCTATGGCTGCACCGAAACCGCTCCGGTGGCCTCGGTGAATACCGAAAATACGTTGCACAATGACTACACGACGCTCCAGATTAATAATAAGCCGGGTACCGTGGGTCCTGCGCTTCCGGGAACACAGTTCCTGATTGTGGACCCCGAAACGAACATTCCGCTCCCGACAGGCGAAGCGGGCATGATTCTGATTGGTGGCTGCCAGGTGATGCAGGGTTACCTCAAGGACCCGGACCGCACGAACAGTGTTATCGTGAAAATCAACGGAATCCGTTACTACCGTACCGGTGACAAGGGCTACCTTGACGAAGATGGATTCTTAACGATTGTGGACCGCTACAGCCGATTCGCAAAGCTTGGCGGCGAAATGGTGAGCTTGGGTGCCGTCGAAAAGAAGATTCAAGACACCCCGGTTCTGGAAGGCTGCGACTACTTGGTGACGACCATTCCGGATTCGGCCAAGGGCGAAAAGATTGTTCTTTTGTACCAAGGCGAAAAAGACCCGAAGGACGTAATTTCGGAATTGCGAGCAAGCAACTTCCCGCCGATTATGCTCCCGTCGCTTGCCTTTGCGGTCGAAAAAGTGCCGAAGCTAGGTACAGGCAAGGCCGACTTTACGACCGCGAAAAAGGTCGCCAAGGAACTCGCAGGAGTAAAATAATGTGAAATGAGGAGTGTGAAATTTGTAATTTGTCATTACACACTTCACACCTCACACTTCACACTAGTAATAGCCTATGACAGAAGGACAGAAAAATACGGGTTTGACTCCGATACGTACGGCAAGGTTGATTGCCTCGTCGATTGCCGTGATGGGCATGGTTTTCCTGTTGCTTGAACGCACGCTTTCTGCGGTTCTTCAAATGGCGACAGATGGCGTCCAGTTGGGGCTTACCCGTTACGACAGTTTTACGGGCCGTATGGCATTGCAGAACTTTGCCGAAGACCGCCAACTGTACAAGTTGCTCCAAGATGTTCAAGGGTTGCTACCCTCGGCAGAAGCCGCCCTGGCTTTTTTAATGGTTATTGCAATTGTCTTGTTGGCAATCGCCCTGGTTGGGCTAGCCTTGCCCAAGCTTTTTGTGCACATTCTGGTGGCCATCAAGCTCTTAAAATGGGAATCCGACAGATCCGAAGAAGATGATAAAGAAGCCTCTTTCCGCGAAATCCTGACCAATATAGGGGAGATTCCCCTGAAGAAACTGGCGATTCCGTTTGCAGTCATCCTGGTGATTATTGTTGGCATTTTTGGAATCCGCAGTTGTCACGAATCCTCCAAGCAAGCTTCCGTGGATTCTGCCGTTGAAGAACTGCAGCAACAGGCCCTTACCTATATAAAGGCCCAAAAGGCCTATTTTGGCAAAACCAAGACAGTCGGAAACGCCAAAGCCCTGCAACTGGCGGACACCTCTTCTACGGACTACTTTGAATACAAGATTTCCGGTTCCCGGTTTACCGCAATTTCCAGGGTTCCTCTTGAAAATTGCCCTGCAGGAACCAAATGGAGCGTCTATTCCGAAGCGAAGGGTGTATTTACTAAAGAAATTGCCCTTTACAGGCAACCTCCCAAAAATCCGGCCTGCATCAACCTAACGCCAGATTTCAAGAATCTGGGCCGCCCCGAAAAGGGCAAAAAAGCCGAAGATTCCAAGGCTAACGATCAAAAATCCAAGGATTCGACCGCCAAGGCCCTTGAAAAGAAATAATCCTGCCCGTTGAACAAAACACACCGATGCTTTGTTCAAATTTATACACATAAAGCCCTTTCCTTAAAAAGAGCATATATTTAGGATAGACGCCCGCGTTGGGTGTTGTTTGGGAAGTATTGTATGAAAAAACACTTTGGTATGAACAATCATGCCGTTTTTGTGACTGGGATAATGCTGGCTTTGGGTGCAAACGCCGCATTTTCTGCCGTTGAATGGGTTCCCCAGTGCGCAAGTAACGGATTTACTCAAATCGCCGAATCGGCCCATTTCGAAGTCTGTAAAAAGCCCACGACCGATGATGGCCAGGCGAATAACGTTTCCATTCCGGATGCGGATGCGCAGGGCGTTCTACAGTCGCTCGAAAAGGTTTATTCCTTCTACATCGATTCGCTCGGCTGGATGCTTCCGTTCCCGAAAAGCCCCGATAAAAAACTCAAGAGCAACATTTATGTGTTCGACAATTCCGTGATGGCGGCGCTCTACGGCGGTCAGGATTACGTGAAGGGCCTGAACAATGAATTCGGCCCCGGAATGTGGATTGGCGTGGGCTCGCTGAAGGATTACTGGGGCACATCGCACGAATTTGCGCACGGTCTGCAGGGAGTCGCCGGCTGGATGGGCAACAACAGCCATTCGGGCTGGTTTGCCGAAAGCCATGCGAACTGGATGGCGCACCAGTACAATCCGAATGACACTCATTGCTCGGAATACCTGATTAATTATCCGTACCTGTATTACGGTTCTACGCGTGACCGCTACTGCAACTGGCAATTCTTGGAACACCTCAAGGAAGAATTCGGCGGCGGCTACAAGGGTGCCCACGAGGTGAACCGCATCTGGATGGAATCGATCCGCGATGGCGAAGACGGCCGCATGGAGCAGACGCCGTTTACCGCGATGATGATGGTTTACGGCTGGACGCTCGATAGCTTGAACCAGCAGTTCGGCAAGTTCGCAATGAAGAACGCGACGCTCGAGTATGCACCCGCAAAGAAAGCTTTGTATAAAAAATCCTATGGTGATTATGAATTCAAGACGCGTCGTGACGCCAGTTGGGGCGACAACTACCGCAAACACCCCCGCGTAACCATGCTGAATAAAATGGAATGCGAGGTGGGCAAGGAATGCGCGGACCGCTACATTTCGCCGAGTTATTGGGCTCCACAGCGCTGGGGGTACAACCTGGTGCGCATCTATCCGGATTCCGCCGGAAAGGTCACCGTCAAGTTCCGTGGCATTGTGCAGGACAATCCGGCCGTGAACGGCTACACTTGCTTTGGCGACAATACGGACTACTACAAGGGCAAAACCTACAAATGGTGCAATTATGCGCCCGACAAGCTGCCGGACCCGGCCTCGGGCTGGACGGTCGGGCTAGTCGCGGAGGGCGCGGACGGGACGCCCCGTTACAGCGAAATGAAGCACGGAACCGGATTCAATCTCGACATCGAGACGAAGGCAAACGACAAGGCACTGTGGCTTACCGTGACGGCGACTCCTACCGAAATGCAGACGATTTTGTGGGACCAGTTCTACTACAGCATTTACCGCTACCCGTACATGATCGAAGTCGTAAACGGAGCGCCCGAAGGCTACAATAAGGATTTCTGGAAGCCCGCAAATGCGAGCGGCTATACCAAGCACAGTAACGGCGGCGGCCTCGTGAGCAGTAAGGCGAATGTGGCCGCCACCGCCTACGTGGGTCCCGATGCGGTCGTGAACGGCGGCACCGTTTCTGGAAACGCCCGCATCGAAGACTTCGCGGTCGTAGACGGCGGAACCATTAGCGGGAATGCCGTAGTCCGCGGGCGCGCGCTCGTGACTGCAGGTACCATTGGCGACGATGCCGTGCTCGAAGAAGACGCGTGGATTGTAAGCGGAAGCATTACCGGCAATGCTAAGGTTGGCGCGCTTTCGATTATCGTAAACACGACCGTCACTGACAACGCACAAGTTTACGGAGTCATGTGGGCGGTAAACGGCAAAAAGCTTTCTGGCACGGCACAGCTCCGCGGCGACCTCGAAAACAACTTCGACAAGGAACTCACGAAGGGTGTCTTCTACGGCATGGTCGACAACGGAATGCTGGACAATGCGAACTACGGCGCAAACCTCACGACTCCGCCGACCGACGCAACCGCAAGCTTGGATAAGGCTGTATGGTACGCTGTGGCCGACGATTCGACTGAAACGGGTCCTTCTAAATTAATTAATACTCAAAGCCAGCGTCTGAATCTCGCGGACAATGCTTTCGATGTGTTCAATCTGAACGGAAAGTACCTGGGTGTCGTTAAAAACGGAACTCAAGGTCGAATTTCGCTGCAAGAATCTTTGCGCAAGGCGGGCCTGAACGCGGGCACATACCTTATTCGCGGCAAGGATTCTAATAAAATGCAACGCATTAACCTGCGGTAAACAGCCTCAGAGCATCAAAATAAACTTATTTAGAACGAATGAAAAAACTCTTTTTCATTCGTTTTTATTATTTTCAATACGTTTGGTGTGGAAAAAAGGAGGTTTACATGTTTGGAAAATCCCTATTTTTAACGACGGCGCTTTGTGTCGCCGCCTTGGCTCAAGACCCTAATCTGCATATCTACCTGGCCTACGGACAATCGAATATGTCGGGGCAGGCAACAGTGACCGATGCGGATCGTCAAACAAATCCGCGGTTCCAGGTGTTGCGTGCAGGCAACCATTCGAACCAGAAGGTGGGCGAATTTTACCCGGCCGCACCCCCGATGGGGCATAGCCAATCCAAGGTCGGCATTGTCGACTTTTTCGGTCGCAAAATGATCAAGGAATTGCCGGATAGCATAACGGTGGCTGTCGCGAATGTAGCGATTGGCGGGCAGAGCATTGACCTGTTCGATAAGGACCGCAACAAGAGCTACGTGCAGAATGCTAAGAACAAAGGCGACACGTGGTGGATTCAGTACCTTGACGAATACGGTGGCGATTTGTACAAGCGCATTGTCGAAATGGGAAAAATCGCAAAGCAGAAAGGAGTCATCAAAGGGTTCCTCTTCCATCAGGGCGAAGCGGATTACCAGATGAACGACTGGCCGAAACGAGTGAAAAAAGTCTACGACGATCTGATTACCGAACTGGAACTCGACCCGGAAAAGACTCCGATTCTGATTGGCGAACTCGCTCCTACAGGCGATCTCGGCTGGCGCAACGATGCTGTAAAGCAGGCGGCAGACCTCATTCCGAACGGTCACTTGATTTCTGCCCAGGGGTGCCCGGCACTTAAGGAAGCCAGCTATACGCTGCACTTTACGCGCGAAGGTTACCAGACGTTTGGCGAACGCTATGCCGAAAAAATGCTGGAACTTTTGAAGGCGCAAGAACCCGAGCCTGATACAACCTCAAAAGATACCGTGAAGACGGATTCAAGCGCCCAGGACAGCACGGATGCTATCCGCAGCTTGCCGCGCATGCAGGCCGTAGAATCTGTTCAGCCGAAGCTCTATTACGACAAAAAGGAACAGTCCCTATTCGTTCGCTTCAAAAAGAATGGGCGAGAATTCCGCTACCGCGTCACTGGTAGCAAGAACTAGGACTGAGCGATTAAAGATATAAGCAAAAAGCCCCGGATTAAATCCGGGGCTAATCTATTTAAGGATGGATTGCTTCGTCACTGCGTTCCTCGCAATGACGTTTTAGCTAGCCGTTGACCTGCGGAAGCTGAGCGAGGCTCTTGGCGATGTCTTCATCTGTCGGGATGTAATCGTTCATTTCGCCGTCGTTGAACTTCTGGTAAGCGACCATGTCGAAGTAACCCGTACCGGTGAGGCCGAATACGATGTTCTTGGCCTCTCCAGATTCTTTGCACTTGAGGGCTTCGTCAATCGTCGCGCGGATAGCGTGGCTGGATTCCGGAGCCGGGAGGATGCCTTCGGTCTGGGCGAAGAGCTTGGCGGCTTCGAACACCTTGGTCTGTTCCACGGACGTTGCACGCATCAGGCCCTGATCATAGAGTTCAGAGAGGATGCTGCTCATGCCGTGATAGCGCAGGCCACCGGCGTGGTTGGCAGACGGGATGAAGCTGGAGCCGAGCGTGTACATCTTGGCGAGCGGGCAAACCTTACCGGTATCGCAGAAGTCGTAGGCATACTTACCGCGGGTAAAGCTCGGGCAGCTTGCCGGTTCCACAGCGAGAATATCGTAATCGGCTTCGCCACGGAGCTTTTCACCGATGAATGGGCTCACGAGACCGCCGAGGTTAGAGCCACCGCCGGCGCAACCGATAATGAGGTCGGCCTTCACGCCAAGCTTGTCGAGAGCGGCCTTGGTTTCGAGACCGATCACGGACTGGTGCAGCAACACCTGGTTCAGCACAGAACCGAGAACGTAGCGGTAACCCGGCTGCTTCACGGCGGCTTCCACGGCTTCAGAAATAGCGCAACCAAGGCTTCCGGTGGTGCCCGGGAATTCGGCGTTGATCTTCTTACCGATTTCGGTGTTCATGGAAGGAGACGGCGTCACGGAGGCACCGTAGGTGCGCATGACTTCGCGGCGGAACGGCTTCTGTTCGTAAGAAACCTTCACCATGTAAACATGGCAATCCAGTCCGAAGAAGGCGCTGGACATAGAAAGGGCGGTACCCCACTGGCCAGCACCCGTTTCAGTCGTCACGCCCTTGAGGCCCTGCTTCTTGGCGTAGTAGGCATGAGCAATAGCGGAGTTGAGCTTGTGAGACCCCGA
>JAFXLS010000139.1 GCA_017530965.1 Fibrobacter sp.
CGAGATTTACGGGTATACGACAAAGAGATTTAACGAACAGGTGAAAAATAATATCGAAAAATTTGATGAAGATTTTCGTTTCCAATTAACTTTAAAGGAGGCGGAAACATGTTCAAGGTCGAAAATTTCGTCCTTGAACAACAATCGACGGGGGACTAACATAAAATATGCCCCCTACGCCTTTACCGAACAGGGTATCTACATGCTCATGACGGTGCTCAAGGGCGAACGGGCGACTGCTCAAAGCAAGGCTTTGATTCGCCTTTTCAAGCAGATGAAGGACTGCATTGTGGAGAACCAACAGTTGATTGGGGTTGATTTATTCTGTTCAAAAATGTAGCACTGCCGAAGAGGAAGAGGAGTAAAAAAAACATGTATTTCAATGTGTATTGTAATATGTATTGACAAGTGTCTATACATTTTCTATAATAGAGAGGACGATAGATGAATATCACAAGGCACGCTTTTGAGAGGATGCGTGAAAGAGGATTCACCGTGGAAATGCTCGGAAAGGTTCTGCGGAGAAAAGGCTTGGTACGCGACCCATCTGATAAAGAAGGTGTTTCTAAAATCATTACCGAAGTTGATGATCGATTTTGGGCGTTATTTGTCTCTGACGATTTGAAAACTTTGATAACTGTAAGGAGAGCTCATGAAGACGAAGTGCAAAAAGCGCGAGAAGGTTAGGCTGCCCAAGGGGTTCAAGCTGGTTGACGATTTCTTGTCTAAAGAGGAGATTGAAGCGCTTGAAAACGACACCTCGATGAGAGATCCGATGGTTATTACCGGTGGTCATGAGTCGGAGACGCTAGAGGAATCTATTGCGCGTATCAGTCGCGCTATTGCCGAGGCCAAGGAAGAAAAGAAGATGTATTCCATAAGGCTCAAGGTCAAGACGGTGGAATCGATCAAACGCAAGGCCGCCGCCGCGGGCATCCCTTACCAGACTTACGTGAACGTGTTGCTCGACAACGCCGCGTCTGCCTAATGTGAGTGTCAACAGATGGTGTTGACTTCCTGCTGGTCTCTTTGTATATTTATCCCCGTATTACGACAATCCCTGCGACAGTCGGCATAGGCCTTGCGGCCCGTACGTGCATCCGCGGTTTTTAAGAGCCAACAGCATTGCAAGAGCATCCCAAAACATAACAAACCCTAATTGCGTCCACAGTGTGTTCGCAATTAAAACCGTTTTTAACGTTCGCACATGCCGTGCGGGCTAGAGGATTATTAAGGGAGACCTTCATGACCAAGGAAGAAATTTTAGCTGGCGAATCAGAGGTGCTTGAGTTCAAGAGAGATGTTCCTGAACAGAGTATCAAGTTTATCAAGACTGTTGTAGCTTTTGCCAATGGCAAGGGTGGCACGATTGTCTTTGGCGTGGACGACAAGACCCATAAAATTGTAGGCATAAAAAAGAGCGAGGTCTTTCAGAAAGCCGACACTATCGCCGATACGATTTTCAACAGTTGCGAGCCCAAAATCAGGCCGAGCATCAATCTTCAGGAAATCGACAAGCGCTACATTACTGTGGTGACGGTGCCTTCTGGAATGCAGCAGCCCTATTACATAAAGAGCTTGGGCATTACCGAAGGCACTTTTGTTCGCGTGGCGGCAACGACCCGCGAAGCCGAACGATATATGCTTAAGGAATTGGTTCTTGAAGGTGAAAACGAATCGTTCGATCAGCAACCGGCTGGCGAAACCGTTTCGAAGGAAGAAGTCGAAAATCTTTGTGATAAGATTTATGAATTTACAGCCGGAACATTAAGCAAAAAGGAACGTACAGCATTGCGAAGGCCGACCGTCAACCAGTTGCTTTCGTGGAAACTGTTAAAAAAGGAAGGCCGTTCTTTTATAGCTTCGAATGGGTTTAAACTTTTGCAGGGATATCACCTTGGAAAAAATGCGTGAAGGCATGTCTAGCGTGCGCAACAAGGGGATTGCAGAAACGTTTATCTATATGCGCATTGTCGAAACATGGGGAAGTGGTATTCCGAACATCTTCAAGGCAATGCAAGAAAGCGGCTTGCCGGAACCCGTCATGCAGGATTTTCATGGGGATTTCAGGATAACCTTATATTGGAAGAAATCCGTCCAATCCCACCCAATCCTACCCAATGCAACCCAATCCCACCCAATACAGTGAGGTGGAATGGAATCTTCTTAAAATCTTAAAGGACAATCCTAAATTAAGTCAAAGCGAAATGGCCGAAAGAATGGGAATGAAGATAAATCGTCTCAAGTATTACTTAAACGAACTTCGAAAGGCTCCGAATCCAGCAATTCGCCATATTGGCACAACTCGTGATGGCTATTGGGAAATCCTAGTTGATATTAAAGGAGAAATACGATGAAGAAAAAATCAGAAGAAGAGAACAAGAAAGATAATACTGGATGGAATGCCTTTTTGGAATTGCGTAGGCAGGCTCAGCGCGGGAAATAAACTTAACCATAAAAGTGAGGAAAAAATGGACTATACATTTACAGAAAAAGAAGTTGAAATGATGTATAACTGGGGGATGTACGCTGATGGGGAAAGCGGCTTCAATGAAGAAGAACAAAAATTGTACGATAAATTGGAGCGAATTTTTACACCGCTTCAAAAAGAAAAAGATAATGAGCAAAAGGTTGTAGATTTTTTCGAAGAAATTAGCAATACATACGAAAATGTGAGTTATTATTGGGGTACTGGCACCTGTATCAGATTTATCGACTTTGACAAAACGCTTTGCTTTGACACTAAAAAAACTAAATACACAGATGTAGTGCTCGAGGTGTCGAAGGTAATAAACAAATTGAAGGTGAAGAAGCGAAGCAATTAACAATGCTTGAAATGGCCGCGGATAGCAGTTATGTTGAATGGTTGTCAGACATAATTTTGATCGAAAAAAAAGCCAACGGGTTGTTGGCCAATTGGAAATTCAACCGGTCACAAATTGGGGCAACCCTGTTGCCCCAATCGGAAGTTTTTCCCGAAGTAAATCTCTACCCCCCCCCTGCTTTTTACGCTAAGTTGGACTCATTACCTGGTGCTCATGCTATCATTCAGCCGCTGAACGAAAACTATTCGTTTGATGCGGAAAATGAGGCTGGTGGTCAGAAAAGTGGTCGGAATGAAGACTCGAAAACTACCCAAAAAACTACCCAGAAAATACTTGATGCGATATCAAACAATCCTAATGTGACTAGGTTGGAGTTATCAGAAATTTGTGGAATAACTGCAGACGGCGTAAAATGGCAATTGAAAAGTCTCGCAAAGTCTGGGCGCACCCATTGATAAAAAATCAACAAAAAGTGTCTTTTGGGGCGGTTTTTAGCCTGTTTTTGGGGCTAATTTTATTGTGGTTGGAAATTTTTAGGAGTTCTTATGAAGACGCTGGGCTTAGTGTTTGGTACTTTGGCGTGTGCTGCTGTGTTTACGGCCGCGGCCGAAAATCCCCTGAAATTGTGGTACAATAGCGATGCGGGTACCGAATTTACGAATGCCTTGCCCATTGGCAACGGCTACATGGGCGGCATTGTCTACGGTGGCGTCGCAAAAGACATTATCGGCCTGAACGAAAGTACCGTCTGGTCGGGCGGCCCTGGCGACAACAACAAGCAGGGGGCTGCTAGCCACCTGAAAGATGCCCGCGATGCCATGTTCCGTGGCGACTACCGCACGGCAGAATCCATTGTATCTAATTATATGATTGGTCCGGGCCCGGCAAGTTTCCAGCCGGTGGGCGATTTGGTGATTACTACGTCGCATTCGGGCGCTACCAATTACCGCCGCGAACTCGACCTCAAAACGGCTATCGCAAAAACAACATATACGGCCGGCGGCGTCAACTACACGCGCGAATATTTTGCAAGCTACCCGGACCACGTGATCGTGGTGCACCTCACGGCCGACAAAGGCGGCTCGGTGAGCTTTGGCGCCACCATGACGACTCCGCACCGTAGCAACAGCATGTCGAGCAGCGGCAACACGCTCGTTTACGATGTCACGGTGAATTCCATCAAGTTCCAAAATCGCCTGAACGTGGTGGCCGACGGCGGCACGGTTTCGGTCGCGAACGGCAAAATCAACGTGCAGGGCGCAAATTCTGCAATGCTCGTGCTCACCACGGCTACGAACTTCAAGTCTTATAACGATGTCTCGGGCAACCCGGGTGCAATCGCAACCGAGATTATGTCGAAGGTCGCAAAAAAATCTTACGATGACTTGCTTGCCGCGCACCTCAAGGATTACCAGACGATTTTCAATCGCGTCTCTTTGAACTTGGGCGAACCCGACAAGAGCGCAGGCGACATTACCAGCATTCGCGTCAAGAATTTCAATTCCACGAATGACCCCTCCTTGGTGGAACTGCATTACCAGTTCGGCCGTTACTTGCTGATTTCTAGCTCGCGCAAGGGTGGCCAGCCGGCTAACTTGCAGGGCATTTGGAACAAGGACACGAACCCGGTTTGGGGCAGCAAGTACACCACGAACATTAACCTCGAAATGAACTACTGGCCGGTAGAGACGGCGAACCTCGGCGAATGCGTGTGGCCGCTCATCGACAAAATCAAGAGCATGGTACCGCAGGGCGAAAAGACGGCCAAGGTGCACTGGGGCGTAGACGAAGGCTGGGTGGAACACCACAATACCGACCTCTGGAACCGTACCGCTCCGATCGATGGCGCGTGGGGCTTGTGGCCGACGGGTGCCGGCTGGCTCAGCACGCACTTGTGGGAGCATTTCTTGTTCAACCCGACTGACAAGGCTTACTTGCAAGACGTTTATTCGACCATGAAGGGGGCGGCGCTCTTCTTCGTGAATAGCCTGGTTGAAGAGCCCGAAACCGGCAACAAGTACCTGGTGACTGCTCCGAGTGATTCTCCGGAAAACGATCACGGCGGCTACAATGTCTGCTTTGGCCCGACCATGGACAACCAGATTATTCGCGACGTGCTGAATTACACGATCGAGGCTTCCAAGATTCTGGGCGTCGACGAAGAGGCCCGCGCCAAGATGGAAGCGGTGGTAAAACGCTTGCCGCCTACAAAGACGGGTAAGTACGGCCAGATTACGGAATGGCTGCAGGATTGGGATGACCCGAACAACAAGAACCGC
>JAFXLS010000140.1 GCA_017530965.1 Fibrobacter sp.
CAACTGGAGGTCTTCTGTGAAGATTTTTAAAAGCGTTCTTGTCTTGTCCGTTCTCCTGACAATGCTTGTTGCATGCGGAGACGATTCTTCCTCTTCTGTTTCCCCAGAACCGGCCGGTGATTCTTCGTCTTCTGTCAACCATTCCTCGAGTTCTGTTACGGACAAAGGAACGTCTTCCGGTGGCGGTTCGAAGTCTTCTAGCTCTGTAAAGTCAGGAGATGATTCGCAGAAGAGTTCTTCTAGTGGTAAGAAAAATAATTCTAGTAGTTCGGAAGGTGGAGATTATTCCTCGTCTGGTACAAATGATAATCGTTCGAGTTCCAGTGGCTATGTATTGCGAGATTCACTTTGCTCGAGTGAATATGAGGGTGGAACAAAATATATCTCGCAATATGGTATTACATACCGTTGTATAAATGGTCATTGGGTACTTCAGTCTTCTAGCTCCACGGTTAGTTCATCGAGTAGTAGCAAGTATTACGACATGAGCCGTCTTTTTGTAAGCGAGAATGACTACAGCTACGGGGAATTTACGGACCCCCGTGACGGTCAGGTGTACAAGACCATTAGCTATGAGCTCGGTTATGAAATTTTAGATTCCATAACCTATTTTGCTCAGAACTTGAATTATGGCAAGATGATTCCTGGGGGCACCCAGATGACGGATTCAACCAAGTTCTGCTATGATGATGACCCCTGGTATTGCGAGAATGGCTTCGGTGGCCTTTATACCTGGGCCACGGTGATGAATTTTCCTGCCGCCTGTGACAGCTTTGCAATAGGCTCCGCAAAGTGTCCGGTGGAGTATGACTTAATGAGAAGTAAGATTCCTTACTTTCAAAACAAGTTCAACTATGTAATGCATCAGGGAATTTGTCCGGAAGGTTGGCATGTGATGAATGAAGAAGAATGGGCTATGGTTATGAAGGGCAGCGGTTCCAGAGATGGTGCAAGTTACTTGGGGGCTGTTTTGTGGGGAAGTGGTAACCAGCGTGGATTCTCCCTTTTGCCGGCCGGAATGGTGCAATTGGTGATGCCGCATAGTTCAGAAGGAACTGTTTTCTATGCGGATTTAAGAAAATATGCTTATCACTGGTTGCCTGGCCAGTATCAAGAAAATGATGAACCATGGTTGTTTGGTATGGTTGCTTATGTTGCGAGTGACTACTTGGTTCGTGGAGCTGGTTTAGAAAAGGTAAATGGTCTCTCCGTTCGCTGTGTACAGGATTACTAAACCTTAATTAATCATTCAAAAAAGTTTAACAAAAAAACAGGGCTTTGGGGAAAAGCCCATTGGGAGTTATTATGTCAAAGAAGAACAACAAGAAGAATTCTACCCGTAAAAACTACAAGATCGAGTCGCTAGAGCCGCGGTTGCGCTAAAGCGCACTTCTTTTTACATAAGTTTTACAAACTCGCTCTTGCCAAAATAGAGTGTCTTTCTATATTCCCGGTGCAGTTCTGAAAAGTGTGCAGAGACATCCAAAAGAATTTGGATGTTTTTCTTTTTTCAAAGGAATACTGTACATGAACAAAAACCGCAAACCCTACATTGTCACGAATGCCGCCGGCGTGGAATATCTCCTGCCGACATACCCGCAGACATTCCGCGCCCTGATGGACGACAAGGAAACTGTCAAGGACGTACTGAATAGCCTGCTCCATCTAGAAAAGTCCCGCGAAATCGTCGATCTTGAATACCAGTTCGAAAAGAACATTGATGTGTTCATACCCGGCGCGGAGCCGATACGTCTTGACGCCTGGATTTCCACCAAGGACAACAGGTTCATTAACGTGGAGTTGCAAAACCGCCTGCATCCGTTCTTTAGCGACAGAATGCAACTGTACAATGCCTACCTTACCATCCGCAGCAAGCACGACTACAATGAATCGGAATACTTCAAGTCGCTGCCCGAAGACGAAAAAAAGACTCGGTATTACGAGCTGCCCGAGACGGTTTCTATTTGGCTTTGCAATTTCCCGATTCTGAAATCGCCTGAAATTTATAGGGATTCGTGGTCGGTGTTCAGCGAACATGATGTAAAAACGGGTGCCACCCTCCCCATTTTCCCCAAAAATAAATATATTGTGGTAGACCTGCCCAAGTTCATCAAGTTGCACGAAGGTGTGGATTCCCGCGAGGCGTTCTGGCTCAGGCTTCTTTCCAAGGGACCGCTTGGCGTGCCCGAGACGGAGGACCCGCTCTTTGCTGGTGCACTTGATCGCTTGCGTGTCAGCGTCGCGAAACCGGAACTCATCGATTCCTTGGAGGCCTACATGTTTGACGAACGCCATGCGGAAGAAGCGATTATCGCCGAAGCCTACCTTAACGGCAAGGCGAAAGGAGAAGCTGACGGCCATGCTAAAGGTCGCGCAGATGGAAAACGTGAAATGGCGCGGGCTCTTAAGGCCATGGGCGATTCTACGGAAAAAATCGTGGCAGTTTCTGGGCTTACTCCGGCAGAAGTCGAAGCTCTGTAGCCCGGTATGATAACTAAAATAGACGTCTTTTACTACATTTCCTAACATGGAATCTTACTTTTTTATCGGTGTAGCGGGCGTGGGCATGAGTGCCATCGCCCAGTATCTTGTTGGCAAGGGTGTAGCAATTAGCGGTTCGGACCGCCAGTTTGGAGCGGCAGAAAAGCCTCTCGTCATGAATCAGCTGGAAGAATGTGGCGTCAAGTGCTTTCCGCAGGACGGCTCTGGCGTTGTAGAAGGCTTGAATGCAGTGGTGGTAAGTACCGCTATTGAAGACACAAACCCGGACCTCAAGCGCGCCAAAGAGCTCGGAATCCCGGTAATGCACCGCAGCGAAATGCTGGCTAAGATTTCTAAGGAAGCGAAGACTATCGCCGTCAGCGGCACCAGCGGAAAGTCCACCGTGACCGCCATGATTTATCACATTCTGCAGTATGCAGGACTCCAGCCTTCCGTAATGACAGGTGCAGGCCTCGTGAACCTGCAGAAAGAAGGCAAGATTGGCAATGCAGTTTCCGGCAAGGGCGAATGGCTCGTGGTCGAAGCAGACGAAAGCGACGGAACGCTGGTGCGCTACGAACCCGAAATCGGTTTGATTCTGAATGTGGACAAGGACCACAAGGAAATGGACGAACTCCAGGAAATCTTCCTCAAGTTCAGCCACAACATTTTGGATAACGGCAAGATTCTGATTGTGAATGACGCGCACCCGCTGGCCAAGAAGTTCAGCGCCGGCCGTGAATTCGACTTCGGCTTTGAAAACTATGTAGGCGTGCAGGGCACGGACTTCAAGTCAGTCGGCACGTCCATTCAGTTCCGTGTGCGCCACCAGGCAGAATTGGTGAAGTTCGTCGTGCCGCTCCCGGGCAAGCACAATATGGAAAATGCTCTGGCCGCAACGGCTGCCGCCCTCCGCGCAGGAGTCTCGCTCCATACGTGCGCCGACGCCCTTGCGACATTCCCCGGCGTGTTCCGTCGTCACCAGATTTTAGGGACTTTCAACGGCGTGACTCTGGTGGACGACTTCGCCCATAATCCGGCAAAGATTGCCGCAAGCATCAGGAGCGCCCAGGACTTTACCGAGGGCCGCGTCATCGCCTGGTTCCAGCCTCACGGCTTTGGCCCGACGCGATTCTTGCGCAAAGACCTTGTGGAATTTATCGCGAAGACGCTCCGCCCCAAGGACTTTGACGACGACCGTGATAACGACGTGATGTTCTTCAGCGAAATCTACTACGCCGGCGGCACCGTCACCCGCGACATCAGCGCCGGTGACCTTGCCGATGACCTCCTGCTCAAGGGCTGCGAAGCCATCTACATCGCCGACCGCAACGAATGCGCCGAGAAAATGGTGGAATACGCCCAGCCCGGCGACACGATTCTGCTGATGGGCGCCCGCGACCCGAGCTTGCAGGCCTATGCACAACACGTGCAACAATTATTAGAACAAGAAATCATGTAATTCTTGTAAATTATAGCACTTCAAAAACTGTGATTTTCAAGTCACAGTTTTTTTTGCGAGTGCGTCGGCCACGCCTTATAAACACTCATGCTTGCTCATGCAATGCAGGCTGCCGCCCTCTTCAATCACGGTGCGGCAGTCCAGCCCGATGACCTTGCGATCCGGGTACACGCTTTCAAAGTAGCGCTTGGCGACGGCGTCATTCGGCGACTTGTACTTCGGGAAAATGAGCGCCCCGTTGGCGTAGATAAAGTTCATGTAGCTAGCAGGCAGAATCTGCCCGTCGTCGAGTTTGCGCTGCGGCGGGAGAGGCAATGTATCGACCTTCGCCGACTTGCCGTAATGGCTCTTGAGCCAGGTTTCGATCAGGTACTTCGCTTCGGTCAGAATAATGTTGTTCGGAGAACGCTTGTCAGTGGCTTCGCACATCACGATGCGATCCTTCGCCACAAAACGAGCCACATTGTCGATATGACCATCCGTATGGTCGCCATGCAAACCGTGGGGGAGCAACAACATGTCGCGCAAGCCAAAAGCCTTGCAAAGAGCCCTAACCACCTTCCTGATATCCTTCATGTCATTACGGTTCTTACCCGTCAGACAATCCAGCGTGGTAATGCCGAGGCCGTCGCCGTTGACTTCAATGGCTCCACCTTCAAAAATGTAGGGAACGCTTGTACCTTTCTTGTATTCGAAAATATCAGCGATGCGTTCGGGAATCTGGTTGTCGTTTTTCCAAGGCGGAAATTTTGCACCCCAGGCGTTAAAAACCGTTTCGGAAACAATCGTTTCTTTCCCTTTTTTCAAGAAGAACGGACCATAGTCGCGAATCCAGATATCGTCCGTCTTGACGGTAAAGAAACTGGCCGGGAAGGGGCGGTCGGCAACAGCAATTCTTTCCGGAATCGTCAAAAAATCCTTTTTAGGAACCAGCACATTCACGGGCTGAAATTCGCTGATTGTGCGAATCAGGTCGATATAGAACCTGCGAATCATTTCTCCACGTTCACCGTACCAATTCTTTTTATTATGCGGAAAAGCGAGCCAGGTTGCAGCTTGTTCTTCCCATTCAGCGGGGTAGCGAATAATTGCTTTTGCCATATTTAATTCCCATAAGTGTCATTCTGAGCGAAATGTCGTAAAACATGAAGTCAATATAGAATTGTTAGCAACTTGTTGCTCTACAATTCTTAGGTTCGATGGAGCAGAATCTAAACGAAGCTATAGATCCTTCGACGCGCTTCGCTTGCTCAGGATGACATGTTTTATCTATTTGTCGCACCAAATCTTGAGAATGTCACCATAAAGGTCTACGCGACGGTCGCGGAAATGCGGCCACCAGCGGCGATTTTCTTCGGTTTCCTTCAGGTCGATTTCCACAATGCTTGCCCCCAAGAAATCGGTATCGCACTTGTGAATCAGGTAACCATCAGGGGCAGCCACGAAAGAGGTTCCCCAGAAGGTGAGTTCGCCTTCGGTACCGATGCGGTTTGCCGAAAGCACGAAGGTGCGATTTGCAATGGCGTGTCCACGCATCACCGTCACCCAGCTATCCTGCTGGCGCGGGTAAATTTCAGCCGGTTCAGACTTCATCCAACCAATCGCAGTGGGGTAGATAAGAATGTCTGCACCCTTCAAGCTCATGATACGGGCTGCTTCGGGGAACCACTGGTCCCAACAAATCAGCACGCCCAGCGTACCGGCACTAGTCTTGATGGGTTCAAAACCCGTATCGCCCGGAATAAAGTAGTACTTCTCGTAAAAGGCCGGGTCATCGGGAATGTGGCTCTTGCGGTAAAGGCCTGCAATGGATCCGTCACGTTCAAAAACGAATGCGCTGTTGTGATAAATGCCGCGAGCACGCTTTTCGAAGAACGGGAAAACGATAACGGCGTTAATCTCTTTGGCAATGCCCTGCCACTGCTTGACAATGGGGCTATCCTTTTCGATGGCCATGTCAAAAAATTCGGCATTTTCTTCGAAGGGGAAATACGGCGTATGGAACATTTCAGGGAGAACGACCAGGTCGATTCCCTTGCCTTTAAGCGCGAGCGCCTGTTCCACGTACCATTGATTATTGCTTTCGGGATTCCCCGTCCACTTGCCCTGCAGGGTTGCTGTCTTGATTTTGTTCATGGTCCAAATTTAGATTATTATTGTTCAACTTCAAGAACCAATAGTCTTCGCTATTGATAGAACTCGCGTTAAGAATCGGGTCATTTTCCGGATCGATCATAACTACCTCAATGTATCGCGGACAAAGCCATCTTCAGGAGGTTCACCAAACACTTCGAAGGTTCCAGAACCAATCACGGCACCGTTCTTGTAGGCGATTTCGACGCGGTACTTGCCCGGCGGAGTGTTCTTCTTGCGAGTAAATGTCCTGAAGCCTGATTCACGGCCACCGTTAATGGTCATGCGGCCCGAAGAAATACGGTCCGTAAGCATGTACTTGCCTGTTCTCGGATCCTGATAATACCACAGGTATTCCAGTTCGGCCTTGAGCTTTGCCGGGGCATAAACCGAGGTCAAGAAGTAGACTTCACTGCTGTCTACACGGTGCACGCTCGGAATCTTGAGGCCAATCATCTGCAATAAGCTCGGGTCGTCCACATCGCAGCTGTAGCTCACCTTATCGAAGTTTTGGCAGGCCAGCTTTTGCTTGAGTACCAGCGGTACAGGCGGAACCCAGTTCATAATGTAGGCCACAATCAAGAAAATGCTGATGAGAGCCGGAGCGACAAGAATGCTCTTCTTGCGGTGCGAAATCTTCCAGATAAACAGGCACAATCCAAACGAAAGCACCGTACTGATCAAGAACCAGATGAATCCGATTCGGTGAACCAGGTGCGGAATCGCAAAGTTCATGAACATGGTTCCCAGCAGGCAGAAGAAGGCGAGACTCACGCCAAAGCTTTCGTACTTCTTTTGCAGGAATTCGTTACCCACAAGCAAAATGGCAAGCAAAATCACCAGCAAAAAAGAGGCCAACGAACCGCTACTCTTAAAGTAGCAGACCACTAGGGCACTGAACAAGCCGCCGAAGAAGAACTGAACTGCCCAAGTAAAGCGTTGTTTCCAGGTTTCGCTCCATTCACGGTCCAAGAAACGGTGGCGTACAACAATCGCATTTTCAGGAATCGCGGTCGATTCGTAACCCACATTCTTGGCCAACTTGGAGGCGGCCCCTTTTGCCTTGACAGCGGCGTCTTTCGCTTGGGCAGAAGCCTTGGCAGCTGCTTTAGAGGCGGCCTCCTTGGCCTTAGCAGACGCAATGGCTGCGGCCTTAGCCGTCGCTTCTTTAGCTTCAAGAGCGGCGCGGTTAGCGGCTTCCTTGGCGCGGGCCGGTGTTTTCTGGGCGATAAAGCTGGCCGCTCGTCTAAAGCGGGATTCTTCCGTTTTAACTTGAGGCTCTTCTTCAGGTTCCGCAACAGGTTCTTCGGTTACGCTGTTTTCGACAAAAGGCTCTTCGGGCTTGGCAGGCTGTTCTACCGGTTTGGCAGGGGATGCCGCCTGTTTTTGAGTGGGAGCCGGTTTCTGCTGAGCCTTGGCAAGCGCCTGCAAGCGTTCCTTAGTCCAGCCTTCGGGGTGTTCCAATTGAGCCGAAAGCAAAATCACCAGAATAAGCGCTCCGGTGTAATAAGCCAACAAAATCAGAATATCCGAGCCATAAACCATTTGGCCCAAGGTTATGGAATCCCACGCAAAACCACCTAAAAAAGCTATTGCCGGGAAAAACTTTTCAATCTTTTGAACAGCGGGCTTTTCCCGCAATTTATTCACAAATTCCATGCCCATAAAATATAAAATACAGAACCTTCAGAATCCATTAAATTATCGATTCATGGGCAAGAATCCATTTTTCTCGCATTTTCCACTTGCTTTTTTGTGCAGTTGTACTTATATTTAATAGTGAACAAAGGTGCAACTAACCAAAAAGGCAATATAATGGACATTCGTGAAAAGCTGAACATTCTTTCGGCAGCCGCCAAGTACGACGTGTCTTGCTCATCCAGCGGCTCCAAGCGACAAGCGCCTAAAGGCGGGCTCGGAAGCGCCTGTAGCGCAGGCATTTGTCACACCTGGTCTTCTGACGGGCGCTGCATTTCGCTTTTGAAGGTGCTCATGAGCAATGCCTGCAAATATGACTGCGCCTACTGCATAAATCGCCGTAGTAACGATATTCCGCGGGCAACCTTTACGCCCAAGGAACTCATCAACTTGACGCTGGAATTCTACCGCCGCAACTACATCGAGGGCCTTTTCTTGAGTTCTGCGGTAATGGGCACGCCTGACCGCACCATGGAAATGCTGATACAAGTGGCCAAGGAACTGCGCACCGTCCATAAATTCGGCGGATACATCCACCTGAAGGCGATTCCAGGAGCCAGTCACGAACTTTTGTATCAAGCGGGGCTTTATGCCGACCGTAGTAGCGTGAATATCGAGATTCCCACCGATAGGGCCTTACAATACCTCGCTCCCGAAAAGAATCACGCTTCGATTCTTGCCCCCATGAATTTTTTGGCAGAACGCAAACTGGAATATCACGGCGAGCGCTCCCGTTATTCGCCAAAGTTTCTACCTGCAGGCCAAAGCACCCAGATGATTGTGGGGGCGGCAGGGGAGTCGGACTTGCAAATTCTGACTCTTTCTAACGGATTCTACAAGAAACAGCAAATGAAACGAGTCTATTTTTCGGGTTATGTACCGATTAATGCCGACAAACGCCTCCCGGCACTGACTACAAAACCGCCTCTGGTACGCGAACATAGGCTTTATCAAGCAGACTGGCTTATGCGATTCTACAAGTTCGGCTACGACGAAGTGGTCGACCAGGCACACCCGAATCTGGACTTGGATCTGGATCCCAAGGCTGCGTGGGCCTTGCGCCACCCGGAATTTTTCCCCATAGACATTCAGACAGCCGACTACGAAATGCTCTTGCGGGTGCCAGGCATTGGCGTGAAATCGGCCCAGTTAATAGCTTCGGGCCGTAGATTCTCTAAAATCCGGTTGGAGCACCTGAAAAAGATGGGCGTGGTACTGAAACGAGCCCAGTATTTTATATACCACCCGGATACTCCCGCCTGTTTGCGCAGGCTTTACCCCGAAATGGTGCGCCCCTTGCTGCTTCCCAAGCCCCAGCCATTGCAGCTTGACCTGTTCTCCAACCAACCCCTCGCACTCCCCGCCGCAGGTTAATTGCATATATAATTTTAAATGTGTAATGTGAAATGAGTAATGAATAATCTCACACTACACACTTCACACCTCACATTTCACATCTCACATCCTTATCCCATGCTTTCCATCTCATACGATTCAACATTCGACGGATTCTTGAGCGCTGTTTTCGAGATTTATCGCCAACATTTAGATGTGGGCGAGTTTCATGGAGATCGAAGCACCGCCCCATGCGACCTGTTTTCTCAACCCTTCCGAATCGAGACATCCGAAGAAGCCGCCACCAGGCTCAAGCGTGCTATCGAAAATTACGCCAGCGCCGAAATCCTGGAACTTCTGCATGTCGCCTTCCGCTCCGAAGAAGATGGCATCGAGATGAAGATTCTTGCATACCTCCGGAAAGTCTTTGACGGCAAAGATCCGAATTACGCCAAGAACCCCACCTCCGACGAAATGCTCCCGCTGTTCATGACCGCACGGGCCGTGCGACACGAAGCCGGCGGCATGCTGGGAATGGTCCGCTTCAGCAAGACCTCCGACGGCACCTATTTTGCCGAAATTGAGCCAAAATACGACATTTTGGACTTGATTGTAGGGCACTTCCGCGGGAGATTTGCCAACGAAAAATGGGCAATATACGACTCCAAGCGCGGTTACGGAGTATATTATGCGGGGCATCAACTGGCAGAAATCACCATCCCGAACCTTGCAGATGTCACAAAGGCCACACCTCCCGACGAAATGGTGAGGCTCTGGCAGGACTATTACAAGTCCATCGCCATCAAGGAGCGCGAGAATCCCCGCCTTTTAAAACGCTGTCTTCCGGTGTATTACTGGAAACACCTACCCGAAAGACAATATTCCCGTTGTTGATACCATTCCAACCATTTTTGTGTGATTTTTCAAAAAAATTACCCTTGTCGATATAAATAATTGTATTTTTCCATTGAAATATAATGGAGATTGAGTTGTTATGAACATGGTTTCGGCCAAACCAGGATTTTTTGTACAGGATCGTTTTTTATATAGCAAGGATAACGAAAAAGTCATTCTTCGTGGCATCAACCACATGTTTATTTGGACAGACCGCGAAGGAAAGACGATCCCCGAAATAGCCAAGACGGGTGCCAACTGCGTCCGAATCGTATGGAATACCCGCGGCCGGGTCAGCGACCTGGACAACATTATCGTACAGTGCATTTCCAACGGAATGATTCCCATTCCCGAAATTCACGATACTACAGGCAACTGGGAACGCCTGAACGAAGCGGTAGATTTCTGGCTCCGTGAAGAAACCGTGCAGATGATTTCGAATCATCAGCAGTACCTGATTTTAAATATCGGTAACGAACCCGGTGCCGAGCCGAAGGATCCCGACGAATTCTTCACCGTGTATAATTCCATTGTCACCAGAATGCGTGCCGCTAACATCCGCATTCCTTTGATGATTGATGCTGACCAGTGGGGCCAAAGCGAAAAGAACTTGCTGAAGGTAGGACCCAAGCTTTTGCAGGCCGATCCGGAACACAACCTTCTGTTCTCGCTCCACATGTGGTGGCCTACGGAACGTCACGACCCCAAGGCAACGGGTTATGCAACGGTCCAGGACCGCATTACCGGCGTTCTCGAGGCATCCGTAGAAAAGAAACTTCCCTTAATCGTAGGCGAGTTCGCTCCCGTGGCCGCCGGCGACGTGAAGGAAATACCATACAAGTTCATCATGTCCGAAGCCGAACGCCTGAACATCGGCTGGCTCGCCTGGAGCTGGGGCCCGGGCAATTTCGACAGTCCCGAAATGGACATGACCGTCCATAGTTCCTTTAACACCCTGGTGGGCTGGGGCAAGGATGTCTGCGTGGACAACCCCAATGGTATCCAGAATACCAGCGTCATTCCCACCTTTATCCAAGAAAAGAATTTCGACACCGGTTCCCAGGCTATTGGAGCGAACCTGATCCAAAACGGCGAATTTTCGGGCGACGATCCCCTGGCCAACTGGCAAGTGGACTTCTGGGGCGGCAAGGCCGATGTGCAAGTCAATAATGGAGTCGTCCGTTTTGACATCAAGAAGGCAGGCAAGGAATCCTGGAACCTGCAGTTCAAGCAGAAACTTTCACTCCGAGAAGGCGTCACCTACATTTTCAGCATGCGAGCCAAGGCCGACAAACCCCGCACCTTGAACGTGAATATCAAGCGCGATTCCGAAGAATACACGCCCTACGCAAACGGCCGTATCCTGGACTTGAGCACCAGCTGGCAAAGCTTCAGCTGGAAATTCACCATGAAGGAAGATTCCGACATGGAAGCCCTGCTGATTTACGATATGGGGGGAGTGCCCATTTCATGGGAACTCTGCGACATATCCCTTGTGCAGGCCCGTAGCGTAGAAGACCGACTGAACCGCACCTTCCAGCGAAACGTTCAAAAGAATTCCGGCTACTTTAACGCCCCAAACACTCCGTGGGAATTACATTTGTACTCCACCAAGGGCGAACTTTTGGAAATTCTCGACAAGGGCCATGGTGGCGAGGGCATGCGCCAATACCCGAAGATTGAACGCAGCGGAATCATGGTGGTGAAGGACTTATCCAAGTAGTCATCACACCTGTGAATATTCCAATTTGAAATAAAAAAACTCTTATTTTTTATGATATAATGGCACTTTTTCATAGAAAATGTGCTATTATATGTGTAGTGTTGTATGGCTAATGCCATATGCACCAAAGAAGGAGATTTTATGGACCTACAGGAATATGTCAATCAATTTGACTCGATGACCTGTATCATGTCAGTCGAGAAAAATCCCGATGGAACAGCCGGAAAAATTCGAATCGAAGTAGGAAATAAAGCATACCTGTCCACATTTGAAAAGCAATCCGATTCACCCGCAATGATGAACGATGGAAAAGGCTTCATTCCCGGACAGGAATATACCGAATATATTCCGAGGGACTTGAATTTCGAGCATTTTGTTTGTTCCAGTGCTGTTGACAAGAAGCCCATGCACGCTTACATCCACCCGGATCGGTTTCCATTCTGGTTCAACATATTCAGCCTGCCGTTGAACATCGACGACCCCAACAAATGGTACTGCACTTATACACAGGAACTTTCTGCCGAAGCCAGCACAGAACAGATGGCGAACCTGTCTGCAAAAACAACCTCGGACGTCTTGCAGACATGTATCAAGCTCCGCAGTTCCAAGAATTTCTTGAAAACCATGGATGAAATTATCCATGATATTCGCGTTACTTGCGAAGCAAGCTATTGCTGTATCATGCTTACAGATTTCAAGGAAAGCACTTGCAGTCTTTTAAGTGAAGACATTGCGGAAGGGGTACCACAGCGTTCACTCAAGAATTTTTTAGACAATTCCTTCATTAATTACGCCAAGTCTTGGCTTGAAACTATTGACGGAAGCAATTGTCTAGTCATTCAAGACGAAAACGACATGGGAGAAGTCAAACTCCGCAACCCCAATTGGTACAGGTCATTAAAAAGTGCCGAGGTGGAAAGTATTGTTCTCTTCCCGCTCCAGTACAACGGCGAAACGATTGGCTTTATCTGGGCAACCAACTTCGACACCAAGGATACCGACCGCATTAAAGAAACTCTTGAACTTACGACCTTCTTCATTGCGTCTGAAATTGCAAACTATCAGCTTCTACAGCGCCTTGAAATGCTGAGTTCTACAGACTTGTTGACGGGAGTATTGAACCGTAACGCCATGAACAACCGAGTCCTCCGCATGGTAACAGGTCGCGAACGAGCCCCTGAATCAATCGGCATTGTCTTTGCCGACTTGAACGGACTAAAGCCAGTGAACGACAAGGAAGGGCATAATGCAGGAGACTGCTTGCTTAAAGAAGCTGCCATGATCCTCAAATTGACGTTCGTCGGTTGCGAAATTTACCGTGCCGGCGGTGACGAGTTCGTGATTATCGCCTTGGACAAACCTGAAAAAGAGCTTGAATCGCTCGTCGATAAAATCCGAAAGGACTCGGCAGACCCCCAAAATGTCAGTTTTGCGATAGGCTTTTTCTACGATGACAAGGGTGGCGACATCCGTGTTGCAATGCGCGAAGCCGACGCCCTTATGTACGAAGACAAAAAACAATACTACGACCGGTTCCCGGAGCTGCGAAAAAGATGAAAAAAGAGGAATTGCAAAAGTTTGTTGATTCTTTCCGTGCTATGACAAGCATCCTTTCTGTTGAAAAAACAACAGATGGAAGTATTGGGACCATCCGCATCGAAGCGGCTAATCCGCAGTATGTCAAGTCAATGGAACAACGAGACGGCGACGGCAATTCCGTATTTAACCAGAAATTTATTCCAGGCTCCAATTACGAACGGTACATGGAAAAGGAACTTAATTTCGAGAAGTTCGTTTACCAGAGCGCCATTCTGCATAAGCCGCTTCATGCCTACATTCGTCCGGAACGCTTTAATTTTTGCATCAACCAGTTCTTGATGCCTATTGACGTCGATGACGATGATAAAGGCTATTGCGTCTTTACCCTTGAAATCCAGCCCGAAGAAGACCTTGACACTTCCACAAGGCTTTCTTCTGAAATTTCGCAAAACGTGCTCAAGGCGTGCATCAAGCTGCGCGGCTCAAAAGATTTCAGGAAAACGATGAATGAAGTGATAGAAGACGTCCGCAAGATTTGCAAAGCAAGTTCCTGCAGCGTTCTTTTGACCGACTTCAAGGAGAGAACTTGCTCCATTTTGAGCAGTGCCCGAAATGAAAGCATGGTCGCACTTGACCTTGATCAGATATTCAACAATGAATACATCTCTATCGCAGAATCCTGGATTGAAATACTTAAGGGAAGCAATTGCCTGATTATCCAGAACGAAGCAGATATGGAAATTATTCGCCAGAAAAACCCGGACTGGTACAAATCGTTGAAAGATGCCTGTGTCAAAAGCATTGTCCTGCTGCCATTGACGAACAATGACGAATTTATCGGGTTCATTTGGGCAACCAACTTTGACACCTCCAAGGTTTTGCTCATTAAAGAAACCCTCGAACTGGTAACCTTTTTTATAGCCTCCGAAGTGGCCAGCTATAAACTGGTGCAGCGCCTTAGGTACTTGAGCAACGAGGACTTGTTGACTGGCGTGAACAATCGTAACGCCATGAACAACAGGGTGCTTCAATTTGTAAGCGGCGAAGTCAATTACAAAACCATTTCTGTGGTTTTTGCGGACTTGAACGGCCTTAAGCCTATTAACGACAACGAGGGACATAACGCCGGCGACGCCCTCTTAAAGAAAGCGGCAGCGATTTTGAAGGAAACCTTCCACGATTGCGAAATCTACCGTGCCGGCGGCGACGAATTTGTGGTAGTGGCAATTGACATTCCCAAGGCAAGCCTTGAAGCTAGAGTCGAAAAGCTGCGCGAAAAATCCAAGGTCAAGGGTAACGTGAGCTACGCTATTGGATTCTACCACGATGAAAACGGGGGAGACATCCGTAAGGCGATGCGCGAAGCCGATGCCCTCATGTATGAGGACAAGAAGCTTAACTACGCCCACAGCCGTAGTTAAAACACAAGACCGGGCTGGCTGCAAAATAGTAGGATATTACCATTGGCCAGCCCTCTCGCAACCACGCCTCGTTAATACGAGGCGTTTGTTGCTCACGATAGACAGCAAACATTCAAAAAGCAATTCCGATGATATGTATCATCGTTTTTTGCACAGTTGTATCATAGAAAATTTGCGATTTTAGCACAAGTAAGGCCATTTTCAAGCATTTCTAAACAATTTTAAACTTTTTGTATCATAATCTATTGACTTTGTAACTAAAAGAATATATATTCAAGAATATGAAACCCGTAATGGAATATACCAGCTATCGCGTCTATATTCGCGACTACTATGCCGAGCGCAAGGAGCGCTGCGGTTTTACGTGGCGCGATTTTGCGAAAGTTGCCGGGTATTCCTCACCGGTGTTCCTGAAACTGGTCTGCGACAGCAAGGCGAACTTGAGCGAGGCGGGCATCGAACGCGTTGCCTCTGCTATGGGTCTTGTTGGAGTGGACTTACAGTATTTTCGGCAGCTTGTGGCTTTCAACCAGGAAAAGTCCTCTGCCGCAAAGAAAAAGATTTTTGCCGAAATGCGCAAGCTTGCCAACGAGAATTCCTTTGCGTTGGTGGGCGAGGATCAATACGACTATTACGGAAGCTGGCTGAATCCTGTTCTCCGTGAAATGGCCCCGCGCCTGAATGGCGCAACACCCGCCCAGATGGCGGGGGAGCTCGTCTTTGACAGCGACGCAGCTCACGTAAAAGACTCTCTCAAATTACTCGAAAAGAATGGTCTTCTGGAAAAAGACGAGCAGGGCCATTATAGCCAAAGCAGTCGCTCCGTAACAACGGGCAACCTCGACGTCACCTCGCTGGCTATACGAGAAATGCACCGTCAAATGGGCGAACTGGGCGTCCAAAGCCTGGATCAGGTGCCGGTTAACGAACGTGACATTTCCGGCCTCACCATTGGTATTTCCGAGAGCGCATTCGAAAAAATTTCCAAGGAAATCGCAGATTTCCGTCGCCGTATCAGCGCCATTGTCATGGAAGATTCTGGCGAAGAACGAGTTTACCGCCTGAACGTGCAGCTATTCCCCCTTACACGCACTTTGCCGAAGGAGGAACGCCATGCTTAAGATATTTAAAATTGCAAGCCGCGTTGAGCTTTGGGCACTCGCCTCTGTCGCATTCACCATGTCGGCATGTGGCGTCTTTTGGGCCGGTGGTGTCGACGAAGAAACCAATACCGTTGCAGGCGTTGATCCAGAAGATTCCAAACCCGATGCAATCGCTTCGGCAGACAGCATTGTTCCCACCATTGACACGTCGTACTTCACTAACCAGCCCATCGAAATCGTAAAGCCCCCTGAAACGGGAACACAGCTCGTAATTACCAATCCTGATCCTGTCAACGATGAACCTTCTCCACCTCCAACCGACGATACAGAATTGCACGATTTTACCGGCAGGCTCTACAACGGCAATGGTGAAGCGCTGAATATTACAGTGGAACTCAAAGATGGTGGCAACGTATCTACAAAAACCGATGCTGCCGGATACTTCCAGTTGAACGCCTTGCCCGTTGGCGTTTACCCGCTGATTGTTTCCTCCGGCAATTCCAATGACGGTGTCGCTTATTTGCTCAAGAACTCCTCGACAGACACGGACCTGCTTGGCCCCGTCCCCTCATCGGTAATTTCCTCTATAACGGAATCCGATTTCGAAGCTCCCGATATACAAAACTTTAATTATAAAGACGAAGGTCCTGGTGGCGCAGGATGCCCACCACTTCCGCAATCCGGATCATCTAGCTCCTACCAACCCTCAAGTTCTTCCAGCCAGATTATTTATCTAAGCTCAGGCTCGGGCGTAAGCGTGATGGCCTCGAACGAATTACCTCATGATGTCGACTACGGCGTTATCTACAGCTGGAAAACGATTGAAAACGGTTCCACCGAAGTAGAGATCGATAAAGAACGCATTTGGTATAATGAATGGACGATCGAAGTAAACTTTGAACTGGGCTCTATCGATTACAATAACAATTACTTCAGACACATCTTCGGTAAGTTCAGGGGCTCCGACGGCATATTGGCGCTAACAATCATCAAAGGAGTCTGCGGAACAGAAGCTCCTTCCTACGCCCTCTTTGTCCTCCACCAAGAAGGATTCAACTGTAACGAGGCCGTGATTTCTACAGCCGAAGTCGAGACCGGCAAAAATGTATCCATCACAGGAACCTTTGATGGAATAGTTGTAAGACTATACAAGGACGGCTTCAAGATTGCCGAAAAAGCCGTCAGTTACAAGCCCCTGCAGGATTTCAACACGTCGCCGTTTGTATTTGGGGATGAAGAACTGGATTTGAAACTGAAGGATGTGCGGTTGGGTGAAAAAGCAATCACTTCAGCAGATGTACTCTACAGGTACTATCAATAGGAGGCGCACAATGATGAACACTATCGATCTTGCATATTTCGAAGTTAACGAATACGGCCGCCTTCTTAGCGGTAACAGGCGCTTCTGCCGTATGTTCGGCTTTGAGCAGTCGGAACTCCCGTGGCATTACGTAACGGACTTGTACCGTTACATAAGCGACTGGGAAAAGTTCCGCAACGATACGGTCAACTCCAGCTTCAACACCCGTATGCGAAACCGTCGCGGGCGCAGCTTCGAGTGCTGTATCGTACGTGAAATTGTCCAGAACGCCGATGGCGAAATCATTTTCCGCAATACCGTTCGCAGGGTAGGCGAGGGCTCCAACGTCGTGAACCAGACGGCGCCGTTGTCCATGGTCTTCTTGGCCAAGTGCGCCGACTGCGGTGCCCAAATCCGAGTGACTTCTGTCGCCGAGACCAGACTCCGCATGCTCTGCAACCATTGCGCCGCCAAGGCTTTCCCGGAGGCATACTACCGCAAAAGTGCGGAAGTATAGAGCCGAGTGATCTATGTGAGCCCAAAGCGGATCATCTTAATGAGCCGTGTGGGCGAGAGCGAGGCGATATCACATTCTTGTTTGTGCGATAGAGCCGAGCGGTCTGTTTGTGGGTTAAGAACGAAGAAGGGGAAGGAGGAAAAAGAAAAGCGGCTCGATGAGCCGCTTTTCAATTTTCTTTGCTAAGGTCTCAGCAATTATACGCCAAAAGCGTCATCAGCTGCTGCAGAAACCTGAGCTACGTTTTCAGAAGTCATTTCCGGTTCAGCGGCTGCAACAGCTTCGTTTTCGAACTGGTCACCAGCCTTCTTTTCAGAAATGGAAAGCTTACCTTCCTTGAACTTGTACATGGCGATGGTGGTCGGCTTCTTGGTAAGAGTGATATAACCCTGAGTTGCCTGCTTGTTGACAAAGCGGGCTTCCTGGGCCATCATGACCACTGCACGGAAAACGGAGCCTTGACATTGTTCGTTTGCATAAATGTCATCAAGATAGACTCTCTGTTCTTCAGCCATTAAGGTACCTCTGAAAATGTTTTAGAAGAGGGAGAGGGATTCGAACCCTCGTTACCGTGAGGTAAACACGCTTTCCAAGCGTGCGCCTTCAACCACTCGGCCATCCCTCCAGGATGTGCGCCAAATATACCATTTTATTTTTCGTTTGTCAACCATTTTTGCCGTTTTTTTGCAATTTTTTGCAAAAAAAGCAAAAAATATTGACATTGTACACCTACAATCGACTCAATTCGTCCCACACGACCTGCATAAGCGGTTCAATCGTCTTTGCTGTGAAGTCAAACTTGATATTTGCAGCGGCAAAAAGCTCCGGCAACGGGCGGCTGTCGCCCAAACTTTCGGCCTTGAACAGGTCATCAATGGCCTTTTTCGGGTCTTTTTTGAAGTTTGCCCAAACCTGGAGCGCGCCAAGCTGAGCAATTCCGTATTCAATGTAGTAGAACGGGCATTCGAACAGGTGCAACTGCTTCTGCCACAGGTTGTTGCGAACAGCCTCTAAGCCGGAATAGTCCACACCGGCATCGTAGCGGTCCATGATACCCTTCCAAATCTCTTCGCGATCCTTGGCCGTATGGTTCGGACGGCTGTAAAGTTCATGCTGGAAGCTGTCGATGCTTGCTACCCAGGGGAACAGCCATATCACGTCTTCCAGTTCGCCTTCGATACTGCGGCGGATAGCCTCTTCATCGTTGCCATAGAAGGGTTTCAGGTTGCTCGTACCAATAAGTTCCATACTCATGCTGGCCACTTCGGCGAATTCAGAGGGAACATCGCGGTAGGCTAAAATCGGCTGATTTGCCAGGGCGTACTGATGGAAGGAATGGCCCGATTCATGCAGCAGCGTGTAAATGTCGCGGTCGGTTTCCGCCGAATTCATAAAGATGAAGGGGAGACGGCTTTCGTCAAAACCGATCTGGTAACCACCCGGAGCCTTGCCCAAACGGCTATCCGGATCGATAAGCTTCTTTGCCTGCATTTCGCGAGCCCACTTGCCGGCCTGCGGATGAATGGATTCAAAAATCTGGTCCACCTTCTCGATGAGTTCGTCACCGTTGCTGTAAGGCTTTAGCGGAGCACGATTCAGGGGATCCACGCTCAAATCCCACGGACGAAGCGTCTTGAGCCCCATTTTCTGGGCACGTTTCTTGTAGATTTCTTTAAGGAGCGGGAGCACCAACTTTTCGACGCTCTCGTGGAAATTCTTACAGTCGGCCGGAGTGTAGTCGAATCGACGCTTGGCCAAGAAAATATAGTCGATAAAGTTCTTGCAGTGAGAGTTTTTCGCGATTTTATTGCGAATCTGGAAAAGCTTATCAAAGGATGCATCGAGGGCATCCTTATCCTTGAGGCGGCGGTCCCACATGGTGCGGAAGGCCTTCTCGCGCAAGTCGCGGTCGGTCTTTTCCAGGTAGGCGCTCAACTGTTGCATCGTCTTGACGCCGCCATCGAATTCCACGCTCATGCCACCGGTAATCTTCTGGTAAGCCTGAATGGCAATGGTTTCTTCAGTTTCAAGGGGTATGTTGGCGGGGGAGAACAGGTCCAGAGACACCTGCACGCTCTTGAACCACACGCCGAATTCATCTTTCAGCTGGTCCTTAGCAGGGTGGGCCATCAGCTTCTTGTTCAGCTTGTCACTGAATTCATTAGAAAGCGGATCCACATTGCTGACAAAATCTTCATAGGCCTTGGCGGCGGCTTCGTCCTTGGTATTCACGGTCATGGCCACGTAACGGCGGCAAGAAACCTCCGAAAGGACCGAACCCAGCTCGCTCCACTTCAAAATCCAGGCACGGAGAGCATCAGGGGAGTTCGGGATATTTTCATCCAGAAGGCTCTGGTATAATTTTTCAACTTCCTTGACGTTGTCTACATTAAAATTTTCAGGTACAAAAGTGCGCATAAAATCCTCTAAAATCCGATTGCTCCTACCCAATCGCTTACAATATTGTCCAGAACCGAGGTGCGGGCCTTGTCAGCAAGAGCCTGCTTCTCTTCTTGGCTAATCTTACGATCCATGTCAAAATCCAACGTGAACGCTTCAGCCTGAGCCTTCAGCGCCACATCCATACGGCCCACAATATGAACCACGTTTACATCCATGAGTTTGAAAATACGACGGTCAATGGGCATTTCAGTCACCAGAATCACCTGGTTATCGCCCGGAACCAGCTTCACGGAATCACGAAGCGCTACAGGGAGTTCCATCAGGGAATCCAGCACCAGGTTTGCCATCAATCCACGGATCCAAAGGGTATCTTCGCCCGTATTCTTGGCGTTCAAGCCGACAGTCAAGTAAGCCTTGCCGATTTCTTTTTCGAGGATTCCTCGGGCAAAATCCTGCACCAAGGCAACCACGTGGGGATTCGGCAAAAGCCCCTTCATCAAGTCATCCGATTTCGGGAAAAGATCCTTGTTGAGCGTAGCCGAATCCAGGGACATGCTCACGAATTCCAATTTAGTCTTGGAAAGGATATCAGCTGCAGAAAGTTTCTTGGCAGCCGCACAGCCCGAGAAAAAAAGTGCTAGGCATGCCAATGCCGCAAGGAGCACCAAAAATGTTCTAGACTTGAATTTATTCATCAATTGACAATATAACAAAAATATGCATATAAATAGGCTCCAAACAGCCTTAAAGGCCTGTAGAAAAGCACGGTATGTTTCCACTTGGGGCAAACAAAAGTTCCACTAGCTGACCCTAATAGACCGTCGATACGGCCATAGGTTCCAGCAGTTCGACTTCAGACATCATCTGTTATCCTTACAGACGGTATCCAGTGCGACATTTGCCGATTCTTGCCGAATTTCGGCAAATTTGGCACCTTACGCCGTCCAGTTTGTGTCGGAGAATCTATGAGACGTGTACGCTCGTTGGGACATGTTCGACTGGTTCCGACCAGTCCGTAGCCCAGCTGATCCGAAAGTTCCTAGGTGGAAGTCGTTTTCACACCAGGTGGAACTCGGTTGTGCATCAAAACAAGGCCCTTGAAACCCCTCCCCAACATTCCTACACTTTGTTGCCGATAATGCGGATTATGTAAACTAAACAATCTCGAAAAGAAGGAGGTCTTCCGCCTACTTTACTTATAAGGCTTCTCAGTACTTCACCTGTTCGGGAATGCACTGAATCAATCTTTCCTTGGGGATTGTCAAAAAATACTTGACAAGTTCGGCGTCCAGCTGCGTGCCAGCCACATCCTTGATAATCTGGAGAGCGTCTTCGTGAGTCTTGGGCGCTTTGTAGGAGCGACGCATGGTAATGGCCGAATATGTATCGGCAATGGAAATAATTCGAGCGGGCAACGGAATTTTGTCGCCCGGACAGCTGTAGTAACCGTGGCCATCGATTCGTTCATGATGGTAAAGAATCCAGCTCATGATATGTCCAAAAGTCTGGAGCGGTTGCAAAATCTTGACGCCAACTTTAGGGTGACGCTTCATAACAACCCATTCGTCCGGATCCAATTGAGCGGGCTTGTTCAAGATAGACTCCGGAACGCCCAATTTGCCCACATCATGCATCAAAGCCGCATATTCCAAGCTAACCGGATTGATGCCACGCTTGATGGACGCAGGCAGATATTCGTAGAAAAGCATGGTCAAGCGTTGCACATGGCGGCTGTGGCCGTTCAAGTTCGGGTCACGGGCATCGATAACGCCCACCAGAACCTCAGCAATATCGATACTTCTGGATTTAGCGGTTTCAAGCAACCGGAACATAAGTGTCAGAACTATGGCTACAAAAACGCTCCCGCCAAAGAGGATCATCGCCATCACAATGTCCGGCTCCCCCACAAACGCACTGAACAGGTAGCCCATCAAGAAAAAGCACAGCAAGATTCCGGCAATAATTTTCCAGACGCGGTCACGAAGACTCCCTGCCGAAAGCACATCGTGGGTGCTTTTGACAAAAAAGAAATACCTGACGATGTTTACCACCATCAGAATTGACCCCAAAATAATCAATATCGTAACTAAAGCGTCCACCAAAAAGAAAATACATCTTTTTTAACAAAAAAACACATGTCGAATATTCCAAATTGGAAAAATCTGATAAATTTGTCTTGACACGGTTCGAGAATTGGCTCTGAAGTGTTGATTACTGGATGTTGAAAAAGCCTTTGATTCTTCCCAAAAGATCATACAGCTTGCCGCTTTTTTGTGGCTTCTGTTGTGCTTTGGCTTTATGGATGCGAATCGTTGTTTGTTCTGGCACTGCCAGTTTTTGCATCGGATCTCCGATAATCGATTCTCCATAGAACCAATCGAAAAGGTCCTCCTTGTTACCGTACTGGTTCCTTTTCACCCTTTCGTTCAGCCATTCTCGGAACGACTCGCCAATGAATTTGTGCTCAAAGGCGTAGTACATGAAACCATCCATTTGGTCGCTTCCGCTGGTTTTGGATGAACCGATACTTACAAAACCGCCGTTAATCGTGTTAAAGATATGCTCGCTCCCAACAGAGGCACTATTGGCGTTGCCGTAGAAATCATAGCAGGTAAGTGGACCACAGCAGGCAAAGTGGAAGAATCTCGGTGACACGCTCATGTTTCTTTCCACTCGTGTTATATCCAGCCCGTTTCCAAGGCCAGTCTGGCCTCCGTGCCCGCCGTAAAGGGCCCAATCATACTTATCTGATTTTATGTTGTCTAGATATTCCTGCCCGTCAGCGATAGACTTATCAAGGGAGTCTGGGGAATAAAGGAGACTCAAGCCATCAACGAATTTCTGGTCTAGAGGATTGTTTAGGCCTCCTTCCTCTGTTAGGAACATGGCACTACGCGTACGTTTCTTGAACACACCGATGTAGTAGTTGTGGATTTTCTGGAAATAGTTCAGTAAAAGTGTTTTGGGGTTGCCGTAAAAACCTGCCGTGTTGGGGTCAATTCGAGAAACCCATATTTCAAAGGAATCAGAAACTGCGCCACTTTTGGAATAGTGCCCATCAAAAACCCCATTGGATTTTCCAGAAATCCAAAGGTGCTTTACGTCTTCTTCGGGGAGCGAATCCTTCATGAAGATATTTCCGTAATAGGTTTGGTTGAGACCGGGTGTGCTCTTGTCGTTTTGACGCCAAACGGAATCAGGGAGTGGTTCATAGGAGGCATTATTCCCGCATTTCCATTTTAGTGTAAGATAAGCGGCGCCATATTCCTCTGCATAGTTTAGTTTGAATTTGTAGAGACTGTCTTTCTTGAATTGAAAAGCGCTGTAATATGGAATGTCCCAGTTGTTGAACCATGCGTCAATGAGCAGGGAATCATTAATCCAAAGGCGCCTGTCGTTGTCCGTGGTAAGTTGCAGGGAACAAAGTGCGGTGACTGGAGATTTGAGGTATCCGGAATATGCAATTGAAAAACTATCCGCCGGTACTTTCCCTGGTATCGGAGAACCGTCGCGTACATCAAAGTTTAACGTTGTCGTGGTGGTTTCAAACAACTTTCCGCCATAGGCTTCGGGGCCTCCGGCAGCAGTGTCTTTCCAAACACCGTCAAGATCCATGAAGTAAAAGTCTGTTACCCAACGTTGGTATCGGAATCCATATTCTGTTTTCTGGTAGAATTCAAATTGAGCTCGCGGAATGTCTCCAACGAAAATGGCTCCCGTGATGGAATCCTTCTTGCTCACGAGTATTTCTTTTAGGTCGGTGACTTTCCCACCGTTCTTCTGGGATTTGAAAGATATGACAGAGGCATTTACTTGATAAGTATTCCAAATGTCATCTGTATAGGTGTCTATGGCATTCCTGATTTCGTTGTCTTTTATCATTTCATCGTCAACAACGATGAGGATATCAGATGCCCTACTCCATGCGCAAACAGAAAATAGGAGAAAAACCCCAAAAAAGTATTTAAGTGTATTTTTCATGAAAGCCCCCCTAGACTTCATTAAAGACAAAACCCCTTTTTTGAGAAAATATATAATTTTTTTTGTAAAAAATGTGATTTGGCTTGACAAAATCGGCTAAATTAGTATATATTTGTGCAGTGAACAGATGTTTATGATTTAAGGCTATTTTGAGGCGTTGTAAACAATGATTGAACGGATTCGTGGAATTTTGATTGAAAAGTCCCCCACTTTCGTGGTCGTGGATGTAAACGGCGTGGGTTACGGCGTGAATATTTCGGCCTACACGGCAGGTAAATTGCCCGAAGTGGAAAGCGAAGTGACTCTCTACACAAACCTGGTGGTGCGCGAAGATTCCATGACGCTGTTCGGTTTTGCCGACAAGACCGAGAAAGAGACCTTTATCATGTTGCTCGAAGTGAACGGCGTAGGTCCGAAGCTTGCCCAGCGTATTCTGAGCGGAAGCTCCCCCGCAGACCTTTTGAACATGATTGCAAGCGACAACAAGAGCGCCCTCGGCAAGATCAAGGGGCTTGGCAAAAAGACTTGCGAACAGATGGTGCTAACACTCAAGGATAAGGCGGGAGCCATGATGCAGGCCTTGGGTGATGTGGAAGGCTCCGGCATTACAGGTATGGGCGCTCTCACCGGCCCGAAGATGGAAGCGGTTCTTGCCTTACATACGCTTGGCGTGAAGGATCCAGCAGCAGAAAAGGCCGTGATGAAGGCTGCTGAAATCTTGGGCGATTCTGCGGATGCGGCAACCCTTATTCCCGAAGCTTTGAAGTATTTATAAGCACGTCATTGCGAGGAGAGTCTAGCTCGACGAAGCAATCCATGAAAATGCAGGATTTATAAATGGACGATCAAAGAATCATATCTCCTGAACGCCGTACCGGCGACGAAAGCGATGTAGAGCGATCCCTGAGACCGCCTTCTCTTGAAGAATTTACCGGACAGAAGAACATCAAGGAAAGCCTTTCGATTGCGATTGAAGCTGCGAGACACCGTGGCGATTCGCTGGATCATTGCCTTTTTTGCGGTCCTCCGGGACTTGGCAAGACGACTTTGGCCGGAATTATCGCTAAAGAAATGGGCGTGAATATTCATATTACGAGCGGTCCGGTGCTTGAAAAGGCGAGCGACCTTGCCGGACTTTTAACGAGTCTGCAAGAAAACGATATCTTGTTTATCGACGAAATTCACCGTCTGAACCGCGTGGTGGAAGAATACCTCTACCCCGCTATGGAAGATTTCAGGCTTGACATTATGCTGGATTCTGGGCCAGCGGCTCGCAGCGTGAACTTGCCGCTCAAACATTTTACGCTGGTGGGGGCAACAACCCGCAGTGGCCTTTTGACAAGCCCGCTGCGCGACCGATTCGGCTTGCAGTATCGCCTGGAACTCTACGACGAAGACGACATCAAGAGTATTCTGATGCGTAGCGCGAAGATTTTGAACGTGGGGCTCGAAGAAGATGCGGCCAAACTTTTGAGCGGTCGTTGCCGCGGCACGCCGCGTATTGCAAACCGTGTTCTTCGGCGCTGCCGAGATGTCGCCCAGGTGCGAGGCACCGGCGTCATCGACTTGATGTCGGCTTCCAAGACGCTTGAAATGCTCGGAATCGATGGTGAAGGCCTAGACCACATGGACCGCAAAATCCTCTCGATGATTATCGATAAATTCGGCGGTGGCCCCGTGGGGCTGGGCACCATCGGGGCTGCGCTCGGCGAGGAGCCGGACACCCTCGAAGAAGTCTATGAGCCGTATTTGATTCGCAAGGGGCTCCTCGCGAGAACGCCGCGTGGCCGTACCGCCACGCGCACCGCCTACGAGATGCTTCACAAGGCGATTCCTAAAGCACTTGCAGAAGTTTCTGCTCAAGAGTCGCTGGATCTTTAAGCAAATTTTTTCTCACATTCCGGGGTTTTAGGGGCGGAGTCCCTAGGCGTGAGGGTGATGGAAGACCCTGCGCAGCAGGGGCTGTAATCAGGGAGAGACTTCTCCCTGTCAATAATTCTGTTGATACACCTTTGACATTATGACATTTGCAGATATTGCAGTGTCATTTTTTTCTTTATAAATTCATTACCGGTGATGTGGATGTGTTAATCGGAGGCATAATGCATCTTAAAACGACTCTTTCCGTACTCGCACTCGCGGCGGTAGCAACTATGGCACAAACTATAGACGACAGAGATTATACCGGCGCCGAGCTCTATACAAAACAGACCTGGATGTACGGTAAGTTCGAAGCCCGCATGAAAATGGCCGCAGGCTCCGGCACGGTCAGCTCCATGTTCCTCTACCACAACGACTCCTACCTGGGCGCCCCGGAACCGTGGGTCGAAGTCGACATCGAAATTCTCGGTAAGGATCCGGGTAAATTCCAGTCCAACATCATTACAGGATACGGTCCTGGTGAAAACACCAAGATTCAAAGTGCCGATCCTAGCCACGTGATTTCGCCAGCCTCAAACGAATCATTCCATACCTACGCCATGGAATGGACTCCGAATTATGTTTCCTGGTCAATTGACGGCCGAGAAGTCCGCAGGACCGTAAATGGCCAAAATGACAAGAACCAGGTCGAAGACTTAAAGAAAAGAGAACAGGGACTGCGATTCAATCTCTGGTCTCATGAAGATGCAGGCTGGGTCGGTCCGTGGAACGACGCCATTTTGCCGGTATACCAGTTCATCAACTGGGTTAAAGTTTATAACTACACTCCGGGCGAAGGTCCTAACGGCAGCGATTTCACGCTCGAATGGGCTGACAACTTTGACGATTTCAATACCGCCCGTTGGCTCAAGGGCAACTGGACATTTGACAAGAACCGCGTCTACATTAGCTCGAAAAACATTTACCCGAAAGATGGCATGGTTATCCTCGCCCTTACAAAGAAGGGAGAAGAAAGCTTCAACGGTCAGGTTCCTCAGGATGCCGCTGGCGACGCCGAATTTAAGAACGGCGCAACCCCGGCTTCTTCCAGCAGCACACAGGACAATCCGACTAGCTCTAGCAGCGAATTCAACCAGTTCAGCTCTAGCAGCAATACACAAGGCATTCTTCAGAACCGCGCCAAGCTTCAGAACAAGGAAGTCCGCGGAACAGTCAATGCCAAGGGCGCTCGCGTGAACCCGAACAGCAAGGCCAACTACCAGGTAGACTTTACCTTCTAATTCATCCAACCCCAAACAACCCCGGCCCGCATAGGAACCTCCCCTGTGCGGGTCTTTTTGTTGTTATATTACCCAACATGAAACAGCGGATTATCAAGGCTTTGCTCGATATGAACCTCGCCGAGGGCGACCGACTCCCATCGGTGCGTTCCATGATCAAGAGCTTCGGAGCTTCGTCGGGCACGGTGCAGGCGGCGCTCGCCGAGCTGGAATCCGTTGGAAAAATTTGCAAAATCCAGGGAAAGGGCTGCTTCTGGGGCACATCTCCCCTACGGACCAAGGTACCCTACGTTCACGAGACCGTCTCCGAAAAGCTCGCCAAGGCATTCGAGCGCGACTTTGCGCAAGGCTACCTGAAGCCCTCGCAACCGCTTCCACTTTCCAAGGAACTCTCCGCACGCTACAACGTGTCGCAGGGAACACTCCGCAAGTTCCTGGAAGAAAAGGTCGCCCGCAATATCCTGAAAAAGGAAGGACGCCAGTACCTTTTCTACCGCATGCAGCAAAAGAAGGACGACGCGCCTCTCAGCGAACTCATCTTCGTCACTCGCTGTAACAGCTGGGGCGGATTCAGCGCCGAAAGTGAACGCGAGCTGGACTTCTTGCGACTGATTTACAAGACCGCAGGTAAGAACCATTATAAGCTGACCCTGTTCGGCATCAACGACGCCTCGGGCAAGCTTATTGACCGCAGCGGCAAGCCATGCAAATTATCGGAACACCCAAACGCCGTGGGAGCCGTGCTTTCGACGCTCTTGGTACAGAACTTCAGGCCGCTTCTGACATTCTTCGCCGACGCCAAATTCCCCGTGGCCGTATGGTGGGAACACCCCATCGATGCCGTTCCCCGCAGCTTCTTGCGCAAGGACAACTGGATTTTCTTCAACTCCACCTTCGGCAAGACACCCGGCAAAGAAATCGGCCGCTACTTGCTGGGCCTCGGCGTGACCGAAGTCGGATATTTTTCGCCGTACCACAACAGTTCCTGGTCCAAGGACCGCCTCACCGGTCTCGAAGAATCAGGACTCGTGGTGCACCCCTACGTGGATGCAGAATTCGCAAGCCCCTGGGATTACAAACAAATTGCCCGTAAGAAAGTCGAAAAGCTCTCCGTGGAAATCATGGCTCGCACCCTTGAAAAGGAAAAGCTAAAGACGCTAGCTGAACGCGCCCTAGAATTCCAGGCGAAAAACGGCAACAACATGCCCTGGATTTGCGTGAACGACGAAGTCGCGGGAATCTTCATGGAAATGGTCGAAGAAAACAACATGGAAATCCCCGAGCCAAACATCGGGCCGACCTACATCGCCTTCGACAACTCCATGGAAAGCTACCTGCTGCGCATTCCCTCTTACGACTTCAACACCGACGCGCTCGTGGAGCAAATCTTCTACTATATCAGCAGTCCCTCGGCATTCGACGGCATCAAAAAAATCCACCACATCCTCGGGAACGTGGTGGAGAAATAAAAGACAACAATAATTACTTATTTTTGTTCACAATCAAGGTCTTAGCCTTGAAGGTCTTCTTGTCAATCCACTTGACCATCAGGGAGACCTTGTTGTCCTTGTCGAGGGCGGCCCAGTACTTCTTGAGTGTGTCTTCGGCATTGTCGAAAATCGGCATCAGCTTCGGGAATCCGTTGAAAGACGGAATCGGGCTGCCATCAGTTTCGTAGGTGCTGATGAAGTGGCCGAGACCGGGCAAAGCCTTCTCGTATTCAAACGTCATGCGTTCGCAGCCGGCGTCTTCGCAGTTATTACGGCTCTTGAGAATGGAGAGCTTGTAAACGGCGGGCTGGGCATTCTTGTAGTGGATACCGGAAATACGCGGCGTGAAGTTCGGAGCATCGTCTTCGTACTGGCGCGTAGCGAGAGCGCTTTCGAAGGTACCGCCGAGCTTGATGGCGTTATAAATCGTGTCAGTCTGGTCACCATTGGTGATAATCTGGACGTCGGCCGTGTGGCGTGCCGGGTAGTAGATAATCAGGTGCGGGTCCGTGAGCTTGGATTCGTCGAAGGCCTTGGTCTTCATGAAGCCGGTCTTGGCTTCGATTTCGAAAACGCGGTTACGGCTATTCACGCTACGGCCCATAATCCAGTAGACCTGCACGTAGGACTTGCCGTCGGCACTTTCGCCGAGAACAATTCCACGTCCAGGATAAGGGTTATTGGAGAGGGCCTTGAAATTCTGTTTTGCTTCGTCTGTGTACTTCATGGCCCCAAATATAGCAAAGATATCACAATGTATCGGGAGCCTTTTCGGGGGCTGGGCCCGGAATTACATCAAAGACATTTCCTTTGAATTCGAAGTAATTGATATCCTTTTCTGAAGCCGGAAGGTCAAACGTATAATATGCGTAGCATATCCAATTCAGAGAAAATACGGAATCACTATCCGGCACGATTCGCAGGGTATCCCCCACGCGCTCAATCTGCACTTCGTCGTTATGGTATTCAAAGTCCACGTCTATGTCCGGAATAACAATCTGGTAACCGACATTTTCCGTATTCGTCAAGTAGGCTTTGTTACCGGCATTGGCGTTGTTCATGCTGCAGGGACCCGTATTAGCAACGGCGGTCTTGACAGCATCTTTTCTGCCAATAGCACTATTGGTAACGCCGCTATTGGGGATAGCCGAATCCTGCCCTCTGGCATTCGTGCTGGATTCGTTCCCGCAGGCAATAAACATAAGTGACAGCATGGCTGTACATGCAATGATTTTTTTCATATCATTATCCTCCTATAAATGAAGTCCTTGAATGAATGCCTTATTCCGCATCGACAATGTCCATGATTTCCGGCGTAAGAGATCCATTACCGTTATCAAAGTAGAGTAATGTCGCATGGGTGTAGGCCTCATCGTTATCTACGGCGAAATCAATCCTGGACTTGCAAATACACCTCTGTGCATTCGTATAATCGTATTTCGCCTTTACAACAACCGTATCTCCCAAAACGTGGACATTAAGGGTGTCAATTTCAATACCACATGTGAGCGAAATGTTTTCAATGGTAAAGGTTGTCCGATCGGTACCGACATACCTGTAAGTAAACGGAGGAATCCTTTCTCCACGGGAAACAACCAAGGTGTCATCCATTATGCGTTCGTTTTGACATTGGACATTGGCATCTATAATGCCAATGTCCAACGAACTCGAACTAGATACGTCCGCAACATCGTTCGACGAGTCACTACTCAACGGATTCAACGCGTTAGTGTTTTCCGCCATGGTATTGGGATCCACCGATCCTCCACCGGAACACGCAATCACAAGTATCAAAAACAGAGAACCTGAGACAAGAGCAAACTTCTTAAACATGGAGTTTCTCCTTTATCTTATCCGTAAACGGGAAAAACTGGAAATTAATTCGACAAACTTGGTTTGAAGCTTTGTATTCGTTAGCAATGGATAGAATTTTCTTGCCACAGGCTTCTAGCTCGTCGACAATTCTTCGGCTCGCTTCTTCGTTCACGCCAAGCGTAAGCCCGCTAAAATAACGTTCGTCCGGAGAATAGCGTTCTACTGCGCGAGCCGCCATGTTCGCCATTTCTTTGTGCATGGTACGAATGGCTATGGGCAAAGCCTCTTTAGAACCGATAACGTTCTGTTCTGTTTGCGAATAGACCTTGTCTCCGTCTTTTTTCAGGAATCCTGCCTTAACCAAGAAATTCAAGATATCGCGCACTTCTTCGGCTGATACATGCTCCTTGCATTCTTCGGCAAGATCACGTGGGTTGGCTCCAGGCATCATCGGGGCAAGTTCCCTGAGTACGGGGTACTTCCAGGATTCATAATACTGGAATGCTTCGCTGTCAACGACACGCATGCTATGTTCCACCGCAATCTTCTGCATTTCAAGAAGTGCAGCTTTCTTGATAGAATCTTTTTTGGCGTTGCAGAACGTTACCATTTCGTGGAAGTAATCTTTTTCAAAACCGACAAGTCCCAAGGCTTTCGCGACATTTTCGATTTTTGGCTTGCCCAACCTGCTTTCGCCCTGGCAGACAAGCTTCAAGAAGTTCGGCGAAGTAAAGCCGGCACTCTTGCAGAACTCTCGCCACGAGAACGCACCCAAGCGTTTGCGCTCGTCGTAGTAATCCTGTATATACAGGCGATAGTCCTTATATTCGAGTATCGATTTCATGTTTATTAATATACCTTTTCTCTAATTTAAAATCAATGTAATTCTATACAAAAATTACAATTTTACATGAAAATTCGCATATTTTACAGCCACTTTTTAAGTGAGAAATTAAAATACTATACAGTCTGTATAGTATTAAAAAAGCCGCTATAAAAGCGGCTGAAATTTGATTGATCCGTAGAATCATCGCTTCGGGTTATAATTGTTCATGAGCACCATGGCGACAGCGACACAAAGCATCACCACGCTGCCGACAATGACTTGCTGGCGGTGGTTGTATTCGCGCTTAACGTAGGTCGGATTTTCTTCGTTGAGTTCCTGGAGAGTCGGACCCTCATTCAGCTTGGTACTGTCGACGCCATAAAGTTCAGCAGCTTCGGCATCGGTCATGTTCAACGTACTGACGTAGGCGCTGTCGTACTTGTCGAGCTTGTCTGCGGCAAAAGACGCCCCTGCGGACAGGAGCGCTATAACCACAACAAGAACGAACTTACTCATTATTCCTTCGCGAGCTTGTCGAGGATCTGGTTCACGAGGCCCGGGTTAGCCTTGCCGCCGGACTTGCGCATGGTCATACCCACGAGGAAGCCCTTGAGTGCCACCTTGCCTGCCTTGAATTCGGCGAACTGGGCTGCGTTTTCGGCACACACGGCACGGACCACTTCTTCGATAGCGCCGGTGTCGGTCACCTGCACCAGGCCCTTTTCCTTCACGATGGCTTCAGGATCCTTGCCGGTCTCGAACATCTCGGCGAAGACCGTCTTTGCAATCTTTCCGTTGATGGTGTTATCGGCAATCAGGTTCACGAGCTTGCAGAGGTCTTCGGGCTTGATCTTGAGGGCGTTGAGGCCGCCTTCGAGTTCCTTCACCTTGGCGAGGAGTTCAGTAATCACCCAGTTGGCGAGCACCTTGCCGTTCTTGCAGTTCTTCGCAGCGGTGTCGTACCATTCGCTCACGTCGCGGTCTTCGGTCAGCACCATGGCGTCGTATTCGGAAACACCGAAGTCGTCCATGAAGCGCTTGCGGCGGGCATCCGGCAGTTCCGGAAGCGTGCGGCGGATTTCTTC